>CAZFFM010000177.1:0-7411 GCA_964517425.1 uncultured Ardenticatenales bacterium | reverse complement strand
GGTGGCGTAGTCCAGGGAAACGTTGCGCGCCTCGCTGAAGCTATTGTTCCAGGGGTGAAAGTATACCTTGTCGGTGTACGTCCGAGCGATCTCTACCGTGCGGTCAGTGGACCCGGTATCCACGATAATGATTTCGTCTACCGCGTCTTTGATGCTGTCCAGACACTGGGCCAAGAACTTTTCTTCGTTCTTGACGATCATGCAGGCCGAAAGTGTTGGGTGGCCTTGTGGTTCGTTCACACTTTCCATGTTCTGATCCTTAAAAGATGTACATTTTCGCCCCGCACAGAGAGGCGGGCAGAGAGGGAGGTCGCACGCGCTCCCCGTTCAGCGAACGCTACCGTCGCTCGAATTGTTTCCAGCGGTTGCCGAGAGACGTTTATCGTCAAAGAGGCACCAAATCGCAACGTGCGTGTCGGCGATAGCCGCCAGCATCATATATCCTCTCGTGGAAAACTGCGCACAGACCGAGGAGCGACTTGCGTGGCTGGGGACCAGCGGGTAATTCCCGCTCCAACCCCGGCAAGACTTGTCCAACAACGTGCAAACGGTCCCTTGGTGGCAACTGTTTAAGCATGGTGATTACTTGTTCAACGGTGACAGGTTGCATGAGTTGTATAACCATTTTGTGCCCTCCGCGTCTTGGTATCTTGAGGTTGGCCCCAAATTACAAATATCCTAAAGCTTCAAGACGCTTTTGCACCTCTTCACTATCATCAGCTCCTACTACTTGAGCATCATCCTTTTCATTTACAGCCACTGCGTTTTCATGAGAAGATTGTGTGTTTGTTAAAAGCGGCAATAGATTTCTGCCATCCAGCTCCTCCTCGTCAGCTGAAAAGGTGATTCCTGGTATTAGAGAATATATCGTGGGCAGAATATCTAAGTGTGTTACAGGCTCATCTATTATACCTGTCACAGTGTTCATTGACTTAGGGAACTTGATGACCAAAGGCACTCGGACAACCGATTCATTGACTCTGTTGTGAGTAAAGTTCCTATAGTTCTCTAAATCATAAGGTTCATATCCTAGACCTTCACCGTGATCGGCAGTGAGAATCACCAAGCTTTTGTCATATACACCCTTCTGTTTCAGATGATCAAGAATCGGTTTTAGGTGGTCTTCACTGACCGATCTTATCTGTCTTCGATAACTTGCTCTTACATCCTCGAGAGATAACTCGCCTGTCTCTATCAACCTTACGATTTCTCGGATATTCTCAGCACCATACTTGTTTTGTCCGACATTGTCGAGCTCTAGGCCATACGGTGTATGTACCTTCCAGTAATGCAAAAACAAGAAGAACTTTTCATAATAATTTCTCTGTATCCAGTCCATTACTTTCAGATGAACTTCTGGAAAATCAGCAGCACCTTCAAATTGGCTATTCTTATCCAAGTGCCAGTATTTATAAGGATATTCCAAGATCATTCCGTACATTGCAAAAGCTTTGGTTTTATAGTCAACTTCTGATAGTTTGGTAAAGATGTCCTTGCATCGAGGATTATAATTAGGCAAATTCAAGACCCCATTTTTTTCTGCAACAGTGCCGGTCAACATACAAATGTGTGCCATAGTTGTCACTACCCCAACCGTAGTTGCCCTTGTGAAAACCACGCCGTCTTGTGCCAATTCATTTATAGTCGGGGTTCCTACTTTCTCATTGTTATATCCCAGATAATCGTGTCTCAAACCATCAACGGAAATGAAAATGATGGGCATCTTTTCTGGAAGGTCATTCATTTTCTGATGACACAATGTTGCGTTCCGTGCGACTTCTATCTGGGGCAATGGTTGTACAGATCTCTGAAGTGCTGTTTGCTTCAGTTCGTATGTGCTTACCCCAGAGCTATCTGTACTCGCGGTAAAGGATTTCCTTCCAACATCCTGCAAAATCTTCTCTATCCTCAGTCCGAAAGTATGCTTTTTTACCACCTCTTCGTAGCCATTTTGTGCAATGGCCTCCCGCTCGTCGTCGTGCTCCAGGTAATACTCGATGAGGTCCTCAATGTTCTCATCGTTAAAATACACCAGATGCTCCCGGTCCCTGAACAACGTGTCTCCCTCCCTGATTTCATTGGTCAGGAGGAAAGAACGACTCCCCAGTGCCTCGAACACCCTCAACGGGTAGCCGCTGTTACCCACTCCCAGGTTCAGGACGATCTTGGCCTCGTTAAAGATGCGTACCATGTCTTCCATGAAGGCTTTTGTCTCCAGGACGTTGAACTTTTCCTTGAGTCGGTCGAGGAGGGCGCGGCGATTGGGATAAACGCTGCCGACAAAGGCGACGTCGTACTTCTTTTTTGTGCCAGGAATGTATCGGTAAACTGTGGGGTCCGTGGCCAGGGGCAGGAAACTGCTATGTGCGATTCCCATTCGCTGCAGGGTAGACAGGCCGGCCTGATCGAAGTAGTAGACGTAGTCATACGCATAACCACTTGCCTGCAAGTCGTTTCGAGCGTGTTGCACAGTATGTACGTCGTCTGGGTACCAAAGTACCGTCGGGCAGCTCTTCATCTCCAAAAGGCGAGGGTTGATCCCCGATGCCTTGTAGGCAATCACCAAATCTGCCGGCTGCTGGAGCAGTTCCTCCATGTGTTCGCGATCGCGTCGGAAGTCAATATCTACCACCTCGTGGCCCAGTGCAGTGAGGGCCTTGTGGATAAAATTGCCTGTACCCCAGGGATAGTTGCTGAGCCGAGCACTGATCAGGATAATCCGCGGATTCTTCGCTTTTGGATGGGGATTTCGGACGGCAGTAATCCCCAGGTTGCCGTTGTAAGTCGCTACTTGCGTAGGCCACATCCCGAAGCTGCGCAAAAGACGCTTCATCGCCGGGATGTCGAAGCCGGCGTAGTGCAAGTTACCAGCATAATCCTGCCCTCCGTATATTCTCCGGGAAAACTCCTGCACCGGTACCTGGTTGGTCACCAGAGCATAGGCGAGAGCGCGAACGTCCGGACACTGAAGTTTGAGTACGCCTCCTGGCTTCAGTACCCGAATCCACTCGGCCAACACTTCTTCTGTTCGAGCGCGGGGGAAGTGTTCCAGAATGTCGTTTGCCAGGAGCTCGGAAACCGTTTCGTCGGCGTAGGGCAGATGGGCGACGTCCGTGACTTGATCGACCCCCTCCATTTGCCGGAAGTCTACGTTGATATACCCTTGCCGGATGTCGGCTCCGCAGCCGATATTCAGGCGGACGCCATCCAGCCCGGCAGTCACATCGCGGAGCAAGTGCAACAGATCGTCCCGAAATCGTTCCATCGAGAACTCATCGGCCAGTTCCTCGGTGCGTTCACGCAGGGAAGCGCACAGTTGGGCATCGGTGAGTAAGCGCATCTTCTCTGCCATGTCGTCCACATCCACATGGGCCCCTTCGACGAAGATGCCGTCGTAACGCTGATGTTCGACCACCCGGCACAGCAGGCCGGTCTCGCCGTCCCGTACGAACTCGTTCATCGGCGGCGCGTCCACGGTAATAATCGGCAGTCCACAGCCGATGGCTTCCAGGAAGGTAAGTCCCAGTCCTTCCCACTTGGAGGGGAGAACGGCCACGTCCGCTTCTTGATACATGCGCACCAATTCCTCGCGGGGCACCGTGCCGTGCTGCAAGGTGATGTTTCCATCCTGTTCCCTGCCCTTGCCATGCTGCGTGTGGATAAGCAATTCGGCGTTTTGCAGGTTTGCCTTGCGGAAAGCGTCGATTACGAACTGGGTGCCGCGCCGTGCATGCATACCCCCCCAGCCAGCCGGGTGGAAAAAGCGCACTCGTCCGTCTGACCGGGTTTCTCCGGGTTTGAAGAGGGAGCGGTCAACACCCCATTTGATCCGTGTCAGATTGTTCATTTCCAGCGTTGCGTATTTTCTGTAGCAGGCATCGGTCTGGCAAATGATCCGGTCGTATAAGGCATTGCATCCGGGAACGAGCGCAGGGTCAAACAACTCCCACTCATAGAAGCCGATCGTTCTGGCGCCGGCCTGTTTGGCAACTTGGACCAACCCCAAGTCGTACTCCTCATTGAAGAAGACCACGTCCAGCCGGTTCTGGCTGACCCACCGCTGGAAGAAATCGTGGTCAATCCGGTATTCGGGATACGTCGTGAGATTTGGCACGGCCCATTCGCCTGTGGTAGCCAGCATAGGGGCTTGTGGAGTGCCGCCATTTCGAGCCAGTACGAACGTCTCCTGTTCCTGGGCTACGACCTCGCGCAACATGCGAGTCACATAAGCCTGGCCTCGCTCGAACCAGAGGGACACAAAGCCTACACGAAATCGGTTTGCCGCCGGCGTCTCGATAGGACTGGGTTGCAGCGCATCCAGGGCTTTCTTTGCTCCGCCGTGTCCCGGCTCCCAGCGCAGACAGGTGTGCAGGGACTGGGCAGCCTCCGGCTTGCGCTCCTGCTTGAGCAACGTCTTGGCCAACCCGTACCAGGCATCGGCATAGCGCCCGTCCCAGAGCACCGCCTGCCGGAAGGCATGTTCAGCCAGCCCCCAATCGCTCTGCCCGTAATGCAAAACTCCCAGGTTGTTCCACGCCGACGCGTCCTGGGGGGCCAATTCGACCACCTTCTGGAACGCAGCAACCGCGTCGGCAATTTCGCCCCGGCTATGGTGCAACAGAGCCAGCTCGTAGTGCGCATCGGGCCGCTGCGGGGCCAGCGTGACCGCTTCGCGGTATGCGGCGACCGCGCCGGCCAGGTCGCCCGCCTCGATCAGTTGCTTCGCTCGCTTCATTATGCTGCGATATGATTCTGTCATCGTAGACCCCCGAATGAATTTGCGCTTTGATACCCAACTCGCCCACCTAATCATCAATCGTCAGGCTCACCGGCTGGTAGAGCGGACGGGGGATGTCGTCAATCGCATGCTCGATATCCGGCTGGTCTGGGTCCAGCGACAGCGATTTCTCCCAGGCGGAGCGGGCCGTGTCATAGTCCTCCAGTTGCAAATGGCAATAGCCCAGAGCGTTGTATGCCGGCACGTCTTCGGCATCGTCCACAGGGTCACTCCACTGGGCTGCCTCTTCTCGCTTGCCGGCCTGCACCTGCAGACACTTCCGGAAGGCCATGATCGCGTTCTCAATTTTGTCAAGATCGTAGTAGGTCTGACCCAGCTCAAAGATGGCCTCGGCATAGCCCGGCTCGATCTTCACCGCGCGAGAAAGAAAAGCGATTGCCTCCTCCCCATTATCCAGAAAGTGGGCACAGCGCCCCAGGTGATAGAAAGCTTCCTCATTCTGTTCATCGGCGACCACTGCGTCGCGCAGATGAGTCATGGCAACCTGATATTGCCCCTGCCCTTCGAACAACAACCCCAGCGTGAAATGAATCATCGGCGGCACGTCCGCGTTGTGCCGCAACAGAGTCATGAGCACGTCTGTTGCCGCTTCCAGTTGTCCATCCTCGAGAAGCATGTTGCTCAGGCGCACGGCCGCGTTCAGGTCTGCCGGATTCAGGCGAAGGGTTTCCTCATAGAGCACAATCGCGTCTTGATCGTGTCCCAGATTGGCTGCGCACTCGCCCATCCTGGCCCAGATTTCGCTGTCACCAGGATTCGCTTCCGCAACCTCCTTATAGAATGACAAAGCCCGGGCATAGTCCCCTTTTTGCTGATAGAGCGTGGCCAGATTGAAGTGGGCGTCCAACAGATGGAAGTCATTTTGCAGCGCGTTGCTAAAACTGCGCTCGGCCTCATCCAGGCGGCCGGTCTGAAAGAAGTATACCCCCATCTGGTTGTGGCCGGCCGCATACGTCGGGTCCAATGCCAACGCCTTTTCCAGATAGGGAAGCCCGGCATCCAGTTCCCCGAGAGAAAAGTACTGCTCGCTTACGGCCCTGTTTGCCTCGAACGAATCGGGATACGCATCCACCTCCGCGAGCAGAGAATCGAGTGTAACTTGGTTGTTTGACATAGAACCCCCATTTCCGAAAACGTATTTGTTACCCGTCCCCGGCCACGCTCAAATGAACCATCAAGACACGAAGTCACAAAGAAAAACAAGGTTGCACGTTTGCACGTTCAAGGCATGAGTGAACCATTTTGTACGCTTTGTGTCTTGGTGTCTTTGTGGTAAGGGAAGAACACTGACGTCTTCACCCATTACGCGCCACAGTTTACGTTTTCAGTATGCCACAGCACAGAGGAAAAGTCAGTAAATCTCTCGTGAAAGTGCCGTAAACTTGTCGTAAATACCACGTATACCACACCACAAATGCCATACGGCTACCGATTTTCGCCGCCCTGTTGGGCTCTGGGACTTAGCCGGCGGCAGTGTACTCGTAGAGCAACGAATGGAATAGCCGGGAGTGAAGCGATGGCGGAATTCTCGGCGGGCTAACGTGCCAACGCATTTTCAAAGCAGTCATCATGAGCACGGTTGCGCGCGCCACCAGGGGACGAAAATGGCGGACGGCGGCGGATGGAATTACGCCGCCTGGGTTGGCAGCCCAGGCCCCGACATTCATGCGGGGCCGTCTGACGACTGACATCTGACGACTGGCTACTGGTAGCTATTTTCAAAGCAGCTTACCGCAACCTGGCGTGCCTTGTTGCGTATAGCATTTACAACGGATCAGTTATGGTGCAGCGTAACACAGAATGGCAAACACGTATTGCTCAGGAGGTGACTTATGGCAGGTGATGTAGACGATTCTCAAGAGTTGGTGGAACAACCGGAAACAGACGAGGGTACGGAGAATCTTGTGGATGCGGCGGATGTGCCTCCCGTTGATGTGGAAGCCAACGTAGAATCTGGTGTTCCCGCAAGCGATGTGGAACAGGCGGAGGAACAGGAGGAGACGGAAGGTTCGCCGGAGACGGTGACGATTAAGTCGGAAGCAGACGAGGCTGCCACGCCAGCGGAAGATTCCGGGGTGGCGTCAGAACCCGATTCTGAATACGCCGGACCGGCTGCCGCGGACGTAATCACGGAACAGGACAAGCTGGTGGCCTTTCTGGGCTACATCATCGGTTTCCTGGTGCCGGCCATCGTCTTGTTGTCCGTGGACATGCGCGAACGCCGCTACCAGCGGGTCCATGCGATGCAGTCGCTAGGGCTGTGGAGCGCCACTGTCGTATTCTATGCCGCGCTCGGTCTCATAGACGTGGTACTGGTACAGATTCCATGCCTGGGATGGCTGTTGGCCTGTATCAGTTTGCCGCTCTTCCTCTTGCCGCCCATCATGGTTTTCTACTACGCGCTTCTCGCATCGCAGGGCCGCGAGTTCGAAATTCCGGTGCTCAGCGTAGCCATGCGTGACCAGGGCTGGCTCTGAGATCGGGCAGACAACGATGCTCACTGCATGATAAAGCTGGCAGTCCAGGCCGGCCTCTCCGGTCTGGACTGCATCGCTTGCCACGCCTCGTCAGTCAACCGGTCGGCCATCGGTTGGGGAAACTCGTAATACGAAA
>CAZFFM010000176.1:0-7421 GCA_964517425.1 uncultured Ardenticatenales bacterium | reverse complement strand
GGTGGTAAGGGCAGGGCGTGAATGATTGCAGACGCAAAACTTTGACGGACACCCGCAACCGATTCTGGGTTTGCCATGTCTGCCATTCAGGGGTATAATACTCTTGACCATGACCATCTTACGCGAGAAGGCGAGGCCTGCTGTGGTAGCTACCTCCACATCGTCTCCACCGTTTACACTTTTTGATTTGCGTCTCAGGTTGGGACAGCGACGCTTGTGGTTTGGCCCGGCTGTCGCCGGCATCTGCGGTGCGCTTGCTTCTGGGAAGGTCGGTTTGAACGCAGCCAGCGCAATCTCCCTGGTGCTGCTCGCATTCCTGGCAGACCCGTTGCTGGGTGCAGTTTGGACTACGTTGGCTGCGGCCGGGGAGTTCGCAACGACTGACGCCGAAGCCGCAGAGCTGCCAATCTGGCATTTCCCAACGTTGCCCTACACCGCACCCGGCAGTCCAGGCGACCGCCTGCACCGATGGCTTGACCACCTGGCAAACGAAACACCAATGCCCTCAATCCTGGCAGCGATTGGGGGAAAGCTTCTGTTTGCTCTGGGAGTTTCTCTCGTCCTGGGCCCCTTGGTTGCCTTGGTGACTATCATCGCATTGGCGTGGGCGCTGTTCTGGACAAGAATCGTGGCCCGTCCCCACTCTGCCGGCGCGCGTGCTGTCTTCGCGCTGGGGCTGCCCTGGGTGTTGGGCTTCGTGACTTTTGCGAACAGTCCGTTGTTGCCGGCCGGCAATCTGGCGTTGATCTCAGCACCCGCCGGCGGTCTGTCTATGGGCTGGATTCTCCCTCTGCTGCCGGCTCTGATGTATAGCATCGTTGGCGCCAGCCTGTGGCGCGGCAAATCACTCTTAGCCGCAAATCTGGTTCAAGGAGCGTTGGTTGCGTTGCTCTTTGCCATGAAGACACCCCTGCTCGCTTCCATCGTTGCCTACGCGCTCGTCTTCCAGGTTGCTTTGCAACCTCACCGGAAACGCTTTGGCCATCCCTGGTATCTTCGGCACAGCCAGTGGTTCGTGCTCCTCGGAATGGTCGCGCTTGCTGTTGGTGTTGCCTCCGGCTAGCGAGCTGTCGAAGAGGTCTGTTTTCTCTTATTGACTGGACACTGACGTTTTTTATTTTTGCCACGGATGGTCACGGATTTTCACGGAAAAACCAGCAAGAATAGATGGAAATCCGTGCAATCTGTGGCTGAAAATGCCGTGTTATGTGGATGACCCTGTGAAAATCATTCTAAATCCAACAGCAGGACGTGGGAAAGCGGGGCAATTATGGGCCACAGTCCAGCGATTGTTGCAAGACGCCGGGCTTGATTTCGAAATGGCTATGACCCGGGGTGGCGGTCACGCCGTCGAACTGGCCCGCAGTGCCCGTGCCGCAGGACACCACCGCGTTGTGGCCATGGGCGGTGATGGCACAGTGCAAGAAGTGGTGCAAGGGTTGGTGGACGCGGCCGGCGACGACGTGGCCGGAACGCTCGGCATCATCCCTGCGGGATCGGGAAACGACTTCGCCAAGATGATCGACCTGCCCCCTGACCCGGTTATTGCTGTACAAAGGCTGGCTTCTGGCAACATTCGTCACGTGGACGTGGGGCGAACCGGCTCGCGGATCTTCACAAATGGCATCGGCATCGGCTTCGATGCCCGTGTCGCCGTGGAGAGCCGCAAAATCCGCCGGCTGACCGGCCTGCCCCTCTACTTGCTGGCCGTATTGCGCACGCTGGCCCTTTCTTACAACACGCCGGCCGTACACATGACCCTGGACGACCAGACCATATCGCAGGAGGTGACCATGATCGCCATAGCCAACGGACGCTGCTATGGCGGAGGGTTCTGGATTGCGCCACAAGCCGATGCGGCCGACGGCTTGTTGGACGTGGTTTGGGCGGACGGCTTGGGCCGCATCGGGATTTTGCAGTTGCTGCCCCACGTCGTCCGCGGCACCCACTTGGACAAGAAGCCTGTTCATCAATACCGTGCGCGACGGGTCATTGTGGAAGCTGATGATCCCCTTCCCGTACATGCCGATGGCGAGATCTGGCCACCGGCTACGCATATTGATGTTGAGTTGCTGCCGGGGAGACTACACGTGATTGGATGAAAATAGTCAATTGTCAATTGCCAATGATCAACTATCAATGGCAACATCTCGTGGAGGATGTTTTACAACTGGCGACCGCCATCTGTCATCTGACGACTGGCGACTGACGACTGGCGACTGACGACTGGCGACTGACGACTGGCGACTGACGACTGGCATCTGACGACCTATGACACCTATACTGAGCTGGATAGTAGCAGGCGTGGCTGCATACCTGATCGGGGCGATTCCGACGGGCGTGATCTTGGGGCGTGTCTTTTCGCAGCAAGACGTCCGGCGTGCCGGCAGCACACACACCGGCGGCCGCAACGTCATGCGCGTGATGGGGCTACGCGCCGGCATACTCGCGGTCGTCACAGACGCGGGGAAGGGCATCACAGCCGTAGCCATCAGCCAATGGCTTGGCACCGGCGACGTTGGCCTCGTTCTGGCGGCGTCCCTGGCGGTGGCCGGACACTGCTGGCCCGTTTATACCCGCTTCCACGGAGGCATGGGGCTGGCCACCGGGTGCGGTATTCTCTTCTGGCTGGCACCGGACGTACTGGCTGTCTTGTTTATCGTCTGGGCTGTCCTGCACTTTGGCCTGTTGCACCATGCAGCGCGCGCTGTTGGCATCTCTGTGCTGACCTTGCCGGTCATCATCGTATTGCTTGGCAAGCCGCCGGTGCTGTTGTACACCGGTCTTGCTGTGGGCCTTGTTGTTTTCATTCGCTACATCCCGGACTTTCAACGAAGCTATGCGTAGCGCGCGAAAACGAACGACTTGACGAGGGCATTCGCTCATTTGCCCGTTCGTTTATTTTCAAGGAGGGTGTAATGCGTGAAACAGATCGCTTCCTGTGGGGTATTCTGGCGCTGGCCGCCCTGCTCATTGTTGCCAGCATGATCGCTGTGGGGCTGCAGGGGCGCGCGGGAGAGCCGCCACCCGAGCCGGGAACGCCGGCACGCGTCGTCTGGGACTATATCCAAGCGTTAAACGACGAACACTACTTAGACGCATTTGCTCTTATCGCACCCTCCTACCCTCCAGACGTCACTGAGTTTGCCGCCGCCATGAGCCGGCAACGCAATGAAGACCCCGAGACGAACCGAATTTCCCGCGTGCGTTTTGACAACACGACCATCAGTGGTGAAAAAGCCACGGTTGCTGTCTTTGTCACTACTTTCTACGCCGCCGGCCCCTTTTCCGATTCGCTCTATGAACGAGTAGAGACCGCGCAACTGCGCAAAATCGAAGGCCGGTGGCGCATCACCAAATTCTTCTATCCCTATTGGCAATACGACTGGGAGCAGCGCCCGCCTGAAGCCCCGTCGTGGAAAGGTCAGGACTGACGATGGACACCGCACGACGTCTGTACCTCTATGTTGTCTCCCTGACTAGCGTACTCATCTCTCTGCACGGTATTCTGCGTTTGGCGCAGAGTTTACTGGCCGGTACGGCAGATCGCAATGTGGTGGCCTTCAATGTTGCACTGCTTGTCGTAGCGCTGCCGGTCTACGTTTTTCACTGGTTCCTGGCGCAACGAGCGGTGACCTCGGGGCAGGACCATGCGCACAGCGCCGCCCGTAAATTCTACCTTTATGCTGTCTTGCTGGTGACCGTGCTGGTTGCCGGTTTTCATGCCCACGTGCTGTTGGAGCGGCTCTTCCTGGCTGCGACGGGTGCGACCGGATGGCCGGTACGCGCGCAAATCGGCTCGCCGCTGGCCGCAGTCCTCGTTGCCGGTCTATTCTGGGCGTACCATCGCTATCTGGCGAAGCGCGACTGCCTGATCGGTGCCGAAACTGAACCCGGCGCAATCTGGAGCCGCATCTACCTGTACGCGACGGCTGCAATCGGGCTGGCCCTTTTCGCCGTCGGGTTCGCCGAATTGCTGCGCGCGCTGCTGCACAGCCTGATCCCCCCGGCGGGAAATACACCGCTTGCCCTGGACCTCCACTTGGCCCGCGACGCGGCCAGCTTGCTCGTCGGCGGCGCGGGTTGGGTGAGTCATTGGGTGTGGGCGCAGCGTCGTTTTCGCAGCGGGCTGGCAGAACAACGCTCTGTTGTGCGCAAAGTTTTCCTCTACCTGGTTGTCCTGGCTGCAGCAATCGCCGCCCTGACCAGCACGGCCCTGCTGTTGCGTGACTTCTTGCGCCTGTTGCTGGGCACTCCCAATCCGGGGAACACCCTGCTCCTGGATCGGCTCACATGGCCGGTCACATTCATTGTTGAAGGCACAATGTTTTGGGTGTACCACTGGCGGGTCTTGCAAATTGATATTGGCCAGACATCTGAAGCGCCTCACCAGGCGAGACTGCGCCGGCTCTACTACTACCTCGTCGCCGGTGCCGGCCTGGCCCTGGTCGCCTGGGGGTTTGCCCATCTGTTGGGGGCACTCATCGCCGCCGGCGCATTCTGGGTACAGCAGACATGGGGGGGCAACTTCGTCTACCAATTTAGCGCGGACTGGTTCAGGGAGCAAGTGAGCCTGAATGCGGCCATGTTGATAGTAGGAACGCCGGTTTGGGTCTGGCACTGGCGGGTCACAGACCGGCTGGCGCGCCGGCCGGACGATCCGGCCGGTGTCGAAGAGCGACGTTCGGTACTGCGCAAGGCATATATCTACCTGGCTCTCTTTGCCGCAGCGGTCATACTGCTTATTCAGCCGGCGCAGTTCGTTTACCGGCTGCTCAACGTCCTGCTTGGCGCACCGATGTCCCACGATTTTTGGGATCAAATTGCCGGGGAAGTAAGCAACAGCTTGGTAGCAGCATTGCTTTGGGCCTACCACTGGCTGGCACTACGCCGCGATAGGCAACTGGGCGAGGAGCGCACGCGCGTTCAGAGCGGAGAGTCTCCCCCCTGCATCCTGGTTGTGGATACAGGCAGCGGCGAACTGGGCTGTGCAGTCGGGCGACAACTGCGTCGCGCCATACCCGCTGCACAGGTGATCGGCTATGGCCTCGGCGACCAGGCCAGAACGGCGCTGGCCGCGTGCCTGGAACCCTCCTCCGACAATCTGCAAACGCTCTTGGCAAGGGCTGCGGTCGTCATAGCTCCCTTATCTGTCTATTGGCCAGATGCGCAGGGCAACCTCTCTCCCGTGGTCCGGGCCCTCGCCGGCAGCCAGGTCCCTCGCATACTCGTTCCGATGCCAGAAGAGCGTTTGGCGGTGGCCGGCGTGCAAAAGAGGTCGTTAGGCGACTTGGCGCAAGCCGCTGCCCAAACTGCTATGCAATTTGTCTGAATCTTCTTCGCATTTGATTGCATCATACGCGCAATTCTGCTATAATTCTTTCAGACAGTTGGTTGTTAATCCCCTCAAAAGACATGGGAGGTTCCAAACATGGAAGAAAAGATCAAGCATCTGGCCAACCTACGCGGGTTGGATCTCGATGACCGGGAAAAGGCAATGCTCGATGCGCTGCAAAAAGAACTCCACGTTGACGATCCTCAGGAGTTGCTCAACATGCTCGTGCGGCAAGCGTACTACCGCACCTCGGTTTCTTGCCCCCGCTGTGGGCATCTGGCGCAACAGACCAACGACACCGAAGCCCTTTGCCGTGACTGCCTTTCTCCTCTACGCCTGATTGAGGGAATGTGGCAGACAGTCGGATACGACAACTTATAGGATGGCCGGGCAACAATGGCTTCTGGGCATCTCTAACACCTTTCATTTAATCGCCACGCTGGTTTGGGTCGGTTGGAGTACGCTGCTCGGCCTGTATGTCGCGCCGGATCCGTCTCGTGCGTTTGCGCCGGCCCAAAGTGCCTCCGATTCATTTGCCACTACCGTGACGAACCGCTTGAATCGGCTGGCCTACTTTGCCATGGCCGTTCTGATCGCCACCGGGCTCTTGCAGATGAGCATAAACCCAAACTACGCCGGCTTTCTGCAGATTCAAAATGCCTGGGCGATTCTGCTTACAGCCAAACATCTGGCCGTGGGCCTGAGTATCGCCCTTGTTTTCTACCTCAACTTTGTCACAGTGCCAGACCTGCGTTACAAACACGAGCGGGCCACCCGTTTGGGCGAGGAAGCCGACCTCCAGACTTTGACGCGCCGCTTTCGCATTCTGGCTCGCTTGAACCTTGCGTTTGCGGCCCTCATCCTACTCTTTACCGGCCTGGCGACAGCGATCGTGGGGCCAACCAGCGCAAGCATCCTGACCTTGGTTGTGTGATAAGACCGTTTCGTGATTCCACCTTCCAGCGAAAAACGATAACGAAAGAGAGCAAAGACAGTGTTCGAAGTTGTAATTCTGGGGACCTCTGCTTCAGCCCCCTCTATTCAGCGAAATGTGACGGCATCCGTTGTCGTATACAGGCAATACCGCTTCCTCGTTGATTGTGGGGAAGGAACGCAGCGGCAAATCTTGCGCAGCGGCATCGGGTTCCGGCGGCTGGATCGTGTATTATTGACTCACGGCCACCTGGACCACATCCTAGGTTTGGCCGGCCTGGTATCTACCTTCAGCCGGTGGGAGGCCACCGAAGGGCTGGAAATCTACGGCTCCCGGCGCGCGCTCGGCCGTGTGCGAGATTTGATTTTCAAGGTAGTGTTGCGCGGTGGTGGTGGCAATCTGCACATAACCTTCAATGAAGTGAAACCCGGTGTTATCCTCTCCGATTCGTCATTCGAGCTGCGCGCGTTTCCGGTCGAGCATAAGGGCCGCGATAGCATCGGCTACGTTTTCCAGAAACAGGCGCGGCGACCTTTCCTGGAAGAGAAGGCGGCCGCTCTGGGGGTGCCTTTTGGGCCGGAGCGGCGGCAACTCGTTCAGGGAGAGGCCATCACACTGGCAGACGGCCGGACCATCGCGCCCGATGATGTGCTGGGCCCACTGATTCCGGGCACCAAACTGGTCTATGTGGGGGACACCGATCGCGTGGACAACCTGGTGGAATTTGCCCGGGACGCCGACGCGCTGATCATCGAAGCCACATATCTGACAGATGACGAGGAATTGAGTGAGCACTTTGGACACATCACCGCTATGCAGGCAGCCACGCTGGCCAAAGTGGCCGGTGTCGGTCGCCTCATTCTCAACCACATCTCCCGCCGCTACCAGGGACCGGAGATTGCCGCAGAAGCGAAAGCCATTTTCCCCAACGTGGTTGTAGCCCGCGACCTGGATCGCTTCGAGATCAGAAGCAAAGCCGCGTAGACTGTTAGAAGCAAGAAGTTCAACTTCTCCTATAGGTCTTCAGATAATGATTCTGATACGGAGGCCTGTGCCGTCAGGCCGTGCCGGATTGGAAATCGGCACTGACGCACAGGCCAAGCCGCTGGAAGCGGCTGAATTCCCGCCGGGCAGTCGCTTCAGCGACTTTCT
>CAZFFM010000175.1:0-7431 GCA_964517425.1 uncultured Ardenticatenales bacterium | reverse complement strand
TGGCAATATGGACGATGTGTTTGGCGGGCAATCGCCCTTCTCCGACTTCTTTGAGCAAGTATTCGGGGGAATGGGACAATCCCGGGCTGCGCAACACCCCTTTGCAGAAACGAACTATAGACGGCAGGATGTTGAACACCCCGTAGAAATCTCACTGGAAGAAGCGTATCTGGGAACGAAGCGATTGCTCCATACAGATGGGCGGCGCCTGGAGGTGAAGATTCCGAAGGGCGTGAAGACCGGTTCCCGTGTCCGCATTGCCGGCGAGGGAGCGGGACTGCGCGCCGGGGCAAAAGGCGATCTGTATCTCAAGATAAAAGTCCGTCCACATACAGTCCTCAAGCGGCAAGGGGATAATCTGCGGTGCAAGGCCGTTGCCGATCTCTACACGGCGGTTCTGGGAGGCGAAATACCGGTGCCCGGCATCAAGAAACCTCTCCAGCTCACCATCCCGCCGGAAACGCAACCGGGACGTGTATTTCGCCTTCGCGGGCAGGGCATGCCGAATCTGAAGAATCCGGATCGACGTGGAGACTTGCTAGTGGAGGTTCAGGTGAAACTCCCTGAAGATTTGACCGATGAAGAGAAAATATTGTTCCGCAAACTGGCCGATTTGCGGTCATCAACATAAGTGGAAGGAGCGGTACGCACATGAAGAAGAATCGGGGGATCGTTTTTGGGGTCGTCGGAGCAATGGCTATTCTGCTGATAGCCTGTATATGTATCGTAGGATTGGTGGCCGTATCGCGCGCTGGTGGTCCATCGGCGCTCGGTTTTCAAGCTCCGGGACCTTCGTCCGCTCCTGGCACACTCTCCGTCATGTCCACCCCTACGCAAGGGCCATTGGCTACTCCCGTTCAGGGGGAGGCCCTGAGCGTGGTCCGGGCGCAGGAAGCAGTGATCAACAATGTGTATGAGCGCGTGGCTCCGTCGGTGGTGAACATTTCCGTGGTTTCTGTGCCCCAAGATGGCAGCGGCGTGCAAGAAGGAAGCGGATCCGGATTTGTGTACGACACCGATGGAGACATTGTGACCAATAATCACGTCGTGCAGGATGCCCGAAGCATTCGAGTCCGTTTTTCCAACGACCTGGAGGTGGATGCTCAGGTCGTCGGCACCGATCCTGATTCCGATCTGGCGGTGATTCGCGTTGATGTAGACCCCAAGATGCTACACCCCGTGGAATTGGCCGACTCCGACCAGTTGAAAGTGGGTCAATTTGTTATCGCCATTGGAAATCCTTTTGGATTTGAACGTTCCGTAACCACCGGGATCATCAGCGCGCTGGGGCGGTTACTCTTGCGTGAAAGTCATTTCAGTTTACCAAACTTGATCCAGACAGACACGGCCATCAACCCGGGCAATTCGGGCGGTCCTCTGTTAGATGCGCAGGGACGGGTTATTGGTGTGACAACGTTGATCTTCTCGCAGACGCGCAGCAGTGCCGGCGTGGGGATGGCCATTCCTTCCAATGCTATTCGTCGGGTAGCGCCGGCTCTTATCTCGCAAGGAAATTTTGATCACCCTTGGCTGGGAATCAAAGGAACAACATTGACTCCTGCATTAGCCCAGACATTGGATTTGCCCGTGAAACAAGGGGCGTTGGTTGAGGATGTCATTCAGGGTGGCCCTTCGGATAGCGCCGGTGTACTCGGGGGAACACGTGACGCCCAATTTGAGGGCCGCCCGGTGCGTGCCGGTGGCGATGTCATTCTGGCCATTGACGAGCAGCCGGTGCGCCACTTTGACGATCTCATCGTCTATTTGGAAAAGACTGCAGTGGGGCAAACGGTGGACCTGACCATCTTGCGAGATGGACAAGAGACGCATGTCCAGATAGAACTCGGTGCCAGGCCGGCCACCGTTCCCCAACAACCATAAGGAGGGCTCCATGAAGTCACTCTGGCACGGCTCACCATCCGTCTCCTTCGCCGGCGCAGTAGAGACTCGGAAGCCGTGGCGGCTTCTGCTGGGCAGCCTCTTTCTCGCGGGCGCTCTTTTCGCTTGTGCGCTGCCCTCGTTGCATCTGCAAGATGGCTCCCCGCCGGGTGCAGCGGAATCCACAGTACAGGCAACCAGCACACCCGTGCCGCTCACGGCAACGCCCACCCCTCCGTCCGAAACACAGGGCGTATCCGCAGATGCGCTGGCCGCTTTTGATGCGGCCGAACAAGTCGTCATCCACGTTTACGAAACTGTGGGGCCGGCGGTCGTGAACATCACTTCCCGCACATATACGTACGATTTCTTTCTCAACCTGGTTCCCCAAGAGGGTACAGGCTCTGGCTTTGTCATTGATAAGCAGGGACACATCGTTACCAATTATCACGTGGTGGAAGGGGCCAAAGAAATTGAAGTTGCTCTGGCGGATGGGAGCAAGGTGACCGGTCGCGTCGTCGGCACAGACCCTTCGAATGACCTGGCCGTGATTTCCATATCTGTGCCGCCGGACGAGTTGTTTCCTGTGACCTTGGGCGATTCGTCGGCGCTGCGCGTGGGACAGCGGGTCATTGCCATTGGCAACCCCTTCGGCTTGGAACGTACGTTGACGACCGGCGTGATCAGCTCGCTGGGGCGGATCATCCAGAGCCCCGACAACCGCTTTATCGGCGAAATCATCCAGACCGACGCAGCGATCAATCCGGGCAATTCTGGCGGGCCGTTGCTCGATTCGCGGGGGCGGGTCATTGGGGTCAATTCGCAGATTCTCAGTCCCAGCCAGGCCTCTGCCGGCATAGGATTTGCCATCCCTGTGGGCACGGTGCAACGCGTTGTGCCGGAACTCATTGCCACCGGCCACTACCGGCACCCTTGGTTGGGTTTGGAATTGTTTGACATCACACCAGAGGAAGCGCGAGCCTTGCGGAAGGCCAACCTGCCCATGCCCGTGGACCAGGGCGTGCTGGTTGTGGGTGTTTACAAACGCGGCCCGGCGGCGGAGGCCGGGTTGCGCGGTGGCACCCAGCAAGTGCGGATGGGCAATCTGATCCTGCCCCTGGGTGGTGATATGATCGTCGGGATAGATGGCCGGCCGGTGACCAGCCAGAAGGACTTGACGGTCTATTTGGAGAGTAACACCAAGGTGGGGCAAAAAGTCCAAATAGACGTACAGCGGGGGAACGAAAAGCGCACGGTAACCGTCATATTAGGTGAGAGACCGAGCAGTTAGCCACCAGAGCAGACTGATGCCGCTTTTCAAAAACTACGCCGGTCTGAAGGAGGGTAAAGCTGTGCGCAAGAATCTGGTTATCCTGTTTGCTGTGACTGTTTGGGTGGCGCTTTTGCCGGCTTGTGCCGCGCCGGCGGCCAGCCCCTCACAGACGACAGATACAGAAGGCCGTGGAACGGTCGTACCCCAACTACTGACGCCGGAAAGTGGTGTGCCGCCGGACCAACGACCGGCCCCTGCGCCCCCTTTGGTTACTGCCGGCAAGGACGTCGTCATCGTGTACCAAAGCGAAGGGGGCATCGCCGGCTCGTCCGAGACGATGGTCATTCACAACGATGGCAAAGTGGAAATCAAAGGCCGTAACCGGCCCCAAGGTGCGCTGCAGGCCGATACCCAGCAAGTTGCGGAGCTGGTGCGCGTTTTTGAGCAAGAAAACTTCTTCGCTCTTCAGTCTTCGTATTTGCCGCAAAACACCTGTTGCGACCGCATGATCTACACCATCACCTATTATCGGGATGGCCAGTCCAAGTCAGTCATAACGATTGATGCAAACCCCAACGAGCCAGCAGCCCTGCAAGTCGTGATGCAAGCGCTGAACCAGTTCCTGGCAGCTCTGGGCTGAGAGCGAAGCAGGTATCTTGCGTGGTTGCGTGCCCTATCGCACCACGTTGTCTTTGAACAGGGGGCAGGAGGCAAGCCTTCGCCCACCAATTGCGAGCAGGCTATTTTCTCTGTATGGCCCACCTACCTTTCGCGTGGTCGCAGTGCTTCCAGGTCTTGCACCTGTGCGGTAGGCACACGACCCTTGTTCACCATCACCACTTCGCCATTGGCCAACGCGGTGAAAGTGATGCGGCGGCTGTAGCGAGAAACGCCATAGCCATCCGGCCCGTAGGCAATCACGTTCCAGGAATATTGAACGCCTGTATTGAAGCCGGAGGGGAGAGAGTCCAGCGTATAAGCGCTGCTCGTGTAGTCCGAGATACTTCCCGCACCAAGGGGAGACCCGCCGGAGCCAAACACCTCGAACTGGTATAGATCGGGGAACGCTGCCGCTCGCCGGTTCCAATCGAAGGTGGTTGGGAGAGACTGCGATGCACTATCGCCGGGGCTGGCCAGCCTGATGTCGGCGATGTCGAAGTTGCCCCCCCGCCGGTCGGTTCCGGCAGTGTATGTGCCAATTGTGTCGCCATACCAGGCCGCGATGTGGTCACCACTGGGGACTTCACCACCGGGGGCTGTCTTTTGGAGCACCACATTGTCCACGAAGGCGCCGTTGGCGTAGGTCACACCGCTGTCGCTAACCCAATACAGTGCAATCCACACGCTGGAGCGCCCTAGCAGATTCCCCAAAGTGGGCACACTGCTCAGATCAAGCGTGCGGTCTATCCAGCCGCCGGTATTACCCGATGTGCAAGTCCCGTAGAACGTGTTCCCGTCTGTGGAGGCTGATCGGCACAGCTTATCATACGTCTGCTCGGAGTGCAACCACAGCTTGAAGCTCAGAGAAGCAGCACTGGCATCGCTGAGACTGAAGGGACCAAAAACCAACCATCCCTGCTCGCTCGTGTGGTAGTTGCTACCGCAGGGCATTCCCGAATTTTGCTCTACCCAACCACTGAAACTACCTGCAAAGGCACGGCAACTAGACTTGCCCCAGTGGCCGTTAATACCCGACCATGCGCTTGGGAAGCTACCTTCGAACGTCTCGTTCAGCAACGTGGTCGTACCGGTGGCATCTGCCGGCGATTGCGGCAGGGGGGAGCGGAATTGGCCCACATCGCCCAAGGTGGCCTGCGAAGGCATTTCGTGGATGTCTGCTCCGGCCGGCAGGGCAGACGAAGTCTCTCCCGTAGCTGCCAGGGTTGATGGGTTGAGATAGCGGACGTAGTAATAGTAGGCACCGGAGAGGGAGGGCACGCCGGTGAAGCGGTACACGCCGTAACCGTCTGTGGTTGCCGTGGCTTGCGTGGTACAGGAGCCGCCATACACACAACGGCGCAGGTTCAATTGCACTCCAGTCGCAGGCTTGCCGGCATCGGTGACCTCCCCGTAAATTCCGGGAGTATAGGCAAATGAAGACACACGTTGGATCACCGGCAAGTAGAGATGTTGGGTCATTGTTGTGCTGGGGCCAATGCCTACAGATGCAAAGCCATTCTGTACCGAGTTGCAGTCGGCACTGGCAATTCCAAAGGAACCGATCAAGTCGTTGCAACTTTGAATGCTTGCCTCGCGTGCATCCCAAAATGAAGATGCCGGAGTTAGGTAGTGTGTAAGTGTGCGGTAATAGATTTGCTCTGTCTTGGTATTGCCAATGCCGGTAACAGGCACCGAAGAGAAGGTCCCTCCGTGCGCAATCAGGTAGGCGGCCTTGTTGGGAATGCCGCTGTTGATGTGAACGCCGCCGTGGTCAATGAGCAGGGGAAAGTGGGCATACTTGTTCATGTGGTCGGGCTGGCCCCCGCTGTTGCGCGGGTCGTTGGCACTGTAGGTCCCTAGCGTGGGATCAGACATGCTGCGCAGCGCATCACCGGGCGTGGCCGGCGTGTATACATCTTCACCCAGAAGCCAGTCGGCATGTGCCGGATCGGCGTAGAACTCGGCGAAGACGCCGAACACATCGGAGTACGACTCGTTCAGGGCACCCGATTCGTCCTCGTAAATCAGGCCGGCCGTGTTGCCTGTAACGGCATGGGTAAGTTCATGGGCCACTACGTCAATCGCCCCGCTGAGGAACGAGAACGTTACACCGTCTCCATCTCCGTAGACCATTTGCGAGCCATTCCAAAAGGCATTATTATAGTTGGTCTTGTAGTGGGTCGAGGAAATCAGTGTTGCACCTGCACCATCATAGCTATCCCTCCCAAATTTCGTGAAGTAATAGTCATAGGTGTAGCCCGCGTTGGTGTGTGCAGCTTTTTGTGCAGCGTCACCCGTACTGCAGGAAGGGTCAGATTCGTTGCATACCAGCGTACCGGGCAAGCTGCTACCGTACCCTGCATCATACGTCAGCCGGTTTTTTGCGGTATCGAGGGCGTTGAGGCGGTGTACGATAGAGCCATTATGCGCATCGACGAAGATTGTCCAGTTGCCCAGCGGGTTGTCGGCAAATATCTGGACCTTCCAGGCCAGCACGGTTGTGCCATTGCGCCGGTAGACGACAAGTTTGGATTGGTCCTGATTGAGCGCAGCTCGCTCGTCCACGAGCAAGTTGGTGCGGGCCAGCCGGACGGCCTGGTCGAAGTCTATGGCGGGCGTCGTGTCCACAGTCGTACCGGGCAGGTACGTGCCGTTGACTGCGCGAATGTGGCCTTCGGCATCAAAATGCACCAGCATTTGCGCGCCCCACACCGGCACGCCATGCACCACCTGTTGCAGACGCACATGGGTCATGCCAAACTTGTCGGTCTGCACCGCCATTTCGGTCAGTTCGGCTTGGGGGCTGTGCATGAGGTACAAGTCATGATATTGCTCAAAAAAGCTGAGGGCACGTGCCGTAGCTGTTTGCTTCGCCTCGGGAGGCACGAAGGGTATTGCGCCGCGCAGAAATCGCGGCACGCCTGTAGTTTCATCCCAATGAACGAACAGGGTCCCTTTGGCCTGATGTTGCATTTGCCCGAAAATGGTCGCCGGGGAGGGCGCGTCTGTGGATGGGGCAGCCACTGTCGCCGGCACGACGGCAGAGAGAGTAAACAACAAGAACATCACGACCCAGAATCTGTGGCGGTTGGTTAGTGAAAACATGTGTCGAACCTTTCTATGACTCTACTGAAAAAAGTTCCAGCACTCGTCCTCGGGTGCGGAAAATCGGCCCGAGGACAGGCCTCAGAATACCTTTTCTTTCAGTGGAAACTGCTATGTGATCGAAGTTTTTGGAAAAGTGTGTTCGTTTACTATCCCCGCTGCCCTGAAACCAATCGCAAAGCCACGGAGAAAAACAAGGTTGACCGCTTGACAAAAACACATCTGGTTACTTTGTGTCTTGGTGCCTTTGTGGTAGATGAAGAACATGGGTAACAAGTACGGAAATGTAATTGCTTTCGCTATGTAGAAATTATACAGCAATCAGGAAACAAGCGCAAACCGGGGACACAGGGGTGGGGGGGGAAGAGATTTTTGACAGATATCCTTTCCTCTGCTATACTTGATGTGATTTACGAGGGAACACCGGGATGGCTAATGGAGGGATGGCCGAGTGGACGATGGCGGCGGTCTTGAAAACCGCTGTGGGGAAACTCACCGGGGGTTCGAATCCCTCT
>CAZFFM010000174.1:0-7535 GCA_964517425.1 uncultured Ardenticatenales bacterium | reverse complement strand
GGTAGCCACGCGAGTTGGCGGCGTGCCCTGTCTCGTGGAACACGAACAGACCGGCTTGCTCACCGGCGTCGGGGACACGGAGGAGTTGGCCCGGGCCATGAACCGTTTGCTCGCCGATGAACCGCTGCGCGCACGCATGGGTCGGGAAGCGCGCCGGCGCGCAGAGAGTCGCTTTCGGGCCGCGGCCGTAGCCCGCCGAACACGCAAGGTCTATGACATTGTGATCAATGATAAACCTGAGAACCCTGCAAAGTAGTTTGCGAACCAGTTTCCAAACCAGCCGGCACGAACTGCTGTGGGCTGTACTGGCCGGGGCACTGGCCGGCGGCTTGCTTTTGGGCGCGCTGCTCGGCTTTGTGGGTCCGATCCTGACCGTTGCGGCATTGCTCGGTCTGGCCGGCGGGTTGTGGATGTTGCGCAGCATAGAATGGGCATTGACGGCCATGCTGGGGGTTGTTGTACTCCTTCCGTTTGCCGTGCTGCCGGTCAATCTGGGCCTGCAACCAACGTTCCTGGACATGGCTACGCTGGCGGTCTTCGCTGTGTGGTTCATGGGTACCCTGGCCCAAGCTGGAACGCAAAGACCGCGCTTCCCGGCGTTGGCCTGGCTGGTTTCCCTTTTTACCGGCTTGATCTTTCTGACGTTCCTTGCTGGTCTGGCCCACGCCGGTCTGGACAAGAACACGTTGCGCCGTTTCCTGGAGTTGGCACTCAGTATCCTGCTCTATTTTGTGGTGGTAGATGGAATCCGTCGCCGTGATCAGATCGAGTGGTTGGTGCGGGTACTCATCCTGGCGGGAACGGCGGCGGCTTTCGCCGGCATTGTGCTCTACTTCCTTCCCCCGGCATGGAGCGAGCGCATGCTTTCTGCGTTGCGCGTGGTTGGCTATCCTGCCGGATCAGGCGTGTTGCGCTTTATCGAAGACAATCCCCAACTGGCCCAACGGGCGATATCCACATCGGTCGACCCCAACGTTTTCGGCGGCCTGCTCATTCTGGTGACGGCCCTGACCGCGCCGCAACTTGCCGCCCGCCGCCCGCTCTTCCCACGTTGGCTGGTCGTGCCGGCACTGATCGCCATGGGCGTGGCCATGATCCTGACCTTCTCGCGGGGGTCCATGGCCGGTTTGCTGTTCGCCCTGCTCATCATCGGGGTCGTGCGCTACCGGCGCTGGGTGCCACTCATGATCCTTGTGGCGGTCGTCATTCTCGTTCTGCCGCAGACGCAGGGCTATGTCCAGCACTTCTCGCAGGGGGTGCAAGGCGAGGACCTGGCCACACAAATGCGTTTCGGCGAATACAAAGATGCCTGGATACTGATTCGACGTTATCCGTTGCTCGGCGTCGGGTTTGTGGGCACACCCGATATTGATATTTACATTGGCGTTTCCAGTGTGTATCTTCTTATGGCGGAAGAAATGGGCCTGTTTGGGTTGAGCGTATTTCTGGCCATCATGGGTGCGTTTTTCGGGTGGATTTTCCATACGTTGCACAAGTCCCGTGAAACTGGGCTTGAACCGATTTTGCTGGGCTTGGGGGCCGCCCTTGCAGGGGCAATGGTAGGTGGATTGTTCGATCATTACTTCTTCAATCTGAGCTTTCCGCACGCCTCTACCCTGTTTTGGTTCTATCTGGCTCTGGGTACAGCGACAATACTGGTCATGGAAGAAGAGGCAAACAAGCCACAGATACCGTAGTGCCGGAATCTCTATTCCGGCTCCAACACTTTCTGAATGGAGGGAAGAGTCATGGATATAGGTAAGGTTCAACGATATGTTCTCATGATCGTGGCATTGACGGCGATATTGATCGTTGTTGCAGGCTGTGGCGGAGGGAGCAAGAGCAATCTGCGGGACACGCTGCGGCAGTATCTTTACGAGAAGCAGCCTTCCACGGCCTCGGAGTTCATCTCCTTTGCGAACAAAGAGTTGACCGGCTACACCTCCCGTCAGGTTCTGGACGCGCTGTATGACGAAGGGAAACACCAGGCCGCGCGGGGTCATCCCAGCGCAGTGGGCGTGCTCAGTCAATTTGCAGCCGGCTACGCCAGCACCAAGGGCGCTTCTTACAATTCCGAGCCGTGGGTCAAGCTGCAAGAAGAGGCTATTAAGAAGCGGATCGGTAAGGAAACACCGTCCAGCCTTTGGAAAAAATAGCCCCCTGGTGGGCTGTGGCAGACAAGCTTGCCTTTGGGCGTCACGTATGCAAACACGAAGGGCGACCTTTATCCAGGATATCTAGTCACTTTGCATGCTCTGAGCAGCCACAAGGACCGGCAGATTTGGCAAGGTGTTGTAGTAAGCGCTAAAGGTTTGGGCTTGTTCCGTATCGTAGGCACTGACGTTTTGTGCCCAGCGAAAACTGATGGATTGATAGAGCAATTCCGCTTCAACCGTAAACGGGCCTTCCGCGTACCCTGTGTCGATGCGGTAGGTGACGGTGTCGGCTCCACCGACAAAGTCGTTGTCTGCCAGCGCGTCTCCCTGCGGCGCAATGTCGTTGGAAGCAGCGGTTTTATCGAAGCCGGTGGGGAGCAGGCGGTTATCTTTCACATAGGCCGAAGCCGAGAGCAGCACGGTGGTCACGTTGCCACCTGTGTCCTGCATGATGGCCTCGTAGATTTGCACCTGCTGGGGGCTGGTGATTTCATCATAGTGCGGTTCAAAAGCCAGCGGGTCGGCGTCGTTGTCGTTGCCACGGATGGTGCCATCATTGCTCACTCCGCCCGATTCGAAGATGACTTTTCCGTCGGCGTCTTTGACCGTGACGTGTAGCCAAGCACGGCGCGAAGGATAACTGGTGGGGAATTTGTGTCCGGTGAGCGCACTCACGGTGACATCGAAACTCAGCGTCGTGCCCGCCCGGGCAGGTTCGGTGACTGCGAGTGTTGCTGTCTTGGATTGCAACTGCGTCTGGGTGCGGGCAATGGTCGCGTCAAAATGTTCTGTGTTGGCTTGGACACCGAGTTCGCCGCCAAAGTTCTTAAGTATTTCGAGCAAATAGAGGTTGCCGCCGACGAAACTGTGTTTCGCATAGGGATTGCGCATGATAGCAGGACCTACGTTCGAGAGGGCAACCGCGCCCTCAGCCAGCGGCATGTGGCAGTCCTGACAGCTGGACTGCATAGCATAATCGGAATTCAGCCATTCATTATAGGGCGTCTGTTCGGGGAAGTGGTCTTTGCTCAACACGCCTTCTTCGGTAACGTAGTTGGTGTACAGGTTGTGGCAGGTGGCGCACAGCTCCGATTGGACGAGATGGTCGCCTTGCTGGGGCACGAACCCAGAGCCACCCGACATGATGTTCCTGCCGGACTGCTGGGGAGCAAAGGGGCCGAATAGGACGCGTTGTCCCGGCGGGGCTTGCCGGTCGAAGACCATCCCGCCGCTGAAACTGGCAAAGTCGCCCAGCCCTTCACTTTGAATCTGATGGCAGGTGGTGCAAGAGACACCGTCCAACGCCAGCGTGTGAAGTGGGTGTTGTGGAGAAAGATAGCCGTTCTCGCCAAAGATGACGCCTTGCTTCCCTCGCGCCGCGTCGCTGAAATGCGCCATCGGCATGTGGCAAGTGTTACATTTTGCCTCGATCACCGCACCAAACTCTGGATGGCGGTCAACTTCGATGCTGACACCAGCCAGATAGTAGGGGTCGATTGCGGCATTGGCCATCATGGTGCTGCGCCAGTATTCGCCGTTGGAAACGTCGTTACCGGCCTCGTCCACGTTGTTCTGGTGGCAGACAACGCATTTTCCTGCCGTGGCGAACCAGTCGTTACTGTCCGAGGCCAGCGGGCCGCCTTGTGCGGGGGAGAGAGGACGGGCGCTTTCAATAGGTTGTTCCGCAGGCGTTTCTGCTATCACGGTTGGCGGCAACGTGGCAGTAGCAGCCACCGAGGTACTAGATGGCACAGGGTTTGCAGTCAAGGTTGGCGGCGATGTAACACTCTCCGACGTGCTAGTTGGCGCAGGGGCAGTAGTGGGTGAATGACCGGTTGCACCGCTGCAAGCACCCAATACAAGTGCCAGACCGGCCAAAAGCAAAACAAGGTGCAGACTTCTTGACATACGTACTTTCCTCCTTCAGGCTGCCGAACGGTGGCTTCAGTGGCGGGGCGCTTGTAGCCCGATCGCGGCTTTGCTCCAAACCAAACTTAAGAAATCGCGTTGCTTAGCCTCGGGGCGTAGCCCCGTCCACTGTAGGCGGGGTTGGGCAGCTCTTACAATTCTCCACTCACCTGTGCAATCAAGTGTTCAATCTGTTGATGATGAAATGCTTCATGTCCCCCGTAACCTTCAAGCCACTCCAAACCGTTCATCACCCTCAATCCACCCTCATGCAACACATCTAAATTTGGATCTGCGGGCCAAGTTTCAAAATATCTACGTGTCTGCAACCGTGCGCGTTCAAACCAATAGTTTATTACTTCTTTCGTTTGCTTATATGGCGGTGGCGGCGGCAGAAATCCAACCATCTCTGGCGGTTTAACCCCTTCCAATAAAGGCACCGCGATCAACTCCCGTAAATATACTTCATCGATGGCAAGATGCATAAAAACCTCGCCCAGAGACCATTCGCTTTCATCGGTATCATACGAAGGTTTCCAGTCAAGTTGTTCTTGCGTCAGGCCATCAAGGTATTTCAATGTCTGAGTTCGAACTTCTACCAACTGTGCAAAAACAATTTGTGGATTACTCATCATTTCATTCCTTATACCGACCAAGTTTCCTATCGCCTTTTATTTCATCGAGTATTTCGTTAGCTTTTTCTCTGAACCATGGCATTGATAGATTACCCTGTGCCTACCAGATTTGCAGCGGCATACCGATGAATTGCAATGTCAAGTCCTTGAACCTTAAAATTGTCTAAATTTGTTCCCCTTCGGCGTAGCGCCGTTATCTGGGCATACCTCGCCCCGCCCGCTGCAGTCTGCCGTTCGCTGCAGCAGATTAGCGGTTGACGCAGTATGCGGTTCTTGGGCCAGACTGCCGGTCAGCCCAGTACGGCCAGGTCAGGGCAGAGAGCCATCACCTCCGCCGCCGGAGCGATCGGCCGCTTCGTGGCCTTGCCGGTGATGATGTGGGTCAGGTCATCGCCCAGCCGGAGCCGCAACAGCCCATAGCGCACGAACTGGCGGGAGGGGAGTCCGCCACGTTGCTCGTCGGTCAGCTTCCAGGCCCAGATCATCAACTTGAAGGCAACCTTCTCTGGTACGGCATGGCGGTCAGCGGCTTGCTCGGTGAGGACATACCAGACAGCCACCAGCAACCGACGGGGGGTGTATTTCAATTTGGGGGTGAGAATCGTTTTAACGCAAAGACGCAAAGGCGCTGAGACGCAAGGATGAAAATCGTGGAGCGTCGAGCGTCGAGCGGGGAGCGGCAGAATACGCAACTCGAAACTCGAAACCATCCATTGTCTCTGCGGTGAAATCCTTACCCTGCCCCCAGAATTGAAATGCACCCCGAGCCACTTCCGATGTTGACATAGCACGTGAATCAGTGTATCATAAAGGTGAAGCGTGTTTTCCACTTTCTACCCTCCTTTGTGTGGAACTCAGGAAAGTAGTATACGCGCTTTTCGCACTTTTGGAAAATACGCTTCGACTTTTGTCAGTCAACCAGGTCATGATGGTATAATTGGCCACCCAACCCAGCACTATGAGCCGTGGAGGTATTTTTTCGTGTGGCAAACAACCATCAGACAGGCATTGCGCTTGGCACTCCCCTTCGGTACCAAGGTAATCGTCGGGCAAGATCAGTTGGAAAAGAGGGTGTCGTGGGCCCAGGCGATGGCGTCTACCCCTCCCTTTTTCGGATCCCTCCACGGAGACGAACTGGTCATCCTCTCCCTGCAGGCAATCCATGGTCTGGGCAGCGAGTTTACCCTTAGCCACGTGATCGCCGACATGGCTGGGCTGGGTATCGCCGGCATCGCCTATGAGGGCACAGCCGATGCAGAAGCTATCGCGCTCGCCGCAAAGTCTCATTTACCTCTGCTACAGTTGCCTGACGGGTCGAACCCCGTACCGGCCGCCCAGGCAATACAGCGGCTGATCACTCAGAAGAGTTCCCAACAGTCGGTACGGGCTCAAGATCTGGCCCAACAGCTTTCAGCGGTCTGCGAAGCATGCACCGGATCAGAAGAGTTTCTTGCTGCCCTCACCCAGCTGACCGGTCATGCAGCGATCCTCCAAGACCAACACAAGAAGGTGTGCATTTCGCCCCCGGAGGGCCGTGCGCGATATCCAGAGAAAAAAATCGGGCGCTGGGTAGCTGATGGGATAGCTTCGCTGAAATCTGCTTCCTCTCTTGAACCGGCCTACGGCCAGATCTCCGGCACAACGGACTGGGCCGGTTGGCAAGCGCCAGTAACCATCGAAAACCACATTGTAACGGCCATCGGTCTGGCCGACAAGCGCTCCGCACTGGACGAATTCTCACAACTTGTGGTCGGTCAGGCCGCTTTGGCCTGGTCCCAGCGGTTAGAGGGAGAACGTTCGGCCGCGCTGGCACGTTCGAACGTGCGCGCAGAATTCATCCGCCAACTGGCGGCACGATCTCGCAACGCGCAAGGAGGCATCTTCCGGTTAGCTCGTTTGCTGGACTACGCTTTGGAAGAGGAACAATGGGCCATGGTTTTTGCTGCCGCGGTGGGCGATCATCCCATCGCCCCACAGTGGCAACATGTGGAACAATTTGCGCTACGTGGCGCGGAGGACATGGGATGGAATATGCTGTCCGGGTGTGTGAGCAACCGCTTGATTCTTTTGGGTCATGCGCCAAAGGCCCCCGGCATCACAGAGATCCGGCAGTTGGCCGAAGAGACACGGAATGCTACGACTCATCACATCGCTGTACCCCTGTTCTGCGGCATTGGCCGTGGCCAGGCTGGGGTGGACGGTCTCTACGACGCGCTCCGTCAAGCCGGAGAGTCGCTTGACTGGGGAAGGCGGTTGTTCTCTTCAGCCGGCGGTGTGCTGACGGCGAACGATGTGGCCATGTATCGCCTGCTATACGACTTGCGCGGTTCGCAGGAAGCCTACAGTTTCTATCACGCAACCCTGGGACCGCTGGCGCGGTATGACCAGAAGCACGACACGGAACTACTCCCCTCCCTCGAAACCTATCTTCGATACCACGGAAACATGAGCCAGGCGGCCAAAGCGCTGCATATCCATCGCAACACGCTGATCTACCGGCTGAAACGCATTGGCGAGATCTCCGGTCTGGATTTGGACGAAGCCGAGACTCGTCTCTCCCTGCAGATTGCTCTGCGCCTCTCTTACCTGTTATGAAAATAGCTACCAGTAGCCAGTCGTCAGATGTCAGTCGTCAGACGGCCCCGCATGAATGACGGGGCCTGGGACGCCAACCCAGGCGGCGTGATTCCATCCGCCGCCGTCCGCCATTTTCATCCTTGGTGGCGCGCAATCGCTCATGATGACTGTTATGAAAATAGCGGCCCGTCGCCAGTTGTCAGTTGTCAGTCGTCAGACGGCCCCGCATGAATGACGGGGCCTGGGACGCCAACCCAGG
>CAZFFM010000173.1:0-7558 GCA_964517425.1 uncultured Ardenticatenales bacterium | reverse complement strand
GGCGGGGCCGGGTAACAAATACCAAAACTCAAGAGTTCTGCGGAGTTTTCAGAACTACTGGTACTATCAGCTAATTCTTGCACCACCAAAAAGATTACCCAAACCCATTCTCAGTAGGCGTTGGCGTAGAATAGTTTTCATTCCCACTACTTGGCAAAAATTCATCAATGCGACTGAAATCAATGATTTATACGATGAAAGCCCTTTGGAAGACCGTTTATGGGCAGAATTCAAAAGACACAATATCCCAGCAGAGAGACAAGAATTCATTACCGTAAAAAAACATAACTACGCTCTCGACTTTGCCGTTTATTGTGCAAGCGGTAATACAGATGTAGAAACAGATGGTGATACTTGGCACGCCAACCCTGAAAAAGCAGCCGAAGATAACCTCCGGGATAATGCTTTAGAAGCCGTTGGGTGGAAAGTGCTACGTTTTTCTACTCCTCAAATTCGAGAGCAAACGGCTGAGTATTGCATCCCTACAGTAACCGATACCATCAACAAATTAGGCGGAGTAGATGAAATGAAATACATGCCGCGAAAAATCGATTTGAAAGCTGATGGTTCGTATCAATTGGGTTTATTTAATGGTAATATCGAGTAGCTTCAAACGAAGAGCGCACCTAACCCATCATGCAGCGGACGGGGCTTTGCCGCAGGGGAATCGGCGCGTTTTTTTTCAATAATGGTGTCTTGCAAAGGATGTTTCGAGTAAAATGCCGCCCCGCCGCTGATGATGAAATCGTTGGACACAAGAAATGAAGACATGAAGAACCACACACTGCCACGATTAGATGATGACGAAGAAACGCGGGAAGCGTTGCTGCCCTATTGCAGGCTCGCACCCGAGGAGATCTGGACTGACCCTGTCCGGGGCCACCGCGTTGGATGCCTTGATGCCACCAATCCTGACCAGATCGCTGCCCTGATGGATGGGGAGAAGTCGGAACTGGCGGTCCATGATCCTCCCTACAACCTCGTCGCTTTCGAGACGCGATCTGTCCAAGAGTTCATTGATTGGTGTGCAAAATGGATAGAGACGACGAATGCCTCGCTTTGCGCCGACTCATCGCTCTACATTTGGCTGGGGGCTGACCAGAACGAGGGCTTCCAACCGTTGCCCGATTTCATGCTGATGATGCGTCGGTTCAAGGCGTTCTCTTCACGCTCCCTTATCACGATGAGAAACCAGAGGGGATACGGAACTCAGAAGAACTGGATGGCTGTGAGGCAAGAATGCCTGTATTACGTCAAAGGCAATCCAGCTTTCTCAGTACAGTACACCGATATCCCCAAGATTCTGAGAGGCTATTACAAGGAGGTTAACGGGAAGAAGACGGAAAACATGGAGCGCAGCAAGTCCGAGAACATTCGACCTGGGAACGTCTGGGTGGATGTGCAGCAGGTGTTCTATCGGATGGAAGAGAACGTCAACGGTTGCTACGCACAAAAGCCATTCAAGTCAATTGAACGCCTTATCGTGGCCAGTTCCCATGAAGGAGACACCGTGATCGACTTCTTTGGCCATTCCGGCACCACGCTCATTGCCGCAGACAAATCGAAACGACGGTGTTTCATCTGCGATACAGACCCCATCTACTGCGAGATTATGATTCGGCGCTTGGAGCGCTGGCGGACCTTTGGGAAGCTGGGGTGGCAGAACAGCAACCCATTCGAGAAAGAATTGCATGGCGTTGAGGACGTCGAACAACCAGTATTGGAGCTTTGGTAATGGAGAAATTGAAGGCCCATTTAGAGAGTCTGATCAATGAACTGGAAGACAGCTCTACAGTGTACGACAGGCTCCAGAATCTGATTTCGGTCTATCCGTTCAACGAATATGAATACATGATCTCTACTCTCCTTGGCCGAGAGAAACTGACCATTGACGACTACTATGCTCTCCGTGACGAGTACATAGAGCGGAACCTTTATCTCTACATCTTCGAGATCAGCGCACCACGAGGGTTTGGCGAGAAATGGGCACAAGGACACCTCAAGGAGTTGGTCCCCGAACTGGAGAAGCCCTCCAAGAAGAAAGATCCCTCGTATTCCGGACAGTATGATTTCTGGCTTGACCGCAGGATAAAGATCGAAGTGAAAGCGTCCAGAGCTGTGGACTTCGAGATCGAGGCTCCGCTCTACGTGAAGGCGCTTGCATCAGATTCCCCAAGGCCGTTTGACATGAACTTCCAACAGGTGAAGCCAGGGTGTTGCGATGTATTCGTGTGGGTCGGCGTTTGGCGCGACAAGATTCGTTACTGGGTTCTTCCATCAAAGGAGGTGGCAAGCAATCGCTACTACTCCGCCGGTCAACACCGAGGGAATGTGGGCGAGGGCCAACTGCACCTCAAGCGTGACAATGTTGATGAGTTCAGGACGTATGAGGTCCAAGGCCGGCAACTCCTTGATGCCTTGCGTAATGCGTACCGACGGCAGCACGAGTAGAAGACAGGCCCAACCAGGCCATGCACGCTAACGGGAATCCCGCTGCGCTCCATTGCCGCAGGTGATGGCCACGTTAGGCCATAGAAAATCAGGAGGAAAATATGAAAGCTGAATTTACAGCAATTATTGAACCTGCTCCAGAAGGAGGATATTGGGCTATATGCCCGGAAATAGCGGGAGCAAATGGCCAGGGAGAAACGGTAAAGGAAGCAAAGGAGAACTTAAAAGAAGCCATAGAACTAATTTTGGAGGATCGCAGGGAAGATATCCTTCGAGGATTACCGAAAGACGTAATTCGTGACAAGGTCATGGTTGCATGAAGCGAAGAGATCTGGAACGTAAGCTCGGATAGCAGGATGCTATTTAAAAAGAGAAGGTATGAAGTGCACCTCTGTCACTGACTTTGCCTCGATGACATGTTTGTGACAGAGTTTTGTCAGTCAATCAGCCATCATGACTCAAAAGGGGCAACCCTCGCGGGCTGCCCCTTTCGGCAGATAATATGGCTGCCGGTTTGCCGGCAGGTGGTTCAGTTATTCGGTGCGCCGGCCGTTACCCAGGCCTCGATGGTGGCGATCTGCTCGTCAGAAAGGAAGGGCGGGCCATCAAAAGGCATTCGCGGTGTGGCAATGCCCTTGATACGCCGGATTAGCGGACTCTCGTCCGCATTGCCGGCTATGATGACCGGACGGTACGTGCCGCCGGCGATAGCATGTTCGTAACTATCAAGCCGCAGACCGCGCGGAGGGTTGGCTCCGCTGTGACACTTGGTACAACGGTCCGCAAAGATAGGTAGTACGTCCGCTTCAAAGCTGGGAGTGCCAGCCTCCGGTTCTGTGGCCTCGGTCGGCAACGGGGGCTGTGTTGCGGCCACGGTCGGGCTGGGTACAACTGTCGGCGGTTTTGTTGGTGCTGGAACGGGGGTGAACGTGGGGGCTACCGGCGTAGCCGACGCCGGCGGCGCGAGCGTTGGCTCGATCACCGTCGGCGTAGCGGCACGCACTTGAGCCGGTTGCGTAGATACGGCTGGTGCGTTGGATGGGCTGCTGGAGGCTCCGCAACCGGCCAGAGCCAGGGAGAGGCCGACCAGCAACCCACCCATCCATACGAGCCGTGTCCGTGGCGCGTTTTGTGCGCCAGAGAAATGTCGGCTCATTTTGTTATTACCTCACAACCGTCTGCCGGCGGAGGGCGAAGCCCGCACCGAGCAGCATCAAACCTGCGATTACGGCCAGCAAAGCGACGCTCGATGAGTTGCTTTCGCCACCGGTGGTGGGCAACATGCCCGGTGCCGGCGCTGCAGCGACTGCTGCGGTCACTTCTGGGAAGCCGTTTACTTCGTCGTTGTGGAACCAGATGAACTCGTTGGAAGCATGCATCGCCCCGGCAGAGTCAAAGTTGCCGTTTGTTACGCTCCACTGGCTGCCATCCCACTTCACCTCGGTGGCAAAGACCGGCGCTATGCCGAAATCTCCACCGGCCATTGGCGGCATGGGTTTGCCGGGATAGCCGTAGAAAACCACCGGCTCGTCCTGTTCAAACGTCCCCTTACCGACCGGGATGGGCGGTACAGAGATTTGCAAACCGCTCTTGTTCACCACGCTCTCGAAGAAATCACGGAATAGACCCTGAGCCTTGGTCTGATCAATGGCGTCGCCGGTGAAAATCCGCGCGCTGTTGATCGCGCCCATGATGACGGCCACGTTGTCAATGGTGTACGTATCCTGGCTGGAGAATGTGCCGCTGGCCGCGTCGAACTCGCCGGCCAGGCTGTTGAATGCGCTCACGGCGGCGTCGAGATACTTGCTGTCGCCGCTGACGCGATAGGCCTCGACGAGACCGCGAACGGCGAATGCCTTGTTCGTGGCAGTGTCTTGGCTGGCGTTAATGAGCATGTCGGCATGACTCTTGATCAGGCCAACGGCCTGGGCCTGGTTGTCGGCGTTGGTCGTACTTGCCGCGTACCAGGTGAGGCCCTGGATGGCCAGAGAAAGTTCCTCGGTGTCGGCCGGTTGGCGTGAAGCCACGGCCCCAAAGAGCATGTCGGCCGCGCCCAGGAACATTCCCGAAGCTGCCGGATCGGCGTAACGATTGGTTGTGCTGTGCGGCAATGTTGAAGCGCCCAGCAGTCCGCCCAGGTCACTGAACGCTGTCAGCATGACCCACTGGCCGGCCCAGTCTACCGTGCCGTCGCTGTTGGCGATCAGGCCCTGGTCGTTCTTGAGCATTTGTAGCGCGTACTGCGCCTGCATCTTGGATTCGGCATTAAGTGCCAGACCTACAAAGCGGAACTGTGCGCCGAAATTGTCGGTGACTTTGCCAAAGTGATCGTCCACGTGGAACTGCTTGGCCCACTCGGACTCTTTCGTCATGGTCCAGCCCAAAGCACGGCTGGTTACGGTCTTGTCGAAGCTGGCCGGGTCCCAGCGCTGCGTGCCAAAATCGTTCACGTCAATCATCTGGGTGTAGTGCGGGTCGCCACTGGCGTAGACCGACTTGAGCAAGGCCGCATTTGTCGGCGGCATAGCCGTGTCGCCGTCGGTGGGGTCAGCATCGGCCATCTTGACCATCTGCTGCATCATGCTCATCTCGGGCATGAACGTGTCACCCAGCCCTGAGCGGAAAACCAGGTTGCCCAGGTTGTAGCGAGAGTACCAATATCCTTCTTCTTCCGCAGCAGTGGCGTCAAACGTAGGCTCCTGTGCCAGCGCGAGCGGCGTAAGTACCATGCTCAAAACGACGAGCATGCTAAACAAGTAACCGAATCTGCGTAACATTTGTCTTATCTCCTTATTTTAGTGAACTGACTCGATCAAAAGAACTGTCCTGTACAACGCTATACTTTGCGCATCACCTCCCCTTTGTGTGTATGTGGGTATCAATTACTCCAGCGATTTGAGGTATTCGCGGATCATCAAAGCCGTCGTGGCCCCTTCGCCTGCAGCCGACGCGGCCTGCTTGGTGCTTCCCTCACGTACGTCACCGGCGGCGAAAACACCGGGTAGGGTTGTCATCAACGTTTTGTCGGTACGGAGGAATCCGTAGCGGTCGCGGTCAAACGTATCGGGCAGAAAATCGGTGTTCGGCGACATTCCGATGAAGACAAATAGCCCATCGGGGTGCCATTCATGGGTTTGGCCGGTGGCGCGGTCTTCCACGATGACGCCGGCCAGCTTGCCGTTTTCTATTTTACATTCGCGCACGGCGTGGTTCGTAATCACTTCCATATCATCCCGGCCAGCGACCTTTTCCTGCAAGATTGCGCTGGCGCGCACTTCCGGAAGGAACTCGACAATCGTCACTTTTTTGGCAAAGCGGGTGAGGAACAGGCCTTCTTCAAAGCCGCTATTTCCCCCTCCGACGACCAGGATTTCCTTCTCCTTGTAGAACGCGCCATCACACGTGGCGCAGAAGTGGATGTTCGTGCCGATCAATTCGTCTTCGCCCGGAATGTCCAGCCGGCGGTAGCGGCTGCCTGTGGCGAGCAAGACGGCCTTCGCGCCGTATTCCGCGCCGCTGGCCGTTTTCACGCAAACGTATTGGCCCTCGCGGCTGATGTCCACGACGTCCTGCGCCTGCAACAGTTCCACGCCAAATCGCCGCGCTTGATTGCTCAGTCGGCGGGCGAAGTCTGCGCCACTGATCCCCTCATCGAAGCCGGGGAAGTTGTCGAGCACTTGGGTCACAGCAGCTTGCCCACCCAGCGCCGATTTTTCGATCACCAGCGTATCGAGCGATTCGCGGCTGGTGTAGATCGCGGCGGTCAGCCCGGCCGGCCCGCCTCCGACAATGATCACGTCGTAGAAGCTGCGCGCCGCCTTGGTGTGCAGCCCGAGCTTGTCGGCCAGTTCGGCATTGGAAGGTTCGACCAGGAGGCCGCCATCGGGAAACACGATCGTGGGCACAATGCGTTTGCCCTCGTTGATCTCCTCAACGTAGGCCATCGCTTCGGGGTCCTGTTCGATGTCCACCCAATTGTATTGCAAGCGGTGTTCGCCCAGGAACTGCTTCGCGCGTTTGCAATCGGGGCACCAGGTAGTGCCGTAAACAACAATGGGGCCGTTCTTGTCTGGCATGGATTTCTTCTCCTACTGAATTAGCAACGGGCCGGTGTGAGGAGCAGGGATAACTCTGCCCTACAGCGTTATAGACGCTGTGGGGGGGAGGGGTCTTACCTGTCTTTTTTTGAGGGGTGAGCGAATAAACCAGTGGGCTACAACGTGCTGCTTATTGCGTCTTACATTGAAATGGGGGCGATGCAGTCAGGAGAGTTGTTGCGCGGGTTGTTTACCAGCGTAGAAACGGGGTAGGCGATCATCTCCTCCGGGGGGTAGGGGGCGAGCAATGCACTCAAACGGTCGGGCGTTTGTTCCGTTGGGTCCAGCCACAGATCGTACGCTTCGGGCGAAAGAATCACCGGCATCCGGTTGTGGATTGGTTCGAGCAAGACGTTAGGGGCGGTGGTAATAATCGTGCAGGAGTAGACCGGTTCTTTGTCTGGAGGAGACCACACTTCCCACAAACCGGCGAAGGCAAAAGGTTCTTGAGACTCCATTTGGATGTACACGGGTGTTTTTGTACAGCCGTTGGAACGCCATTCGTAGAACCCGTCGGCCAGAATCAGGCAGCGCTGTTTCCGGTAGGCGGTGCGGAAGGATGGTTTTTCGGCCAATGTCTCGGCCCGTGCATTGATCATGCGGTAGCCGATTTTTTCATCTTTCGCCCAAAAGGGAATCAAGCCCCAGCGGAAGAAGCGCACCTGATTTTCAGCGTCATTCGCGATTGCAGCGATGTCTTGAGACGGGGCAATGTTGTAACGTGGGCGCAGTTCGTCGGTAGGGGGCAACGCAAAGCCGGGGAACGCTTCTTGCAGTGCTGCTGGATCGGAGGCCAATGTGAATCGTCCGCACATATCGTTTCTTCCATTTCATAGTATAGCGCAACAACGGAGCGGCGTCAAGTATTCACGAACGATCGGGTGTGCGTCAAAGTTTTGCGCGGCAACTCTCTCAAATTAACCACGAAGACACAAAGGCACAAAGAACAACCAGGTTGAATGTTTCGACGTTGGAGCTGGAGTCTGGCGAAAATCACGTTGGCCGTATAA
>CAZFFM010000172.1:0-7580 GCA_964517425.1 uncultured Ardenticatenales bacterium | reverse complement strand
GGTGATGGGTGAAAGGGTGGGGTAAGAGCCCACCAGCGGTCGCAGCAATGCGGCCGGCTAGGCGACCGCGCTGGCTGGTGGGGAGCAAGGCGGGTGGGGTGGGCCTTCGGGTTCACTCCCGTCGCAGCGGTGACGGCGAGGCCGGATAACACCCGGCAAGCCAGGAACTGCCAGGTCACCAGACCTGAGACAGATGACGGATGAAAACAGAATCGGGGGTATAGCCAGTTCGTTTCCGGGTCGGTTCATGGGGGCCCGTAGCTCAAAGGGAGAGCGCCTGATTTGCATTCAGGAGGTTGCGGGTTCGAGTCCCGCTGGGTCCACAGCTTCGGTTCGCGTTCCGGGTTCCCCGAATTTCCCCGGAACGCGAAAACCGAAACGCGGAAGTTTCGGATTGGGGCGATTAGCTCAGTCGGGAGAGCGCTTCCCTTACAAGGAAGAGGTCGCTGGTTCGAGTCCAGCATCGCCCATTCTCAGAGCCGGTTGTCACGAAGCGCCGCGTAGAAACGTTGTTGGCGTGCAAGCCCCTCTTGATAGCGAGCATGTCTGCCGGTGTCTGGTTCGTACGTTTGAGCCACGGTCAGTGGCACGCCGCCCACATCCTCCAGCAACCCGAGAGATTCCAGCGCCAGCAAAGCGACTCCCCGGCTTGTTGATTCACTTTCTGCGGACGCCGTGACGGAGCGGCCCACTACATCGGCGATGATCTGCATCCACACGGGAGATGAGGTTAGCCCTCCGCCGCTGGCAATGATGGCAGAGGATTGGGGCACAGCCGTGCAGATTGCGCGGTCTACCAGTGCAAAACGATAGGCGACAGCTTCCATCATGGCCCGGACGATGTCTAGCGGTCGTGTGGCCAGGCTCAGTCCGGCGAGTGCGGCGCGCGCGTCTGGTCGCCACCCGGGGCTGCGCTCGCCGGCCAGATGGGGGAGTACGGTCAAGCCGTGTGCGTCTGGCTCCATATCTTGCAGGGCGCGTTCCACATCCTCAGGAGAGCCGAGTTGCAGCGTGTCGCGGAGCCACTGGACGACATTTCCCCCCTCGCTTAGCGCCCCACCGAGCAATGATCGGCGGCTGTCCACGCGATAGCACCACAGACCGTCGGGCACGGTTTGCGGTGTGCCGGGCAGGATGACACGCATGGCCCCGCTCGTCCCCACGGTGAGTGCGAGGCGTTCCGCGGAGGTGCAGCCGCTGCCGATGTTCGCAGCCGCGCCGTCGCCGATGGCTGGGAACCAGGGTACACCGCACAGCGCCGGCCACCGTTCCCCCCAGGCCGGCAGCAGTCCCCGGAAAGCGTGGTTCGCATCAACCAGCGGCGGAAACTGCTCCGGTTGCACGGGAAGTGCGGCAAACACCTCTTCGTCCCACGTCAGCTGTTTCCGGTCGAGGAGTCCGGTCCACGACGCCACGGAAAAGGTGCAGGCGGTCTGTCCGAAAAAGAGCGCAAACAAGTATTCGCCGACCGACATCCACTGCTGCACCGACGAGAATCGTTCGGGGTCAGTACGTTTCAGCCACAGGAAACGGGCCGGCAGGTAGCTGGTGTGGAAACGGCAACCCGTTCGTTGGTACGTTGCCTGTTCGTCCAGCAGGCTGCACAAGGTTTCCACGTCTGGCGTGGGGCGCGTGTCGGCGTAGGTGTAGACCGGTGTGACCACTTGGCCCGCCGCGTTCAGTCCGAGGACGTTGCTGACGAACGTGTCCATGGCCACCGCGCCGATTTGTGCAGCTTGCGGGCCGGCTAACGCGAGAATTTGGTCCAGGACGGAGGCGACCCGTTCGATCACATGGGACACATCGTCTTCGACCGCGCCGTCGGGACGGACGTGCATGGCGTGGACCTCGCGCGCGACCATGCCGTCCAGGGCATTACCCTGTGCATCGAACAGCATGGCCCGCGCCGACGATGTCCCCAGGTCTATCGTCAAGACGTAGGGGGGGGAAGAAGGGGTCACGGGAATCGGTTGTATTCTCATCAGCACAGCTCCTCTAATCTTGGGTGCATTTCAATTCTGGGGGCAGGGTAAGGATTTCACCGCAGAGACAATGGATGGTTTCGAGTTTCGAGTTGCGTATTCTGCCGCTCCCCGCTCGCCGCTCCACGCTCCACGATTTTCATCCTTGCGTCTCAGCGCCTTTGCGTCTTTGCGTTAAAACGATTCTCACCCCCAAATTGAAATACACCCTCTAATCTTCAGGTAATGGACAAAACGTATTCCTTGTGCTATACTCGTTGCGGAGGGTGTCCGGTCTATGAGCGATCAAAACGACATTCAACTTCGTCCTCGTCCAGATAGTCTACCGGCAACGAGCCCGCTGCACCGGCTTTTGAGTCACGAGTTCTTGCGCTATCTCGGGCCAGGATTTCTGGTCACAGTCGGCTTCATTGACCCCGGAAACTGGGCCACAAACATTGCCGGCGGCGCAGACTTCAACTACAGTTTGCTGTGGGTTATTACTTTGAGTACGCTTATGCTCATTGTCTTACAGCATTTGGCTGCCAAGTTGGGAATTGTGACCGGGCGGTCGCTGGCCGCCAATGTGCGGTCGTATTTTCCACGCCCCCTCTCCAATCTGTTTGGAATCAGCATCATTCTGGCTTGCGCCGCTACCGATCTGGCCGAATATCTGGGCGCGGCTTTGGGTTTTGCCTTGCTGTTCGGAATCCCCATTCTGCTTGGCGCGCCGATCACCGTTGTGCTGGTGGTTGCCGCCATCTTGGGTCAGAAATATCACACCCTGGAGCGAATGATCATCGTTTTCCTGGCCATCATCGCCGCCTGCTACGTTGTTGAGTTATTCATTGTGCAACCGGACTGGACTGCCGCTCTTCCCAGCATCGTGGTTCCGAAAGTCCATGCCAACAGTATCATGGTCGCTATGGGCATGTTGGGGGCTGTCGTCATGCCTCACAACATTTACCTCCATTCAAATGTCATCCAGAGCCGCGAATGGGGCAAGGACGAAGCGGCAAAACGGCGGCTGATTCGGTTTTCGTTTGGCGACACGGTAATCGCTATGGGTGCCGGCTGGATTGTCAATTCAGCGATGATCGTCGTGGCTGCAGCCGTTTTCTTTCGGCACGGCATGTCTGTGGGCAGTATCGAACAGGCCTCGGAAACGCTGCGTCCGTTGGCCGGTCCCCTGGCCCAAATCCTGTTTGGCGTTGCGCTGCTCTTCGCCGGCATCGGGTCGTCTATTACCTCGTCCATGGCCGAAGCCAATGTGGTTACCGGCTTCCTCGGACATCCCGAAGACCCGCACAGCACCATGTACCGTGTCGGGTTGATTGTGACTTCTGTGCCGGCCATGCTGGTTATCGCCATGAATTTCGACACGTACAAACTGCTGATTCTCAGTCAGGTGGCCTTGAGTTTGCAACTGCCCTTGACAATCATTCCCCTTTTGATTTTGGCACGCAGCCGGAAAGTGATGGGCAAGTTCCGTAGCGGAAACTTTGAAATCTCCGCCGGTTGGCTGATTGCTATTGTTATCATTGGCCTGAATGGCTTGTTGCTCTATCAGACGTTTGGAGGACAGTTCTGACAATGTGGCCTCATCGTGAGCCGCCGGCGTCTGACATCTCCAAAAGGACCGGATAACGATGTACGAACATATAGTGGTAGCCCTGGATTGCACGCCCGTGGACGAGACCTCGTTGGAGCATGTCGCGCGCCTGGCTACGATTCATGGATCACACGTGCTATTGGTACGGGCTGCGCATTATCACACGTTAGACAGCAAAGCTCACGAGGTCGAAGATGCCAGAGAGTGCCTCAAGGGCTGTGCTACACGGCTCAAAGAGCAGGGTGTCGACGTGGATACCGTGATGGCAAGAGGCGAGCCGGCTGAAGCCATTGTCCAACAGGCCGAGGACCTTCATGCCGAACTGATCGTGATGTGTACGCACGGCCACTCCTTCCTCGAACGCTGGCTTCTTGGGAGCGTGGCAGACCAGGTTCGCCATTCGACCTCCATTCCTCTGTTGCTCCTGAAGAGCGGGCACCGCGCGGCGACCGGCGAGGACTGACCGGCCCGGAAGAAATCGGGCTCGACCCTGTCTGTGCCGGGCCAGAAATGTCTGTCATGACGTTGACAACGCACGCTGTGCGACGGCGGCCCTGCCTATTATTGGCTGAGGTAGAACGGTACGTCCGTGATTATGCGGTACCGATCTTGCCAGCCGTGCTTTCGGTAAAGAAGGGCCAGCTTCAACGTCCACGCTGTCTGGTTGTGCAGCAAGTGATGCCACCATTTGGCCGGAACGAATTCGGGCATGACGATTGTCACGTAATCTCCATCTTCCTTGATAAAGTCGTGGATGCATTCGACAAGTGGTTCCACAACGGAACGATATGGCGACGGGACCACATTCAATTTGACCTCGGGAAAATATTCCACCCATTGTTTCTTGAGCTTCTCCGTCTTGTCCGCATCGAGCTCGACCGTCACGGCATACAAATCGCCGCCCATGGTTTGCGCATATTGCATCGCTTTGTAGACTCCTCGATGTAGGGAGGCGATAGGGATGATAATCGTATGCTTGTGAACCGGGTTGGGTAGGATGTTATCCATGGACAGTGCTCTTGCCACCAGGTTGTAATGTTCCCTGATTTCAAAGAAGATGCGGACAATGACCGGGATCAGAGCCAGCACAACCCACGCTCCGTAGATAAACTTGCTGGCCGCGATCACCACCATGACCACGCCCGTTGCCACAGCACCAATGCCGTTGAAGAAGGCGCGGACTTGCCAGCCCGAGATACGCAAACGGTTCCAGCGGATTACCATGCTGGTCTGTGACAGGGTAAACGAGATGAACACACCCACGGCGTAAAGCGGAATCAGGGCGTGCGTGCTGGCATTGAACAGGATGATCAGCAGCGAAGCGAGCACTCCCAAGGCGATGATACCGTTGCTATAGACCAACCGGTCGCCCAGGTTCGCAAATTGGCGCGGCATGAAGCCGTCCTTGGCAATCCACATGGAGAGGCGAGGAAAGTCGGAGTAACTGGTGTTGGCTGCCAGAAGCAGGATCAGGGCCGTCGCTGTTTGCAGGGTATAGTAGACCGGTCCCTTTCCAAAGATCAGGCCAGCTAACTGAGAAACCACAGTCTCTCCTTCGTGGGGCAATATGCCGAAGTGCAGCGATAACCAGGTAATGCCAATGAACATGCTGACCAGCAAGGCAATCATGATGAGCAGGGTGTTTCCGGCGTTATCGGCTTCTGGTTTTTTGAAGATAGGCACGCCGTCGGCAATGGCTTCCAGTCCGGTCAGGGCTGTACAGCCGGATGCAAAAGCACGCAACAGGAGGAAAGCAGTGAGGCCTTGTAGCGCAGCCGAATTGGTCGCCTGTTCCAGCACGACCGGGGGCACAACCATAGCGGGGTGTACGAACGCTCGATACAGGCCGGTGCCGATCATCAGGAACATGATGACGATGAAGAAGTAGGTCGGCAGCGCAAACACACGACCGGACTCCCGCACCCCGCGAAGATTCACGGTTGTGACCAGGGCTACTGCCCCCAGCGCAAGCAGCACTCGCCAGGGATAAAAGGCCGGAAACGCCGACGTGATGGCGGCCACGCCGGCCGATGTGCTCACAGCCACCGTCAGCACATAATCAATGAGCAGCGCCGCCCCGGCCACCAGGCTTGGCAGCGTGCCCAAGTTATCTTTCGTAACCAGATATGCACCCCCGCCCCCGGGATAGGCGTGTACGGTCTGATAATAGGAGCTGGCCACGATAATCAACAGAGTCGAAATGCCCAGAGCAATCGGCCAACTGAGATGGGCGGCGGCCGTACCTGCCAGAATCAGGACCAGTAGAATCTCTTCGGTTGCATAGGCAACTGAAGAGAGGGCGTCCGACGATAACACAGCAAGCGCCTGGGCCTTGCTCAGGCGCTCATGACTCAATCGTTCAGTTGCCAGGGGCGGACCTACAACCCAATTTCGAACGGTCCCCAGCATTAGCGTCAGTCCTTTCGACGCCCTAGCAGGCTGTCGGAGAGAACAGTTTTTTCTTTTTAGAACACAGATTTTCACAGAGAGACACAGATTTTCAGGCCAAATCATCGGAAAATCTGTGTTTATCCTGCAAATCTGTGTCCCATTTATTCTTTCTCCGACAAATTGCTAGGGCGAACACGTACTTGTTACCAAGCCCGAATAGTATCCAATTATTGGCTTGTTGTCAAGTTGGAATCTTGTGAGGGCGGAGGCGTATGGAATCGCGTCCTGTGAATTGGCCCTTGCTCCGGCCTACGGTTGTCGCCGGTCAAACCCGTAATTGCTGCCGGGGAGAATCTTGATGCGATTCTTGACCTCAGCGGCAATTTGTGCCACCTGGCCGGGGTGGACCAACGGGCGGTGTATATTGGTCACGATGGCGACAGATACACTAATCACAGGGATTGCCATCACGTTTCCCCGCCGATCATGCCCGATCATGTACCCTTGACGTTGGTCCTCTTCGTCATAGAATTTGGGGGCAGCTTCGTCAAAACAACGGATGATTTCCTGACTGATCTTTTCGGCGCGTTCCGGAACGGTCAACACGACAAAATCATCGCCTCCCTCGTGGCCAACGAAATCTGTTGCGATTTCGCCTTTGGAGCGTATGCTGCCCACAACACAGTTCGCCAGGGCCAGCAGCACTTCGTCGCCGGCCATAAAGCCATACTGATCGTTGAAGGATTTGAAATTGTCGAGATCGATGTAGCAGATAGCCAACGGTTCCCCAAATTCAATGCGCCGTCGCAGGGCTATCTCAATGGCACGATTTCCGGGCAGGCTTGTGAGGGGGTTCGCTTGCACATCCCGCCAGGCACGGCGCAAGTGCATTTTCATACGAGCCAACAGCTCCTGGGCATTGAACGGCTTCGTCATGTAATCGTCTGCGCCGGCCATGATTCCCCGAATCTTGTCACCGGTCTCGTTCAGCGCGGTCAGCAAGATAATGGGGATGTTGTTCATCAACGGCGTACGTCGGATTTGCTGGCAAACTTCATACCCGCTCATATCTGGCATCATCACATCGAGCAAGATAATATCCGGCTGTTCTTCCCCCAGAACCAACTCCAAAGCCTCATGACCATCCCGAGCTTCAATCACTTTGTAACCGGCATTGCGCAGCACCTTGGCAATGACGCCACGCAACAAATTGTCATCGTCCACCAACAAGATGGTTTGGCCGCCAAGGTCGATGTGGTCTTCGGTATTGTTCATCGGTCATCCTCCGTTCTCTTTATGAGACGGGTTTGCAAACAGTAATCAGATGCCAGTAGCCAGTGATCAGACATGTCAGGGTGACACGGGCCGCGCTATTCTCAAAATGAGAAATCCAAGATTTGTCCCCCATTGTATAATATTTTGCGCTGCCAAGCAAATCCGGCTCCCTGACAGGCAAAATCAGTAGTAAGGAAGAACGCTGCCAAGGGGGACGCCTCGCCCCTACAAGGTGGTGGCCCACACTTTTGCGTTACGCCCTGGCCAAAGGGTGTGCGTCATATTCTTGCACGGCAACTCTCTCAAATGAACCACGAAGACACGAAGGCACAAAGAACAAC
>CAZFFM010000171.1:0-7585 GCA_964517425.1 uncultured Ardenticatenales bacterium | reverse complement strand
AATGACGGGGCCTGGGACGCCAACCCAGGCGGCGTGATTCCATCCGCCGCCGTCCCCAATTTTCGTCCCCTGGTGGCGCGCAAACGCTCATGATGACTGCTTTGAAAATAGAACTGGTCAGGCGGCCGCTGGTTGCGCGTGTTGCGTACTGCGTGTTGCGACGCTCGACGCTCCCCGCTCGACGCTCCCTGCTCGACGCTCGACGATAATGGCGACCACTATTAAAATGGCTCTCGTTCCAGTCTAACACAGGAGTGTTTTCCTGTCCATAAAGAATCTGTGAAAGTTTGTCTGTCGGACGCAAAACTTTGACGGCCACTTGAATACATGCCCTCTTGACAGTCGCCGCAAGGAGCGGTACAATAGGGCCTCTCTGGAACAGACTCCTTGCCCGGTGCTTCAGCCCGGTCATGCAGACGAAAGGACCGTATCATGAACCTCCTGGACCTTTTTCAAATTTCCATTGACCGCTACCCGTATCGCACGGCCATTCAGTTTGGCGACCAGGAGGTGACTTTCGCCGAACTGAACACGCGTGCAAACCAACTGGCCCACGCCTTTTCCCGTTTGGGGGTGGGCAAAGGGGACCGAGCAGCCTTCTACCTGCCCAATAGCCTGGAACTGGTTACCACCTACCTGGCCTTTCTCAAGCTGGGTGTGATCACCGTGCCCATTAACCTGCTGTACCGCGAGACCGAGATCACGCACATCGCCGGCGACTGCACGCCGCGCCTCCTTGTGACCGGGAAGGAACAAATGGGTGTCATCGCGCCTCTCCGTGACCGGCTCAAATCCGTGGAGCACATCGTGCTGGCCGAAGACCTGCCGCAACTGGCTGCCGGCGAGACCGCACAGGCCCCGATGTTGCCGGCCGGCGGCGACGACCTGGCCGTGATCCTCTACACCTCCGGCACGACCGGCAGATCCAAGGGGGCCATGCTCAGCCACGACAACTTCGTGGCCAACATCGCCGGCGTTACCCGCGCCTGGGCCTGGACGGTGGACGACCAATTCCTCCTCACCCTGCCCCTTTTCCATGCCCATGGCCTTGCCGTTGGCTTGCATGGCGCATTGGCGACCGGCTGCACCACCATACTCCACGACCGGTTCCACGCCGGCCCCGTGCTCGATTCCCTGTTGGGCCAGGGGATCACTCTCTTCTTTGGCGTGCCCACTATGTACCTGCGCTTGCTGGAAGAAGCGGCGCGACGCTTTGGAGTGGGGCAACGCGTGCCCATGCCCGCCATGCGCCTGTTCGTTTCAGGCTCCGCGCCCCTCAGTGCCGAGACCTTCGACGATTTCAAAGCGATCTTCGGCCACGAAATTCTGGAACGCTACGGCATGACCGAGACGCTGATGAACCTCTCTAACCTGTATGCGGGGCCGCGCCTTCCGGGGACGGTCGGCGTTCCGTTGCCTGGAGTATCCGCCCGCATTTGCGATTCGCAGGGCCAGCCCTTGCCCGACGGCGAAGCCGGCGAGGTCTATTTGCGCGGGAGCAATATCTTCCGGGGATATTGGAATGACGCGGAGAAGACAGCCCAGGCTTTTCACACGGACGAACAGGGCCGGCAGTGGTTCCGTACCGGCGACATCGGCCGTCGCGACCCGCTGACCGGCTTCTATCGCCTGGAAGGACGTGCACGCGAACTGATCATCAGCGCCGGGTTCAACATCTATCCCCGCGAGGTGGAGGAGGTGCTTGAAAGCCATCCCGCCGTCAGAGAGGCCGCGGTCGCCGGTATTCCGGACCGCGTGCGCGGTGAAATTCCCAAAGCCTACGTCGTGCTCGCCGAGAACCGCTCGGTGACGGCCGAAGCGTTGCAAGATTACTGCGGCGAACGTCTGGCCAGCTTCAAGGTGCCCAAGGTCATTGCCTTTGTGCCACTCCTGCCGCGCAACGCGCTAGGCAAGGTCCAGAAGCACCGTCTGCCCACTGCCGGCGGTGACTAGCACCCTGCCCGCAGCAAAGGCCAACTTCCCGCGCAGATAGACGCGCTCGACGCCGCCGCAAACGGGCCAGCCATCGTACGGACTCCAGCCACATCGCGTAAACCACGGCGGCTGCAGGCGGCCCTCCCGTTGCAGGTCCACCAACACAAGATCGGCGTCCGCCCCGACTTCCAGCCGGCCCTTCTGCCGCAGGCCAAAGATTCGTGCCGGATTGAACGAGGCTCGCCGCACAACGTCGGTCAGGCCCAGCCGGCCCTCGTGTACCGCCGTCAGCAGCAGGGGCAACATCGTTTCCAGGCCGGGCAGGCCGGCGGGTGGGGTCGCCCCCTCCTTCTCACGGGGCAGATGTGGTGCATGGTCCGTGGCAAAACAATCCACAACGTCCATGCCGGCCCACAGCGCATCCACGTCGGAGCGGTGGCGCAGCGGCGGATTGACCCGCGCGTAGCTTCCCATCTCGGCGGCCCGTTCGCTATCCAGGAACAGATGATGGGGCGTTACTTCGCAGGTGACCGGCACGCCGTGGCGCCGCGCGTCCGCGATCAGGGCCAGTTCTGCCGCCGTGCTCACGTGACAGACGTGCAGGGGCCGTGCCAGGTCGCCGGCGATGGCCAGCGCACGGGCCACGGCAAGCGCCGCCACCAGCGGTGGCCGGCCCTTGCCCGCAGCGGCAAAGTAGCGGCGCGCCTCCTCATCCTCGGCATGGATGGCCACCGGCTTGCTGCGCGGAAATTGCCGGCAGTGTTCGTAGATCGCGCGGAACGCTGTCGTCAGCAGCGTCCCGGTCGTCGCCCCCGCGTAGATTTTCAGCCCAGCCGGTGCTAGATCATGCGGGTACCGGCCCACGTTGTCGTCTGTGGCACCGAAGAACAGGCCGTAATCGCACACGGCGCGATTGGCGGCCGCCGTCAGCTTTGCATTCCAGCCGTCTTGGTCAACGGTCGGCGGGTCTGTGTTGGGCATATCCAGCACCGTGGTCACACCACCGGCCAGTGCGGCTTGCGTTCCGCTGGTGAAGTCTTCCTTGTGCGCAGCGCCCGGGTCGCGCAAATGCACGTGGGGGTCGATCAGGCCCGGAAGGAGGTGCAGGCCGCGTGCGTCAAACACGTCAGCCCCGTCTGCCGGCAGGCCGCGCCCGATCAGCCGGATTTTCCCGGCCACGGCCAGCACGTCGGCTTCAAACGTGGTCTCGTGTGTGACCAGCGTCGCCCCGCGGACGAGCAGCGGGTGCGCTTCGCTCATCTCACGGCTCCTCAAAGCGCACCGGCCCATCGCGGCAGACGAGCCAGCCATCGTCGCGCACACAGGTGCCACAAACGCCAAAGGCGCAACGCATTTTCCGCTCATAGCTCAGTTGGGCCGGCAAGCGATGGCGGCGGGCCAGCGCAGCCACGCCGTCCAACATCGGCTCCGGCCCGCAGGCGTAGAGGCTGCTCACCGGTCGCGATTCGATTGCGCGAGCGGCCACGTGCGGGGCAAGTCCTTGTGTGCCCTGCGAGCCATCGTCCGTGGCCACGAGCACGGGCACATCCAGCGCGCCAAACCGGTCCACGAAAATCACGTCGCGGGCCGTGCGGGCACCAATCAACACCGTGGGACGTGCGGAGGCCGCCTGCAGCCGCCGGGTCAGGAAGAGGAGAGGTGCCACCCCATAACCGCCGGCAACCAGCAACGGATGTTCGCCCGTTTGGCGGAAGCCGTTGCCATACGGTCCGCGCACCCACACCCGCTCGCCGGCGCGGCGCGCGTGGAGCGCGGACGTGAACGGGCCAATGCGGGCCACAGTCAGCGTGACCGGGTCACAGGCCATCAGGCTGAGGGGCCGCTCCTCCACACCGGGCAGCCAGAGCATCACAAACTGGCCTGGCGCCGCGTCCAGCGCCAAGTCCAACGTAAACGTGGCCACGCGATAATTTTCTCGCTCCACCCGTTCAATACGACAACTATGATACATCATCTTTTGTCCATTGCCCGTTGAAAATTGATCATTGCCTATGGGCCAGCCCCCTCATCTGATCCACGCGTGTGTAGCCTTCCTCGGTCATGAACGTGGCCAGCTCACGCGTGATTCGGGCAAAGACCTCCGGCCCGCCCTGATAGACCGCAGATCCCACGCCCACTGCCGTGGCCCCGGCCATGATCATCTCGGCGGCGTCGAGACCGTTGCTCACCCCGCCAATGCCGATGATGGGGATAGAGACCGCGGTGAAGCATTCGAACACACAGCGCACGGCCACCGGCTTGATTGCCGGCCCGGATAGCCCGCCGAAACGATTGGCCAGCACGGGCCGCGCTGCGCGCACGTCGATGGCCATGCCGCGTACCGTGTTGATGGCGGCGATGGCGTCGGCGCCGGCTTCTTCTACGGCACGCGCCACCCCCGCGATGTCGGCAACGTTCGGCGACAACTTGACGATGACCGGCACGTCCACGACTGCCTTGACGGCACGTGTCACTTCCACCGCCGCGCTTGGGTCAGCAGCAAAGGGGCGTCCAAATTCGTCCCCCACGTTGGGGCAAGAAATGTTCAGTTCCAGGAAATCGGGGCCCGCTTCGGCCAGAACTTGGGCGACCCTGGCAAACTCTTCGCTCGTCCCGCCAAAAACGCTGGCGATGAGCAGGACGCCGAGAGCTGCCAACTTGGAGCGGGCGTCGCGCAGGATGTCCGCTTGCGCCGCAGCACCCGGATTGGCCAGGCCCACGGCATTGAGCAGCCCGGCTTCCCAGGAGATTACGGTCGGGTTGGGGTGGCCGGCCCGTGGTTCCAGGCTGGCCGATTTGGCCGTCACCGCGCCGGCCCCGGCGCGCGCCACCCGTTCCAGCAGCGCTGCCGAAGTGCCCAATATGCCGGACGCGAGCACGGTCGGGTTCGGCAGGTGGACCCCGCAAAGGTTCGTCTCCAGCATGGGTTCAGGATTCATCGTGGCGCAAGTCGCTCAGTTTCAACACGCTATGTAACCGGTAGCCCTTCGCGGCGAGTTCCTCGGCGCCGCCCTGCTCGCGGTCGATCAGCACAACGACATCGCGCACGTGCAGGCCGGCTTGCTCCAGCGGCTCGATGGCCGCGAGTTTGCTTCCGCCGGTCGTAATCAGGTCGTCGAGCACGACAACCGTTTCCCCTGGTTCCCAGCGTCCCTCGATGGCTCGCTGCCGGCCATACGATTTTACCTCCTTGCGCGGGTAGATGAGCGGCCGGTTGGCCACTTGCGCCACAACCGCCCCGATGGGCAAAGCGGCGTACGGAATGGCCGCCAGCCGGTCGAAGGAAAGGTCGGCCAAAAGTTGTGCGTACGCCCGCGCGGCCAGGTGCATGGCGGCCGGGTCGGACACGAGCAGGCGCAAATCAATATACACCGGTGAGTGCAACCCGGAAGCGAGCGTAAAATCGCCAAATTGTACGCAGCCGAGTGCGTTCAGGGCGTCTATCAAATCTTGGTTGGTGGAGCGGTCGGGCATGGTTGCGATGGTGTCTGCCGCGGCGTTGATCTCGTTGCGTAGAGCAGCGGCAGCCGCACGCGGGTCATCGGCGAAGATGACGCTGCGTGAGGCGTTTACGATCAGGCCGTCGCCTCCTGCGGTGAGGCCGGCGGCCAGCGACGCGGCCAGATCGCCCCCCTGCGCTCCGACGCCCGGCAGGAGGATCGGCATCGTGGGGGCGATGGCGCGAATGCGGCGTAAGGCGTCCGGAAATGTGGCCCCCACCACCAGGCCCAGGTTGCCGGCACGATTCCAGTCGCGCGCCCGCTCCGCCACCGCTTCGTAGAGGGGCCGGCCTTCTGTCCAGAGCGTTTGCAAGTCGGCAGCCCCGGCGTTCGAGGTGTGGCAGAGGAGGAAGACGCCGCGATCTTCGTAGGCCAGGAAGGGGGCCAGGCTGTCGCCCCCCAGGTACGGGTTGACCGTTACCGCGCCGGCTCCCCACACTTCGAAGGCGGCCTGCGCATAGGCCTGGGCCGTGGAGCCGATGTCGCCCCGCTTGGCGTCCAGGATGACCGGAATTTCGGGGGGAACGGCCCGAATGGTCTGGCGCAGCGTCTCCAGGCCGGCCGGTCCCAATGCTTCGTAGAAGGCAAAGTTTGGCTTGTAGGCGCAGACATAGCTGGCCGTAGCCTCGATGATGGCCCGGTTGAAGGCCAGCACGGGCTTGTCGGCGCGTTGGTAGCGGTCCGGTATACGGTCCGGTCGCGGGTCAAGGCCTACACAGAGCCGGCTGTTATTTTTCCTTGCTGCGGTCTGCAATTTTTCAATGAAGGTCATGGAGACTCCTTGTATTTTTGGTTTCGGGTTTTTGGTTTCGAGTTTTGGGTTGCATGTCCCGTCGTCGCTCTCCGCTCCACGCGCTGCGCCCAACCGATCATCATTCATCGTTCTGCATTCTGCGTTCCGCCGGCGCTCCCCGCTCCACGCTCTACACCGAACCGAGCACGGCAGCCAGGAGGGCCATGCGAATGAACATGCCGTTGCGTACTTGCCGGAAGTAGGCGGCGCGGGGATCATCGTCCACGCTGTAGTGGATTTCGCCCACCCGTGGCAAGGGGTGCATGACGACCATTTCATCTTTGGCCTGGCCCATCAACTCCGGCGTGATCTCGTAGAAATTTTTCACCTCTTCGTATTGGCTGAGGTCGTTGAACCGTTCTTTTTGTACGCGGGTGACGTACAGGACATCGGCGCTTTCGATCACGTCGGCCACGTTGTAGGTCTCGCGCACGTCAATGCCCTGCTCGCGCACGCGGTTCATGAGGTCGAGCGGCAGCCGCAGTATCTCCGGCGAGACAAAGCTGAGTGAGACGTCGTATTCCATCAGCAGGCGGGTGAGCGAATGGACGGTGCGGCCATACTTGAGGTCGCCGGCCATGGCGATGTGCAGGCCGTCCACCCGTCCCAGTTCTTCCCGAATGGTGAATAGATCGAGCAATGCTTGGGTAGGGTGTTCGCCGGTGCCGTCGCCGGCGTTGAGGATGGGGCGGCTCGCGTAGTCCGCGGCGATTTGCGCTGCGCCGGTCTCCGGGTGACGGAGGACGATGGCGTCGGCGTACTGTTCGAGCGTGCGCACCGTATCGGGCAGCGTCTCCCCCTTGCTGACGGAGGAAAACTGTACCCCTTGCGTGATCGGAATGACCGTACCGCCGAGCCGGTTCATGGCCGCGATAAACGATGAACTCGTGCGTGTACTCGGTTCGTAGAACAGGCAGGCCAGGACGCGCCCCTTGAGCAAGTCGGTGCCCCCCTGCCGTTCCACCAGTTCGCGCATGTGGGCAGCGAGGGAGAAGATGTAGGTGAGTCTCTCCCGGTCGAATTGGTCGACGGAGAGAATGTCTTTTCCTGAAAAACTGTTGTCGTCTTGACCGATGATTTGTTGGATGGCTTGTTTCATGATTCCTCCCGGTGCAAAAAAATACCTTCGGGAAACCCGAAGGCAGAATTACAAGAAACGCTGCAATCTACAATTTATGTATTTCCACGAGTGGTTGTGGCTCATCCTCTCGCTCTCGCCCAAACGATGTCTCAACTTTGCTTCCTAATTGTAATCGTTTTTGCGCGGCCTGTCAAATCGCCGCCGGCCAGTGGGTGCCCGTCATATTCTTGCGCGGCAACTCTCTCAAATGAACCACGAAGACACGAAGGCACAAAA
>CAZFFM010000170.1:0-7591 GCA_964517425.1 uncultured Ardenticatenales bacterium | reverse complement strand
GAGAATCTGTGTCCTAATAAGAAGAAAACAGACCTCTCCGACAGCCTGCTAGCGCAATGGTTTGATTTCGCCAGCAGGTAAGTTTCACTCCGACCAATGTTGCAGCTCGATGATATTCCCCTCAGGGTCGGTCACATACGCGAACGTGACCTGCCCCGCACTGCCGATTGGCGAGGTCACGACCTCTCCGACCGTGCCGCCGCCAGCAGCAAGGACGGCATCCCTGGCAGCCGCCACATCATCCACCGCGAAGGCGATGTGGGCGAAGCCGGGGCGGTTGGCAGCGGGGATTGTGCGCTCCACCTGCTGATCGTACTGAAAGATTTCCAGCGTCGGGCCACGGTCTCCGTACCCGGGCAGTCGCAGATGGATGCCGCGAATCCGCGCCTGGGGCACGCCGGTGCCGGCTTCAAGCCACTCCCCGGCCAGGTCCCTTTCAGGAGGGAGCGGGGTGCAGCCGAAAACCCGTTCATAGAACGAAGCAAGGTTTCGCCAGTCTGTAGCAATCAAGTTCGTGTGTACGTACCGGGGATGGAAAGTCACGTGTTACCTCCCGCGTTGATTATTTGGGTTTCGGGTTTTGAGTTGCGTATTGCGTGCCGCTCGCCCATTGAAAATTGAGAATTGACATTTGATCATTGACCATTATTGACCATTGCGCCCCGCCATTTCCATCCTTGGGGGAGGGCGGGAACACGTATTAGTATAACCTACCACCGCCAAAAGGGCAAGATTGCGACCGCAAAGATTTTGTGTTATACTACCACACCTTGAGAATTCGCGAGAAAGTGGAGGAAGCCTTGGATGCCTGACATCCGCATCTTCGAAACTGTAGAAGAAGCCAAAACCACCGTTCTGCACCGCCGGCCTCTCGACGAGATGGACGCCTCTCCGCAGGCACAGACCCATCTGGCCGAACTGTTCGGCGAGCCGCTCACACCCGAACAGGCCGTAGCCCGCATCATCGCCGACGTACGTGCGAACGGGGACGACGCGCTGCTGGCCTGGACGTACCGCCTGGACGGCACGGAACTGGACAGCCCCATCATCACAGAAGAAGAAATCGAGCGGGGCTGGGAAAACACACCCCGCGAACTCCGCCAGGCGCTGACGACCGCCGCGGACCGCATCCGCGCATTTCACGAACGAGAACAGCATGGGTCCTGGATGGACTGGCAAACCGGTGAAGCCCTGGGCCAAATCGTGCGCCCACTGGAACGGATCGGCATCTACGTGCCGGGCGGGCAGGGCGCGTACCCGTCCACGCTGCTGATGGCTGCGATCCCGGCACAGGTCGCCGGCGTCCCGGAAATCTATGTGGTCAGTCCGCCGGCGCGGGGCCAGGATACGCCGGCAAGCGTGACCCTGGCTGCTGCACACATTGCCGGCGTGACGCGCATGTTCAAAGTCGGCGGTGCACAGGCCGTGGCGGCGCTCGCCTACGGCACGGAAAGCGTCCGCCGCGTGGACAAGATTCTCGGCCCCGGCGGCCTCTTCGTGGTGCTGGCTATGCGCCAGGTCTTTGGCAGCGTTGGCATTGCCGGTTTGCCCGGCCCTACCGAGACGCTGCTCATCGCCGACGATTCGGCAAACCCGGAACTGGTCGCCGCCGACCTGCTCGCCCAGGCCGAGCACGATGTGCTGGCCTCGGCGCTGCTGCTCACCCCGTCGCGCCGGTTGGCCGAAGCGGTGCAAAAGGAGGTAGCAGAGCAATTGGCCGGCCTGCCACGCCGCGAGATTATCACCGGCTCCCTGGCACGCGGCAGCGGCATCGTGCTTGTCCGCGACGTGGACGAGGCGCTGGAGCTGGCAAACGAGTATGCCCCGGAACACCTGTGCCTGCTGACCGAAGACCCCTGGTCGTTGGTCGGACAGGTGCGCAATGCCGGCGGGGTGTTTGTCGGCGAGACCGCCTGTGAAGCGATGGGCGACTACATCGTCGGCCCTAGCCACATCATGCCCACGGGGCAGACGGCACGCTTCGGCTCTCCCGTACACGTGCGCGACTTTCTGAAAGTGACCAGTGTCTTTTCCGTTGGCCGCCAAACCCTGCAACAGACCGGGCCGCAGGCAGCGACCATTGCCAACGCCGAAGGGTTCCAGGCCCATGCCGCGGCCATCCGCCGGCGATTGCGCAGCATGTGAGGCGTATCGTGATCGAAACCATCATCAAAGCGGAAGTGCGTGGCCTGACACCGTACACCTTGCAGGACCACCCATACCGCTACAAACTCAACCAAAACGAAAACCCGTTTGGCTTCCCAAACGAACTAAAGGAAGCATTCTGGCAGCGTGTGCGCGACCGGGACTGGGCCCGCTACCCCGATTTTCACTTGCGGCAAGTGACCGAGCGGCTGGCCGAACATGCCGGCGTTTCCCCCGACATGGTGCTGGTCGGAAACGGGTCGAACGAGCTGATCCAGGTTACGCTGATGGTCACACTTTCGCGCGGCGACACTGTCGTTATCCCCACGCCAACGTTCACCCTGTATGCGCTGCTGGCGACCGTGTTGGGTGCGACACCGCAAAGCGTGATGCTTCGCAGGGGAGACTTTGCCTTGCCTGCGAAAGAAATCATTGCCGCCGCCCAGGCGAAACAGGCCCGCGCCGTGGTACTCTGCACACCCAACAACCCGACGGGCAACATCCACGCCGAGGCAGACGTCCGCCAGATCATCGAAGCCTGTGACGGCTTTGTTATCGTGGACGAAGCCTACCACGAGTTCTGCGATCAGGATTTTCGTGCGCTGCTGGATGACTATGAAAACGTCGTCCTGTTGCGCACCTTCTCGAAGGCGTGGGGGCTGGCCGGCGCGCGCCTCGGCTATTTGCTTGGCCCGCCGGCATTGGTGCGGGAAATCGCCAAAGCTAAGCTGCCATACGGCCTGAATATCTTCTCGGAGACGGCGGCGCTCATTGCGCTTGACCATCGGGAAACAATGCAGGAGCAAGTTGTCGAAATCAGCCGCCAGCGCGATTTGTTGTTCGATGCGCTTGTCAAACTGGAAGGTGTCCACCCGTACCCCTCGCAGGCTAACTTTGTCTTGACTCGCTTCGACCGGCCCAGCGCGGAGGTGTTTGCCGCTTGTTTGGAGCGTGGTGTGCTGATTCGCGACGTGAGCCATTATCCCGGATTGGCCGGACACCTCCGCCTGAGCGTCGGCACGGCCGAGGAGAATGAAATCTTATTGGCAGTACTGGAGACGCTGGCCGGGGCTAGACCGTGATGCGCGACTCGGAACGGCCGCGACCCGGCAGCAAGTCAAACAAAACAGGAGGTCTCGTGTTTGCACCCCAACCTACGCAAGTGAAATGCCCACAATGTCAACAGCCCTTTACCCTGTCCGTACACACCATTGTCGATGTTGGCCAACAGCCGGAGTTGAAAGAACAGTTACTCCGGGGACAGTTGAATCTTATGTCTTGCCCGTCTTGCCAGACAACCGGTATGCTGGCTACCCCGTTGCTATATCACGATCCTGAAACCGAATTGCTGCTGGCCCTGGTGCCCATGCAACTTGGCCTCAAGATGGAAGATCAGGAGCGCACAATCGGCAGCCTGACGAATGCACTCATGGCCCAGATTCCACCGGAGCAACGTAAAGGGTACCTGCTCCAGCCCCAAACGGTCTTCACTCTGGAAACGCTGGCCCAAGAGATTTTGCGGGGCGACGGCATCACACCGGAAATGATCGAGGCGCAGAACCGTACGTTGCGACTGATCGAAGAGTTGACCGCTACACTCGATGACGAAGAAGGCCTGTCAACAATGGTCGAAGAACACAAGGAAGAGATCAACTATGAATTCTTCCTTCTTCTGACCCAATATGCGACGGTGACAAAGCGAGAAGGCGACGACGAGAAGGCCGGTCGGCTGATTCGCCTGCGTGACAAGCTGTCCGCAATCACCGGGATTTCAGGCACCGATGCCGGCACCCCGCAACCAGAGTCTATGACCCGTGAAGAGTTCGTCGCCCGGCTGTCGGAGATGCCAGATCGCGCCGCTCGTACCCAAGAGGTTGCGGTCAACCGCCCGCAATTGGATTACGAGTTCTTTCAGACGCTCACCCGCCAAATCGAGTCTGCGCAGACGGCCGGCGACGCAGAACACGCCACGCGCTTGACAAACTTGCGGTCTGAGCTGCTGGAAATCACGGACGAATTGGACCGGGCGGCACAGGAAGAATTGCGCAAGGCCGGCAATCTACTTATGGAAATCCTCCAAGCCCCAGACAGGGAGCAGGCCGTCCGCGAACGAATCGATCAGGTGAACGAGGCATTTCTCGTTGCGCTGGCCGCGAACGTTTCTGCGGCTGAGAATCAAAAGCAGGAAGAGGCTGTCCAGGCCTTGCAAGAGATTTACACAATCGTCATGAATGTAATGGAAGAAAACCTTCCGCCAGAACTAAGGTTGGTGAACCAGCTCATCCGTACGGAGACGCCAGAAGAACGTCGCGAGGTGTTGCAGGCACACCAGGATGTCGTCACCCCTGAATTCAAGGAACTCTTGGACGCGCTGGCCCAGGATTCTGAAGAAGAACAGCAGGTAGAAGTCACCCGGCGTTTGCGGACAATCCTGGAAGAAGTGAATCAGTAAGCAGGGGAGAGTGATCATAGGGGCTGTTCCCGGCTGGGAGCCGTTCCCTGTTGTGGGCGATGACTGCGCCGGCTGCGCTCCAGGTGGTGTGGGCGGTGCCCATCGGCCGGTGGGTCTGGCCGTGGTGAAATTCATAGAAGCCCCACCGTTCTTCACCCAGCCCCAGGGCATTGGCGCGATGAATCGCTGCACAGTGACGCGCGGCCCGCTTCTCCTCTCCCCATCTGGTCAGGGCTGCTGCCCAGATACCGGTCCATACCGGCCACAACCCGCCGTTGTGATACGTATAGGGAAAATTGCGGAAGCGTTGGACATGGTTGAGGCGTAAGCCATCCCAACCGGGCATGCCGGGTTCGATGGGGGGGTAGAAGGCGGGCAGCAGGTCGCTGCCCAATGCGGCGCAGAGAGATTCGACCGATGTGATGGTCTGTGCCGTGCTCGTCTCGTCCCCCAGGCCGGCGAGCAGGGCCAACGCGTTGGCCAGCCCGTCGAAACGGCGCGCGTAGCCGGCCGGCGTGAAGGTCGCCAGCCAAAAGCCGGGGAGCGGGACCGATTCGCACAGCGAGCGGTAGGCGGCAGGGTGATAGAGCAGCGGGTGACCTACGTTGTGCGCGTCGAGCCAGTAGTTGACGGCGATCTGTTCCCGCAAGTGGGCAGACTTCTCGCGATGTGCGTCGCTCCCAAAGAGACGGCCATAATCCTCCAGCGCCATCAGGTAGAGGACTTGCTCGCTGAGGGCGTAGCCGTGCTGGATGTATTCGTCGGCCCAGTCGCCGGAGAGGGGGACGTAGAGGAGCCCACGGTCGTTGAATTCCCAACAGCCGGCCAGGAAAAGTGCCCGGTCCATGGCCGGCCGGTGACGAGCAGCGAAGGCTTCGTCGCCGGTGCGCGAGGCGTAGCGGCAGACACCGATGACGTACCACAGCGGAGCGTCCACACGCCCGACGCGCCCCCCGTAGCTGACCCGTTTCCCGTCCTCACCAACGTTGCTGGGGATTTCGCCGTGGGGGCCTTGATGGTCGGCCAGGGTGTCCAGCGTGCGACGCAGGCCGTCGTACAGTGCGTCGTCACCGGTCGTCAGCGCGGCCAGCCCGGCGATGACCCCGTCCCGCGCCCAAATGCGCCGGTAGTTGGCCACGTCGCTCACCGAGGCCAGGAAGCCGGCCGGCGTCAGGGCCCGGTGCAGCAGGTCGAGGGCGCGCCGGTAGCCTTCGTGTGCAGACATCTTATCCCTTCACGCCGCTGGTGGCCACACTTTGCACGAACCATTTCTGGAAGAGCAGGAAAAGGATCAGCACGGGAAGGGTGATCATCGCTGCGAAGGCCATGATGTCCCCCCACAACTTGGGGTCCATGCTGAAGAACTGCTGCACGGCGACCGGCAGAGGACGGAATTCTTCCCCGCGCGTGACCATCAACGGCCACAGAAAATCGCCCCAGTGCGTCAGGAACTGGAGGATGGCCACGGTGGCAAAGACCGGACGGGAGAGGGGCAAGATGATGGTCCGGTAAATCTGAAAAAGGCTGGCCCCGTCTATCAGGGCGGCCTCTTCCAGGTCCTTGGGAATGCTGATGAAAAACTGGTAGAAGAGAAAGATGGAAAAGGCGTCGGCAATGAAGGGAATGATCTGTACGTGGTAGCTATCCAGCCACCCGAAACGGTTGACGACGAGGAGCAACGGCACCGCCACCGCCTCGAAGGGGATGATGATCAGGGCCACGACGACGCCCAGCAGCAGGCTTCGCCCCCGAAACCGCAGCCGTGCCAGCGCGTAGGCGATCAGGCTGTTGACGACCAGCCCCCCACCGACGGTCAGCCCCACGATGAAAACAGAGTTGAACAAAAAGTGGCCAAAGGGCATAGCCGCAAAGACGTCGAAATAGTTTTTCAGCCCAATGTCTCCTCGTGGCACGAAAGCGTACAGCGAGCTCATGTCGCTCATCACTTGCGTTTCGTTGTTCTTGATCGAGGAGACCAACATAAAGATGATGGGAAAGAGAAAGAAAGCAGCCAGCAAAATCATCACCAGATAATCAAGAGCCCGCCGGAGACCTTTCCGAAGCCTGTATTGCGCGGGGTAAGGGGATTTTGTGAGAACAGTCATTTCAATCCACCGCCCTTTCTTCGTGCAGGAATGTGCGCTGCAACAGGGAGACAACCAACACGATCAGGAAAAAGACTACCGTCATTGCCGAGGCATAGCCGATTTTGCCCTGCTTGAACCCCTTGCTCACCACGTAGACGATGGTGGTCATTGTTGAACCCTGGGGGTGGCCGGATGGCCCTTGCATGACCCAAACTTGCGTAAACAGTTTGAAGGCCAGGATGGTGGTCGCCAGGACGACGAAGATGGTGGTGTTGCGCAACTGAGGCAGGGTCACGTAGAAAAATTGCTGGACGTTGTTGGCGCCGTCTATTTGTGCTGCTTCGTAGAGCGGTTCGGGAATGTCCTGCAGCCCGGCCAGGTAGATCACCATCTGGAACCCGACCCCCTGCCAGATGGAGAGCAGCATGATCGAAGGGAAGGCCAGGGCCGTGCTTTCCAGCCAGTCGTAGGGGCCCAGCCGGCCCAGAGAAAGCGTGTGGATGAATTGGTTGATCATACCTTCGCCGGGGTTGTAGAGGAATGTCCAAATCACAGAGACCACGACCATGGTGACCACCACAGGGCTGAAGTAGGCCGCCCGGAAGAGATTCACCCCTTTGATCTTCTGGTTGATGAGGAGTGCCAGCAGCAAGGCCAATGACGTTTGCAAGGGGACGACGATGAGAACGAAGTAGAAGTTGTTGAGAATCGCACGCCGGAAGGTCTCGTCTTGGGCCAGGCGCACAAAGTTTCGCAGGCCGACGAACTGGGTGGGTAGGTTGAGGTTCGGCACCATTCGCTGGTCGGTGAAGGAGAACCAAAAGGCCATGACAAAGGGGATGATCAGGAAAACGACCAGCAGAAAGAGGGCCGGGGCCGAGAAGAGCCAGGCCATCCGCGCTTCACT
>CAZFFM010000169.1:0-7594 GCA_964517425.1 uncultured Ardenticatenales bacterium | reverse complement strand
TGGATAGTTTTCGGCAGATACTGACGCTCTTTGGAGGAAACGATTGGCCGAACAGGTTCCCGATCTCCTACCGGCCCAGCCCTTTGGAAGAGCAGTGCCTTGTGCTGGAGGCGCCCGACCTGCGCATCACGGCCTCGCCAGGTGAGCACTTGATTCCCGTGGTCGGCCTGCGCATGGAAATTAAGCATGGCCCCTACACCGTCGTCTTCTCCAGCGATACCGAGCCGGCGGAGAGCATCGTTCGCTTGTCCGCGGACGTTGACCTGCTGATTCACGAATGCACCGCCCTGGAAGGCCCCTTGCCGTGGCATACGTCCGCCGCCGACACCGGCGATGTGGCCCGTCGCGCCGGGGCCAAGCGTCTCATGCTGATCCACCTGCCGCGCATGACCGCCGACGAAGAGGTCGCCATGCAGTCCCGTGCAGCCCAGGCTTTCGGCGGTGAGGTGATTTTGGCACACGACAACCTGGTGCTGGATTTGGCTTGATCCCGGTGCTCAACGTGACGGAACGAGGATACCCTATGACCCAAGAGACAAAAAACCAGGCCGGAGGTCGGCAACGCGCGGCAAAGCGGCCCGGCATTTCGGCCTTCTTCCCGGCTTACAATGACGGCGGCACCATTGCCAGCATGGTCCTCTCTGCGATTCTCACTCTGCAAGAGCTGACCGACGACTACGAAGTTATCGTCGTCAATGACGGCAGCGTGGACTATACCCCCCAAATCCTGGCCGAATTGGAACACCAGTATGACCGCGTGCGAGTCATTCATCACCCCAAGAATCGGGGGTACGGTGGCGCATTGCGCACCGGATTTGCCAGCGCCACGAAAGAACTGATCTTCTACACCGACGGGGACGCCCAATATGACCCACGCGAGTTGAAAGCGCTCCTCCCGGCCATGACCGCTGACGTAGACGTCGTCAACGGCTACAAAATCAGCCGCTCCGACCCACTTCATCGCATCATCCTGGGGCGCGTGTATCACCACGTGGTGAAGCGGCTCTTTGGCTTTCAGTTGCGCGACGTAGATTGCGACTTTCGCCTGATACGCCGCCATTGCTTTGACGGCGTTGAACTGGAATCGTGGGATGGGACGATCTGTTTGGAGATGGTGAAAAAGTTTCAAGACCGCGGGTATAAATTTGCCGAAGTCCCCGTACACCACTTCCACAGGGCCTACGGAAAATCGCAATTCTTTAACTTCCCGCGCCTCTTCCGGATTTCCCGCGATGTTATGAAACTGTGGTGGAAAATTGTGGTTCAAAAGGAGCACGCTCCAACAACCGAAACGTCGCCTGTTTCCGTTGTCGAACTGACGGCGGAAGCGCGCGCCGCCGGAGAGGAATGAGGAGGCCGGGGCCGTAGCCAATGGGGGAAGAAATGAATGCGGAAGCATACGCGACATCGTTCCAAAACAGACGCTGCCTGATTACCGGAGGACTGGGCTTCATTGGCTCCAACCTGGCCCACCGCCTGGTGCAACTTGGCGCTGAAGTATTGCTGGTCGATTCGCTTGTGCCCGATTATGGCGGCAACCTTTTCAACATCCGGGACCTCGGAGGCCGCGTGCAGGTAAACGTCGCCGACGTGCGCGACCCCAACAGCATGGCCTACCTGGTCAGAGACCACGACTACTTGTTCAACCTGGCCGGGCAGATCAGCCATATCGATTCCATGCGCGACCCGCACACCGATCTCGAAATCAATACGCGCAGCCAAATCTCGATCCTCGAAGCGTGTCGCCACTACAACCCAGACATCAAGGTTGTCTATGCCGGCACCCGCCAAATTTATGGTGTGCCCGACCGCCTGCCGGTGGACGAGAGTCACATTGCTCACCCCACAGACGTCAACGGCATCAACAAAATGGCCGGCGAATGGTACCACATCGTTTATAACAACGTCTATGGCGTGCGCGCTTGTTCGCTCCGTTTGACCAACACCTATGGGCCGCGTCTCCTGGTCAAGCACAACCGGCAAGGTTTCATCGGCTGGTTTCTGAACCTGGCTCTGCACGATCAGGAAATCCAGCTCTACGGCGGAGGCGAGCAAAAGCGCGATTTCACCTACGTGGACGATGCCGTAGACGCTTTCCTGCGCGCCGCAGCCAGCGACGAGGCAAACGGCCGCGTCTTCAACTTGGGTGGCCCGGAGCCGGCCAGCCTGCGTGATTTCGCTTCCCTGCTCATCGAGACGTGCGGCAGCGGACGACTGCGAGCAATCCCCTTCCCCCCGGAGCGCAAACGCATAGACATCGGCGACTTTTACGCGGACTGGAGCAAGATAAACCGTATCCTGGGCTGGCAGCCGCTCATCGGGTTGCGCGAGGGACTGCAACGCACCGTAGACTTTTACCGCGAGTTTGGAGACCACTATTGGTAAGCACAAGCGTACCCTTTGGCGACCTGCGTCGTACCTACGCACGCCACCAACCGGAGTTTGACAATGCCATCCGCCGCGTCTTGAAGCGCGGCTGGTTTGTGTTAGGCGAGGAGTTGGCCGCTTTCGAGACGGAATTCGCCCACTTTTGCGAAACCGGCCATGCCGTGGGCGTGGGCAACGGCACCGAGGCATTGCAACTGGCCCTCATGGCCGCCGGCATTGGCCCGGGCGACGAGGTGATCACGACGCCATTGACGGCTGCCTTCACCGCGCTGGCAATTTCGGCCACGGGTGCTACACCTGTCTTTGCCGACGTGAATCCGCAGACCGGCACGGTTGATCCGCCGGCCGTGGAAGCGGCCATCACGCCGCGCACAACGGCCATTGTCCCCGTGCATCTGTACGGCCAGCCGGCCGACATGGACCCGATGCGCGCTATCGCCGAACGGCACAGCCTCTTTCTGCTGGAAGACGCAGCCCAGGCGCATGGCGCCCGCTACAAGGACCGTTCGGTGGGGACGCTGGGCCATGCGGCTGCCTTCAGCTTCTATCCCAGCAAGAATCTGGGCGCTTTCGGTGATGGCGGCGCGGTGGTCACCGCCGATGCGACGCTGGCCGAGCGGATACGCATGTTGCGCAACGGCGGCCAGCGCACTCGCTACGCCCACGTCCTGCCCGGAATCAACAGCCGCCTGGACGAGTTGCAAGCGGCTATCCTGCGTGTGCGGCTGCGCTATCTCCCGGACGACAATGAGCGCCGCCGGGCGATTGCCCTTCGTTATAGCGAAGGCCTGGCCGGCAGCGGCCTGACACTCCCCGTCGAAGCTTCGTATGCCCATCACGTCTTCCATCTCTATGTTGTGCGCAGCCCGCGGCGGGACGCGCTGGCCGCCGCGTTGCGTGCGCAGGGCATTGGCACCGGCGTGCATTACCCCACGCCGCTCCACCTGCAGGAAGCGTACCACGCTCTCGGAGGCCGCGCCGGCGACTTCCCCGTTGCGGAGCAGATGGCCTGCGAAGTACTCTCCCTGCCCCTTTTCCCGGAGCTGGCGGATGCGGACGTACGAAGGGTCGTGGCTGTTGTCAGCGAGCAGGCCAGAATTCTTCCATAGAATACAGGAAAAGCGGACGAGGATTCACGAGGAGTTTATGAAAAGTCACAAGCAGGGTGGGCGGGGTTGGCTGCCTGTTGCCATTTTGCTCTCGATTTTCGCCCTGCTGGTCATCTCCAGCGCGGTGCGCAAGACGATTACCGGCGATGAACTGGCCCATCTCGGCGCGGGCTACTCCTACTTGCACACCGGCGACTTTCGCCTGAATCATGCCCACCCGCCCCTGCTCAAGGAGCTGGCCGCCGTGCCGGTCATGCTGTTGGGGGGTACGTTCGATCCGCAGAATCCCGACTTCCTTGCGGCGAGGGAAGACCGCTTCGGGCAACACGTCTTCTTCGAAAGCGGCATGGACGTGGATACTATGCTCTTCCTAAGCCGCATCCCGACGTTGCTTTTGGCCCTGGGACTGGCCCTGCTCATTCTTCGCTGGGCCGGCGCACTCTACGGGCGGGCTGGCGGCTTCTTTGCCCTGGCGCTGTTCGCCTTCGCACCCAGCACCCTGGCCCACGCCGGAATCTTCGACATGGACATGGGCGCGACTACGTTTGCTTTCCTGGCTACGTTCCAGTTTGTGCGCTACTTGCGCAGTCCAACGCTGCGCAAGGCGGCGCTCGCCGGCGTAGCCCTTGGTCTGGCCCTGGCCGCGAAGTTCACGACGTTGGCGTTGCTGGGGCTGTTGCCCACGCTCTGGCTGCTCACCTGGGTTTCCAGGCGGCGCGCCGGCGATAACGATCCCCGCTGGCAGACAGACTTTGCGGCCTGGAGGCGCTGGGTAGGCCATGCCCTGCTTATGCTGGCCCTGGCCGGACTGGTCATCTCGTTCACCTACTTGTTTGTTTCCACGCCGGCATTTTTCGGCGGTATAGCCGAGCAGTTGCAACACAACGCCGAAGGCGACCCCGAATTCTTCATGGGCCAGCAGGGCTGGACCGGCTGGCTTGCCTATTTTCCGGTCGCCTTTTTGATCAAGACGCCACTGGCCCTGCTCGCCTTCCTGCTCATCGCCCTGCTCAGCTTGCTCTGGCCCGGCAGCCGGCGACGACTGGAAGAGACCTACCCCTTGCTCGGTGCAGCCTTCTTCTTCGTGCCCGCCCTCTTCAGCCATATCAATATCGGCCTGCGGCATGTAATGCCCATGATGCCCTTCCTGTTCGTCTTCGCCGCTCGCGTGACCACGATTCGTCTGCGATGGCGCGGGGTTTGGCGCGTGGTCTTGGCCGGCCTATCGGTCTGGTTCCTGTGGGCCTCGTTCTCGATGTACCCCGATTACCTGGCCTATTTCAACGAACTGATCGGCGGACCCAACAACGGTATCTATTATCTGGGCGATTCAAACATAGATTGGGGACAGGACCTAAAGCAATTGGCAGCATATCTCCGCTCGCAGGGCACGGACGAAGTGATCCTCTCCTATTTTGGCGATGCCGACCTCACGTATTACGGCATTCGGTACCAATACGCGCCGGCTTACGGATACCAGGGCCCGCTCTGGAAACGGCACGATTATACCTTGTCCCCCGATGTAAAACGGGAGTTTCTGGCCGTCAGCGTGAACAATCTGCAGGGCACGTTCTTCCAGCCAAAAGACTACGATCTCTATCGCTGGTTGTATGACCGCGAACCGGTGAAACGGGTGGGCTACAGTATCTACGTCTACGACATCACCGGCGATGCGGACATGCACATACAGTTGGGTGGCGTCTATAGCCGCTACGCGATGTACGACATGGCCCGTCTCGAATTTGGGAAGGCCTTGCAGATCGATCCGCAGCGCACTGACGCCAGGACCCTTTTGGACGGCCTGCCACAGGGGGCCTCTGCAGCGCCATGAACGAAACGCTCGTCACGCACCGCCCAACGCGCGAATGGTTTTGGGTGGGGATGCTCCTCTTCCTCGGTTTGGCCCTGCGGCTGGCCATCTCCCCCAGCTACGGCTACGGCGGTTTTGAAGGGGATATGATCGATTACAAGCAGGGCACACACCGCGCCCTAACCCTTGGGATCCATGAGATCTATTCCCTCAACCAGTTCAATAATCTGGCAGTCACCGGTGGCGAGTGGAACGGCGGATTCTTTGCCGATTACCCGCCGGTGAATTATTATATCTGGATGGCCTTCGTCGCGCCCTACCGCTGGCTGGACCGCGCCGACTTCGACCTGTGGGACTCGACGCTCAATTTCTACGACATCGCCCGTACCGATCTGCCGGAACGGCTGGCCCGTACGCGTATATTTACGATGCTGATCAAGCTGCCATCCATTTTGGCGGAACTGGGCCTGGCGCTGCTGGCCTACATAGTGACCCGCCGCCGTCGCGACTTCGGCGTCGCCTTGCTGGCCTTGGCCGCAATTGCGCTGAACCCAGCGCTGATGGTAGACACTGCGCACTGGGGCGCTCCGGATGCTGTTCACACCCTGTTCATCGCCTTTGCCCTGCTGCTCTTGCTGCGCGGTCGGGCGGCATTACCGGGGGTGTTGTTGGCACTGGCTGTGTTGGCCAAACCGCAAGTGATCGTCTTTGCGCCGTTTGTGCTGTTGGTGGCCTGGAAGAAGACCGGTTGGCGAGGTCTGCTGCGAGGAACACTGGCCGCTGCGGGCGCGTCGCTGTTGGTGTTGGCTCCGTTCATCGCCCACGGCACGTTCGGGCAATTCGTGGCCGGCGTGCTGCAGACGGTTGGCGAGGAATCGGTCGTCTCGGCGAACGCCAACAATCTGTGGTGGCTGCTCACCGGCGGTCACGCCTACGAGATGGCGGACACCGTGCGCCTGGTCGGGCCTTTCACGATTCGCCACTTTTCGCTGGCGCTGCTCGCTCTGGCCTATCTCTTCGCATTGTGGGTCTGGCACAAGAAGGGCGCGGGCGAATTCCGCGTCGCCGCTTTCATCGGCTTCGCCTTCTTCATGCTGCCCACGGAGATCCACGAGAACCACATCTATCCGGTGGTGCCCTTCCTGGCCTTCGCGGTGGCCCGTGACCGCCGGCTTTTGCGGGTTCTGGCGGCGGTATCGGTGGCCATGTTCGTGAACATGCTCGGTTTTGACCCCGGCTTGAGCGCTCGCCTGGGTCAGATTCCGTATGGTCTGGCTGCGCAGCAGGTCGCCGGTCTGGCTGTGGCCGCGCTGTACCTGGCAGCCTTTGCCGGTTTCGCCTGGGCGCTCTTCACCCCGCAGCGCGCCGCGCCGCTGGAGACAGAGAGGGGAGGGGCAGAGAAGGGAGAGATAGAGATAGAGATAGAGAAATGGATGCGGAGAGTCGTCGGAACTGTGCGCGGCTATGTACGCGCTCTCTATCTCTATCTCTCCCTCTATCTCTTCCCCTATCTGATTGGGCTGGCGCTGGCCACGGCTTTGCTTGTGACGCTGGCCTATCAGCTTCCGTCCGGCCCGGTCACGGTGGATTTGGGCCACGCCGGGGATCAGCGCGTGACCCACGGCTTCTACTTTCGGGAGCAGGACGCCATGCACGGGACGTTTCGCTGGACGCGCGGGCAGGGCGAGGTCGTGTTCCCCGGTGTGGGGGGCGGCCCGGCCCGGCTGGCTGTGCGGCTGAGCGGCTTGCGGCCGGCCGGCAAGGCACGCGTCACGCTGCGGGTCAACGGCCGGCCGTTGGCCACGTTCGACGCCGGCGGCGACCTGGCCACATACACCTTCGACCTGCCGCGCGGCGCCGCCGGCCCCTGGGGCGACCTGGTCGTCACGCTGCAATCGGACACGTTTGTGCCCGGCCCCGACCCCCGCTCGCTCGGCCTGCTGGTGGACTGGGTGCGCTGGGAACCGGCTGCGCCGTGGGCCCCTGCCATGCCGCCGCCGACCCAGATTTTGCTGCTGGGCAGCGCCGTGCTGATCCTCTTCTCGTGGCTACTGTGGTGGGGATTGTCTGCGAGGCTGGCGCTGGCCGGCGGCTTGTTGACGGCTCTGGCAGGCGCACTGGGCTACGCCCTGGCCCGCCCGTGGCTGACGCTGAACGCCTGGCCGGTGCTCGTCGCCGTTGTGGCCCTCGTGCTGCTGGCGCTGTTTTTGGCCGCCTTGCTGCGTTTGCTGACCGGGTGGCTGGGGCGACCGGGCGGGGGTGGGCAACCACGCAGGGTTGCCCCTAC
>CAZFFM010000168.1:0-7616 GCA_964517425.1 uncultured Ardenticatenales bacterium | reverse complement strand
CCGATGTTGTGATAACGCGCGAGTTGGCCTGGAACCCGCGCTGCGCGGCGATCATGTTTGTGAATTCACGGGCCAACTCCACGTTGGACATCTCCAGGTATCCTGAGGAAATATGCCCCCGTCCCCCGCTCTGGGGCAAGCCGATTTGCGGCGTACCCGAATTTGCCGAAGAAGCGAAGAGACTTTGCCCAACCTTTTTCAAGCCGCCGGCGTTCAAGAAGCGGGCCAGGGCAAGCTGCCCGACCCGCCGAGTCAGGCCGTTGGAAAACGAAGCAGACACCTCCCCGGTCGTGCTGACCGCAAACGTTGTCAACGTGCCTGGCGGCAACCCATCCTGATCCGTAGGCGCAACCTTGCCTGAGCCGGCCAATTGAGTCAGTGCAGAGAAATCCAGGTTGACAGTGGACGGGCTATCCGCGCCGTTGTTATAGGCGATGCTGATGGTCGTCGCCGGATTGTTAGTCACGTCGTATTGACCATTGCTGTCGAAATCTATGGTCGTACCCGCCGGCGTAATATTCGATATATTGGTGTCGGACGTCGAGGCCGCCCACGTCCACTCGTTCGAAGCAGGAGAGCGCGTGAAGGTCAACGTAATCGTGTGACGGGTACCTTGCGAATCGTAAATACCGATGGTTGTGTTCACGGCGTCTCCCGAAACAGCCTCGGCACTCAAGTTCCCCTGAAATCCTACCTTCGATGAAGCACGGGCCATCGATTGCCCAAAGGGAATGGTGATATCGGTAGGCTCTGTGCTGGTATCAACCGCGCCGGCGGTATCGGCCATCCAGCCCTGCACTTTCATGCCGGTTGCGACATTCACCAACGAACCGTCCAAACCGATATCCAGAACGCCGTCGCGCGAGTAGACGAACCCCGACGAACTATTCAAGACGAAGAACCCGTCGCCCTGGATGGCCAAATCTGTGAGACGACCGGTGTCCTGTAGACTTCCCTGGTTGAACATTGTGTCAATGCCGCCCAGCGCAACACCCAACCCAATCTGAATGGGGTTTAGCCCCCCGCTGCCGCCACGAGGCGCGCTGCTGCCCCGCAGTGTCTGGCTCAATAGTTCCTGAAACGATATCCGGCTGGCTTTATAGCCGGTGGTATTCACGTTGGCAATGTTGCCGGCTACCACATCCATATAAACCTGATGGTTGCGCAAGGCAGAAATTGCCACAGACATAGAACGTAACATCTAGTTTGCCTCCTTTGAAGGTGGGGCGATTTGAAAACGCGAAAGACGTGATCATCGCTCCGCTATGCGAACAGGCTTCCTCTTGGAGGACCGGCCTGTCAATCTTAATCAACAACATCAAACGGTGCCCGTCAAAACGACGCTGTCAATGTTCGTAAATACACCCTCCTTCCGATTGTTGCCATCCACGGCTGTCACTACCATGCGATTCTTGATGTCTACGATCAACGCCAGATCGTCCATCAGTACCAGCGAGTCACGCGATCCCTTGGCCGCAGCCTTATCCACGGCCTGCTCGATCCGCTGTACATCTGCCGGCCCGAGCTGAATTCCGCGCATGGCCAAACGGCGCTGGGCGTGCCCTGAAAACTGTACACCGGCCGGGCACTTGGCGGCCTGCTGCAAATAGTGGTCGAACGGTACGCCAGCCCTGCCCGACGATTGACCCGCCGGAATAGCCGGCTGGTTCGCCGGCGTGCTGCGCAGTGCGCGCAGCGATTCAATGGCCAGCGCAGGATCAACTGACATCGGCGGGTACCTCCTCAACGGAATGCACGCTGGAAAGGGCGAGCTGGCTGGCCCCGATGGTGAGCATCACCTCATCCCCGGCCACGTGTACCTCCGAGACCACGCCACTGACCGGCAGTCCCTGCTTGTCCAAACCAGAGGCCTGTTTCCCGATCAACGCGCTGGCCTGCGAAAGTTGTTGGCCGTGTACGAAATTTGTCATCGTCTGGTTGAGTTGTACCATCTCTTCCAGGGCGTTGAATTGCGCGAGCTGGGCCAGAAAATCGGTGTTACTCACCGGATTCAGCGGGTCCTGCTGGCGCATCTGGGTCAACATCAACTTCATAAACGCGTCTCGCCCCAAGCCCATGGACTTCGATGCTCCCGAAGCCGCGGGCGTGGTTGTAGTATCCGCGCTGTTTGCACTGCTCTGAATTCCTGTAACCATCATAAGCTATCACCTCCATTGGATGAACATTCGCCATCGCGTAAATCTGGCACCCTCCCGTTCACCCAGCTTTCAAACAACTAACCCCAATATTCAATACGCCCCCCATCCAGGAAATGACGGCTCGTAGACAATGTAGGTCTGGATTGTGTGACGTCAAGCCCTTCGTCCTGGATACCGGTCATCTCCTCGCGGTCTCGCCGCCACCCGTCGTGGCGTGCGTTGCGACCGGCCAGCTCGCGCGGGTTTCCGCCCAAACCGACCGATACGGCCAGGTTCGTAGCCTGCAAACCCTGTGTAGCCAGCGTCTCACGAAGCTGCGTCCAATGGGACGCTATGACCTGCCCGACCTCCGCGTGTTCAGCCATCACATGGACCTGGACGTTGCTGCCGTCCAAAACGACACGAATGTCCAGGTGGCCAAGCGACTCCGGTTGCAACCGAATGTGTGCTTCTTTGCCGCTTTGGGCCAAGGCCATGCGTACGCCGGCCGCCGTCTGGTTGGTGATCGGGCGGGCCAGCTCACGCCAAAACGACGCAGCCGGTTCCTGCACGGGAGCCGCCGCCGGCTTGGCCGGTACGGCCGCTTTCGCGCTGGTAGCCATCGCCGGCAAAGGCGAAGGCTCGTGAGCATCATGCTTTTCGGCCGGAGCAGACGGTTGTGCCGCCCCCCCCGTTCCCGAAACGATGGCGTCGAACGCCGGAACGTTTGCCTGTGGCAGGGAATTCTGTGCCCCAGGCCGCTCCGCCGGCGCGGTGTGTACCGTGGAAGCCGCATCGGCTCCGGCCAAAACGCTTTGCGTCCGCGCCGGAGCGCTTGCCGGAAGAGCAGCGACTCGGGCGGGCCGGCCGGGTTTCCCCGTCTGTACGCCATCCGCCACCACGGCGGCAGCGGCGACGCTTGCCGGCTCGGCTGCTTGCGCCACCGTACCTTGCGCGCCCAGCTCGGCGACGCCGACCGCCGGGATCGAAGCAGCCGCCTGGGAAGGCGTGGTCTGCGGCATCGCCGCCTGCTCCATCGCGGCGTCCACCGCTGCATTCGCAACCGGGGGAGAGAGTTTCCCTTCCGCGGTCACGGGAGGGGTTCCGTCCGGTGCGGCTGACGCGACTGCCGGGACGAGTTTCCCGTCGACCGCCACAGCTTGTGTGCCGCTTGGCACCGCAGCCGCAACCGAAGATGGGCCCGCAACAAGCGGCACCATCACCGAGTTGGCCAGAGTCGCAGAGGCCGAAACAGCCTCCACCGCACCGGCGGCCGCGGTCGCATCTCCCTCGACGGATGGGTCGCCTGTGGCGGGTACATCCGCCACCTGTTGCAAGCCCATTAAGGCGAGCAAGGCAGCCGTATCCACCAAAAGTGGCTGGGAGTCCGCGCCATGTTGTGCAGTGGCCGCGGCCCCGTCAGCATCGGCCGGAGTGTCTGCGCTTGCCGCGCCATCCCCTGCGGCGGAACTGGCCAACGTGGCCATCGCCGCGCCCAGCGAAGTTCCGTTTGCGCCGCTTTCCCCAGACAATTGGGCCAGGAGCAAAGCAACGAACGCATCCGGCGGTAGGTTCTCCGCAGACAACGACGACTGCGCGGATACCGGCAAATTCACGGACGATGACACGAGGTCACCACCCAAAGTTGGCATCATAATTAGTGCATTGATTTGTATCACCTCCTTTCTTGATTTTGGATTGGCACAATGGCCTATCAAAACTCCTCCCGCTGTGGGAAGGATTTCCCCCCTACCGGCGATCTATCGCGACAAAAACATCACCTCCTCTCTCGTGCGCTTTATTGGGAAAGCGGGTGTGCCGTTGACCAGCTCTACATACTTCGCGAAGAGCGTGTTTTCTTCACGCCGCACTCTCAGGCGGAGTCGTGAAACCAGCGTGCCATAGTCCTTGGCGAACGCGATCCCTGCCCCACCCTTAGAATATTTATCAAAAAATTGAATAGCCGCTGCGGTGATTTCTGCTGTGTCTTTCGCCATAATACGCAAGGTGCCTCGCAATTGTCTGTCCGTCACAGCAATCTTTCGGAGAGGGGGATACAACCTTTTATCCTCTTTCTGCAAATGTGCCAACAAAACGTCTCTTGCCGACGATAAGCATTCTTTTCCTTCGGGAGTGTTTATGCCATATTCGCTAACCTTTGCCAGAACCGTGATAATCGCCACGTGGTCGGCTTTTAGCTCGCGTATCAGTGTGGACATGCCTCTCCCTCCTTTCCCTTTTTATCTGTCACTACTACGCCCCCGCTGGGCCCGGCGCTGCGTAAGGCAAATTGGCCTTAACGACGGGAACCGGTGATAACATTCTTAATCAAGCCGAGTTTCTTACTCGTCAGCAGAGTCAACGCATTGTAGCGCAACGTCGTTTCCGCCAATTGAGACATCTCCAGATCAATGTCTACGCTGTTGCCATCGTTGCGCATCGTTGTGTTGGAACGATGCACTGTCTGTGCGGCGAATTGTTCCGCGGGCGCGGCCAGATGACCGGTATGCGTTTGGGCCAGCTGTAGATGGTTGTCCTGCTGGCCGTTCAATGCTTGCTGCAACTGCCCTTCGAATGAAACATCCACGGCCTTATAGCCGGGCGTATCAGCATTAGCCACATTGTGCGTGATCGCCTGTTGGCGCAAACTCAAGCCGTTCATTGCTGCGGTCAAGGCCTGCATCGCGCGATCTACAACGATTGAATTTCCCATATCACACTCTCCCTGTCCTCAGAAGTTCAACTTCTCTGAGAAGCTGAACTTCTTGGTCTTAGAGACATTACGCTTCCCACTGGCGATACTGGTCGCGCAGTGCCAGAACACGCGAGACGTAGGTTTGCGTTTCCTGGTACGGGGGAATCCCCCGGTACTGATCCACGGCATGAGGGCCGGCGTTGTAGGCAGCCAGAGCCAGGTCGGCCCGCCCGTAGCGGTCTAGCAACGAACGCAGAAATCGCACGCCGCCCTCGATGTTTTGTGCCGGATCGAAAACATTGTCCACGCCCAGCTTCTGCGCCGTGCCGTCCATCAATTGCATCATGCCTTTGGCGCCGGCCGACGAAACCGCCGCCGGATTGAAATTGGACTCTGCTTGAGCGACGGCCGTGACCAACGCCGGGTCTATGCCGTATCGTTTGGCCTCATCCCGAATCACGGCGGCAAACTCACCCGGGTCTCCCATTCTCGGAGCGGTGTGTATCACCGTCTGGTTGCCGACCAGCGTCGCCAGCGCCTCGGCCAACCTATCATAGATATTCTGCTGAAGTTGCGCGAATATGCTACCTACCGCTCCGGCCATCTGTTCTCCCCCGTGCCGGCGACATCAGCTTTTCCCCGGCCGGCCATCGCCTGAGTGCTACCTTCCATCCGCCATTCCTTTCAAAGATTCTGTTTGAAGCAACTCTTTCTGGCGGCGAAAGTAGCGTGTCGTGCCAATTTCGTCCGCCTCGTGCAGTTCTTGTTGCTTTTCATGCTCCAGTTGAGCCAGATCTTCTTGTTCCCGCAGTTTAATCAACGCCTCTTCGTCTTGATGTGCGGACAAAACCTCCTTGCGCTTTGCCGAAACCCGCTCTTCGATCTCACCGAGGTGGATCTGCTGTGCCCGGATCTGGTTATGCAAGACATCCTGGCGTTCTTGCCACCAGCAGAGTTCTCCGATGTCTAGTTTCTGCGCTTCCTGGATGTGCTGCATCTCCGATTGCACGCGCTTCCTAGCCTCCTGCATGCCCGCCAATCGCTGTGTCTGAAGTTGCAGTTCACGGAAGATTTCGGCAAGCTCCAACTCCCGCATTTCCAGGATGCTGGTTCTGTAGTCCAGAACCGATTGCAGAGAAAATGGTTTTCGCACGATTACCTCCCACCAACCGGGCACATCTTCGCCTCCTTCGCATCACGCCTAGCAGGCTGTTGGAGAAGTCTGAATTTCTCTTATAGGACACAGATTCTCACAGACAAACACAGATGTTTAGGCCAAATCATCGAAAAATCTGTGTTTATCCTGCAAATCTGTGTCCCCTTGTTCTTTCTCCGACAAGCTGCTAGGAACGGTCGGCATCATTCTGGACCGAATCTTCCATTTGGTGTACCGTCTCCTCAAACGGTGTGTATGAATCGGGCGGCTGGCGCAGGAATGGCAACACCTTGGGCATCACAGCAATGGCATGATCAATCTGCGCGCTGGACCCTGCCGCGTACGCGCCGATATTGATGATGTCGCGCGCCTTCCGGTATGTGGCCAGCACCTCGCGCATACGCGCGGCAACTGCCCGATGGGCCTCCTCCGTAATCGCCGGCATCACCCGGCTGACGCTGCCCAAAACGTCAATAGCCGGATAATGATTCTCAGCAGCCAGTTCGCGGGTCAGTACAATGTGCCCGTCGAGGATACTGCGCACCGCGTCGGTGACCGGTTCCGTCATGTCGTCGCCTTCTACTAACACGGTGTAGAAGCCGGTGATCGTCCCTTTGTCCGAGGTTCCGGTGCGTTCCAACAGCTTGGGCAAAATCGAAAAGACCGAAGGCGTATAACCCTTGGTGGCAGGAGGCTCTCCCACGGCGAGCCCCACTTCCCGCTGGGCCATAGCAAAGCGCGTAACGGAATCCATCAGGAAAGTTACATCCAGCCCCTGATCGCGGAAATACTCGGCGATTGTGGTGGCCACCCACGCCCCCTTCAAGCGGGCCAACGCGGGTTGGTCGGACGTGGAGACGATGACAACAGAGCGTGCCAGACCCTCTGGGCCCAGATCGTGTTGCACAAACTCCTGCACCTCGCGCCCCCGTTCCCCGATCAGAGCGATGACGTTGACATCGGAGCAGGCGCGGCGGGCGATCATGCCCATTAACGTACTCTTTCCAACGCCGCTGCCGGCAAATATGCCCATGCGTTGACCCTTGCCGGTGGTCAACAGGCCGTCAATGGCTCGTACGCCGGTTACCAACGGTTCTTGTATGGGGGTCCGCTGCAAAGGGTGGGGGGCCGCACTGACCGCCGCTCTGCGGGCCTCGACAACCAGCGGGCCCTTATCATCAATGGGGCGTCCAAGTCCGTCCAGAATGCGTCCCAGCAGGCCGTTTCCCACCGGCACGGTGAACTCTCCGCCTGTGGTCGTCACCATTGTGCCGGGCTGGACACCTTGCATATCGGCCAGCGGCATGAGCAACGTGCGATCATGCCGGAATCCGACGACCTCCGCAGCGACAGATGGCCGTCCACTATTGGGATGTATGTGGCATAGTTCCGCCATCTGGGCATTGAGACCCGCCGCTTCCACGGTGAGCCCAATCACCTGCTCCACGCGTCCCTGGCAGCGGATGGGACGCAGGTCACGCAATACATTCTTGTATTTCGTCAGATCCAAAGCCATTTGCGTACTCATCTTGTCCGTGCCTCTTCCTATTCCACACCTATTTCACGCCTAGGCCCTAGCAGTTTGTCGGAGAAAGAATAAATGGGACACAGATTTGCAGGATAAACA
>CAZFFM010000167.1:0-7819 GCA_964517425.1 uncultured Ardenticatenales bacterium | reverse complement strand
GGGGGGGGGGGGGGGGTCGGATAGTCTGGGCAGGCTGCGGGGAAGGAAGCCGTACACGAAGGAGAGGTCAAACATTTTTTGCCAGGGTGATTCCATGCCCAAAGCAGCCACGACGGTCACGAGAATACCCAACAGGCTCAACCCCACCAGGCCCCACCAGATGCCTTTTTCCGATTCAACCGCGTTCACGATCCCGTAGACCACGGCAATGCCAAAGAAAACGCGCATGGCCAGGGCCATTGCAAAGCCCCGATCCACGGAAGCCCAGAGGGCCAAGGGCGTAGAAGCAAGGATCAGAAGAAAGGGGAGGTCAAGCGGGGTACGCGCAGTCCAATGGCCGGTTGCCAGCCGCCGGACGAGCCACGCAGCGGCAAGAATGACCAGTCCGACCCACCACCAAGGTGTCGCCGGAATCAAAAAGGGCGCAGCCAAAGCCAGTGTGAAAAACTCTCGCCACACGGCCCGGTTGCTCCCTTTCGTCAGAGCATTCGGAAACATTATAGAACAGTTGGATCGGCGTCTGGTTCCCCATTGTCCGAAGCGCAGCCGATATCAAGTTGTTTCAGCGCGCTATTGGCAATCCTCCAAGATTCGATCAACTTTCTGCGGTTGAAAGGCGTGCGTCCCCACGAACGAACTTCCCCAATCGAGACAACCCCGACCGGTTTGTCAGCGATCATGAGCGGAATAATCGCCCCCGATTGTATATCCTCGTCAAGAGTTATTTCCAATTCTTTGCGTGGAAGCGAAATCGAGAGTTCGTCCTGACGGAAGATGACGGGCTGTTGCTGCGAGAGAACTCTCGCGTGTGCCGGCACGTTGACCGTGCGAAACTGTCTACCGATGAAGTCGCGCGGCCCGCCCTCGTTGTGCAGATAATGTCCGCCCCGTACCACCAGTGTCTCGCTGTATCCATCCAGGAGAGCTACCGTACTCATCGTTGCCGGCAGGGCCAGGGCAAGTCGTCGGGGAATGTCTACCAGCGCCTTGTAGATTTCTTCCTGTGCGGTAGGAAACAGATCAATGGCCAAATCGGCCGGCAGGGGCAGCGCATCGGTCATCGCACGCAGCTGGGTGGTGATCAGATGGCAAAGCATCATGTGTACGTCCTCGATTTGTTCCATTGTATGGTTCTGTACGACGAGGGGGACGTGCGCAATCTTGGCCAATTCACCGCCATTGAACCCGGTTATGCCGATAGCAATGGCCCCAACAAGCTTGGCCAAATGAATGGCTTTTAGCACGTTCATGGACTGCCCGCTTCCACTGATTCCAATGACGACATCGCCCGGTTCGACCAGGTTCCATAGTTGTTCTGCGAAGACGTTATCGTAGGAGGTGTCATTGGCCCAAGCAGAAAACGTGGGCATATTGTCGGTCAGAGCCACCACGCGCAGGCGCGGGGCCCGTGGGTCAGCCGTACCTTTGCTCAGGTCGCAGGCAAAGTGCGAGGCCGTGGACGCGCTGCCGCCATTGCCCATGATGAATACGTGCTGTCCGTTCAGTCGCGCAGTATGGAGAATCTCTACGATTTCCTGAATGAGGGCCACCGGCAGCCGGTTTATCGTATCGGACGTCTCTTGAATATATTTCGTAAGTAGTTCCATCGTTCACCTTCCTTGTCCATTTCGCAAGAGCCGAGTCACCGCTGTCAACAAATCTTTCTCTATCACAATATCACGTATCGCCGCGTCCCAAGTTTCCAGCATCTCCGGCGTTGTTCTTCCACTCATCACCAAGACCGGCCGGCACCCTGCGGCGCGGGCGGCCAGCAGATCACTTTGGGCGTCACCAATGAAAACCGATGCCGGCAGGTCCACCGGCAACCTTGCCACCGCCTCATGAAACATACCGGGGGCCGGCTTGCGGCACAGACAGCCCCGCTTCGGCTCGTGCGGACAATAGACAACCGCATCTATGCGTCCGCCGGCACGTGCCACCTCGCGTACCATTCTATCGTGAATGGCCTCGACGACCGGCGAGGGAACGATGCCCCGGCCAATGGCCGATTGATTGGTCACCACGATTACGTGGAAATGGCTGGAAGCCAGTTGGGCAATGGCATTCAGCGCACCGGGCAGAAACTCAAACTCCTCCCACGATTTTACATAGTCGCTCCGGTTTTGGTTGATCACACCGTCCCGGTCGAGAAAAATGGCCGGGCGAGGCGTGCCCCGGCCAATCTGCGATTCGAAGGCAGTCCAAACCGGGACTGCTTGATTATCGTCCGTCATTGAAGATTACTTTACTGCCCCCAGATTCCAATGTAATCGGAAGTTCTCGCTGGTGACGCAGCCGTTCGCGGACGCGATCCTGGTTGCGTAATGGGCAATAGAGCAACAGGAACCCGCCCCCCCCAGCGCCGGTGATTTTGCCTCCCACCGCGCCGGCTTCGCGAGCGGCTGTATACAACTCGTCGATCATCGGATTGGTAATCTTGCTGGCAAGCTGGCGCTTTTGCATCCAGCCTTCGTGCATAATCCGTCCAAAGTCATCCAGCTCTCCCGATTCCAAGGCACTCCGCGCTTGCAAAGCCAAAGTTTTCATGGCCCGTAATTGAGGCATGCGGTCATTTGTGTTGGCGACTTGCTCCCTCAGGATCGTTTCTGATTTTCGGGTCACGTTTGTATAGAACAGAAGCAGTCGCCTTCCCAGCTCCTGCCGTGTAGAATCGGAGAGTGTCAATGATTCTACCATCACTTGCTCATTTGCGCAAAAACGGATGAAGCGCAGGCCGCCATAGGAGGCGATGTACTGGTCCTGTTTGCCGATGGGCTTTCCGAGCGTGTCGATTTCGATTTCGCAGGCCTCACGCGCCAGGGTTTCTGCATTCCGCTGCCCGTTCTGGTAGTTGTACATGGCGTTTAGCAGGCCGACGGTGACGGTGCTCGACGAGCCAAGGCCAGAACCGGCTGAAGGAATGTCGCCCATCGTGCTGATTTCAACGCCTTTTGCGACCCCGGTCTTACGCAAGGCTTCGCGCACCAATTCATGCTGCACTTCGTCCACAGAATCGACCATTTCGGTGCGCGTATAACCAACGCGAATCTTCTCATCGAAGCGACTTTTTATGATGACGAAAATGTACTTGTCTATGGCGGAGCTGACTACCCAGCCATCTTCTTGACGATAGAAAGAGGGCAAATCGGTTCCGCCGCCAAGGAAGCTGATACGCAGCGGAGTTTGCACGACAATCATGGTTGAAAATCTTCCAAACCGGGCCATTCTTCTTCTGCCCGGTGATATTTTTCCAGCGAGCCAATGTCAATCAGGTATTCGTGGTCATGCAAAGGATAGCCATAGAGGGCCGCGCCCTGTGCCAGCAACGCCGGAAACAGGTCGTGACCGAAATCATGAAACGTGTTCGGGGGGATTTCATCGAGCACTTTTGTGTCCAGGACATAAACGCCGGCGTTGGCCCAATCTGTGAAGACTTCCTCCGGGGGGGGCTTTTCGACGAAACGGAGAATCCGCCCGTCGGGCGCGGTTTCGACCAGTCCACATTCCGTGGGGTTGGGCACGCGATAGAGGGCCAGTGTGGCCAGGCCGCCCCGCCGGTGGTGGAAATCGAGCAGGGCCGAAAGGTTCATGTTGGTCAACACATCGCCATAGATGACGATCAGGCACGGGTCACCGAAACTGGAGCGCATGGCGGCCACCCCGCCGGCGGTGCCGAGCAACTGTGGCTCGACAGAATAGATGATTTCCTGCCCGCTATCCCCGCTGCCAAAGTGCGCTATGACGGTTTCGGCCCGATGATGGAGGTTGATGACAACGCGACAAATCCCGTGCCGGCGCAGCAGGTCCAGCGTGTGTTCGAGCACCGGCTTGTTGGCAACCGGCAACATCGGCTTGGGCGTCTTCAGGGTCAGCGGGCGCAGCCGCGTGCCTTCGCCCGCCGCCAGGATCATCGCCGTGTGACAAAAGGATGTCTCGTGTGCCATCATGCTTATGCTTTCGTACGGAAGTATTCTACCGTTTTGCGAAGGCCATCCTCCAATGTTACCGACGGTTTCCAGGCCAGGCCGGCCGCCGCATGTTCGGCATTCAGAAAGATCTTGTATGTCTCGCCGACAATGGGGGGGCCGTGGTGGGGGGCGAGTTGGTAATCGGTAATGCCGGCCAGCGTCCGGAATATTTCATTGACGGAGGTGCCGCGCCCCCAGCCCAGGTTGAAGATGTCGCGGTCTCCCTTGGTCAGAGCGGCAACGTTCGCGCGCACGAGATCACCGACGTACACAAAATCCCGCTCTTGCTCCCCGTTGCCGTTGATCACGATTTGTTCGCCACGCAGCATCTGCCCGCTGAAAATAGCCACGACGCCCGCCTCGCCATACGGGTCCTGACGCGGGCCATAGACGTTGGGGTAGCGAAGCACCGTATAGTTCAGGCCGTAATTCTCGCCGTAAAGGTAGAGGTAGTGTTCGGCGGTATGCTTGCTGACTCCATACTGGCATATCGGCTGAATCGGGTGGGATTCGTCGCAGGGCAGATAGACCGGTTCGCCGTAGACAGCCCCCCCCGTCGAGACGTAGATGAATTTCTTCACGCCGAAGCGCTGCGCATACTCGATCAAACGCAGCGATCCCACGATGTTGACATCGGCGTCGAACAGGGGATCGGAAATCGAGCGGCGAACGTTCATTTGTGCCGCATGGTGGTTTACGATATCGGGCTGTTCGCTGCCAAAAATCTGCTCGACGACCGGGCTGCGGATATCCAGGCGATAGAAACGCGCCTCGGGATTCAAATTGCCGCGGTAACCGGTCGACAGGTCATCGATGATCACCACCTCATGGCCGGCCTCGATATAGGCATCCACGACGTGCGAGGCGATGAAGCCTGCTCCACCAGTGACAAGGATTTTCATTGTGTTCACCTCCTTTTTCGATTTTGGATTGTAATCGTTCAGATACCCAGAAAATGGAACGCCGATTGCGCTGATTACCCGCTGATAAACGCAGATAATTTCAAGAAGTCAGCGAAAATCTGCGTGTATCTGCGTCCTATTCCAGAGGGACTGAACGGGATACTTTGGATTTTCAACGGCCGACGCTTGGCGCACCACGCTACTCACGGCCAATAGGGTTTGACCCAAACGGGGTCCCAATCCTCATAGGCGTTGTTGCTAATGTTGTGTTGGTGCTGGCCGTCATCATCGGAAATCCAGATTTGGCGGTTCTTGGTCTGCTCGGAGATTTTCCACAACGCCGGGTCTTCCACGCGATTGGACCAGAACACAATCTGCTTGCTATCGGGTGACCAACTGGGGTGTTTGTCCATCACCAGGTTTTGAGTGATGCGGGTATCCATGAATTCACCACCGGGGGACCGCACATCTTTGTCAACGACATGGATTTCGTCGTTGGCGTCACGGTCGCGTTGGGCGACATAAGCCACCCGCGCGCCATCCGGTGCCCAGACCGGGTCGTAGTCAGCCTGCCCCCCCCGTCCGGCCAGGTACCAGCTATAGCCATCCGCGCGATTCATTACCCAGATCTGAAAGTCGCCTTTGTAGTTACGAACGAACACCTGCTGGCTGCCATCGGTAGAGAGTTGATCCAACGTCAGCGCACGATCATAGACATCCCGATTGGTCACCAAAGAGGTGTTGCTGCCGTCTGGATCCATGGCTAACACAGCGGGAGCGCTGCCGCCAAATCGGTCGGATAGGAACAATATCTTGCCATACAAAGAGGAGGGAATGTGTACAACGGCGGTCGGTGCAGGTAGCAAGGTCGCGGTGGGGCTGGGCGTTAGCGCCTCCAAGGGGATGGAAACGGGTGTCGCGGTAGCGGTCACCGCGTTGGGCGGCAGCGGCGTGGCCGTACCGGTCGTAGCGGCCAGGGCGGTGGCGTACGCGGCGACATAGGTGGCCGTGGCCGCGTTGGCCGGCGTCGGCGTGTTGAAGACGACCAGCGCAGTCGGCGTGTCCGTCGGCGTGACCCAGTTCGCGGGCAGCGGTGTGGCTGTGCCGTGGCGAGCTTGCCGGGTCGCGCGTGCCGCCCTGGTTGCCGCAGCAAAGACATCCGCCGGCGTCGGCACGGCCGTGATGATCACGTAGGGCGGGTGCGGAGTCACCGTGCTGACGTAGGCAGGTATGGGCGTGGGCGTACCGGTGGTAGCGGCCACGGCAGTTTGCAGAATGGCGACAAAGGTCGCAGTGGCCGCATTGGCCGGCGTGGGCGTATTCGTGATCACGAGCGGGTTTTGCTTGCCGAACGGCGTGGCTGTGACGATGTTGGGCGGAAGGGGCGTAGCCGTTCCGGTTGTCGTGGCGTACAGCGTAGCCAAAGCCACACGCGTCGCGGCCTCGAAGACATTGGCCGGCCGCGGCGTGCTGGTGACCACAATGGGCGTGGGGGTCGGCGGAGGCACGGCAACGACCAGCAAGGTGGGTCGATTGCCAAATCCGCCGCCATAGCCGCTATCCCACGTAAACAGGTTATCGGCGCTCCCCTTCGGGCCGCGAATGCGCAAAGAAAGTTTGCCGGTCTCCACCTGTTTGGCCAACCACTCGCGCTGGCCGGCGGTAAACGCGAACGTGTTGACCCGCTTGCGTCCCAGGTCGGAGGGCACCATGGCCGGAGCGAGGCTCTGGACCACGGAGGCCCCTTGCACATCTGCGTAGGTGAGGTTATGCCAGTTTTCGTCCAACGTGGAATCGAGGATTTGCGCCTGCCAGGTTCCCGTTGCCCCGATATTCTCATCACTCAATCCGGTGAGAGAAAGTGCAGCGTAAGCAATCTGGGCACCGGCGGGGATTGGCGACAGGTCGAATTGCATGATGCCAAAGTAGGTTTGCTCTTTGAAGATGCCAACATGGATGTTGCGTTCGCCGAAGTGGGCCAGCGAGTCGCCGCTGCTTACCCAGCCGACGGCGCCGGCTGCTGGTACCAACGAATAGTAACGCCCGCCAAGAATCAAAGTGGGGGTGGGCAGCGGCGTGACCAGAGCGGTTGCGCGTTCCACGGTGGCTGTCGGCATGGCCGTGGTTGTTGGCGAAGCCAGCACGGTCGCCGTGGCGACGGGGATCCCGCCCCGCACAGGCGTAGTGGTCGGCAAGTTGGGTTGGGGGCCGAAGAGGCGGCTGCCATAATAGTACACGACGGCAACCAGGAGCAAGGCGGCCGTGGCCCACAAAGCCACGCGCATGGGCGATAGTTCCTGGAGGAGGTCGGCCAGGTCGCCGGCACGTTCTTGCCCCCAAGATTCGTCCGCCGGCAACAACTCAGGGGCCGCGTCCGCAGCCTCTGTTTGTTGGGCTTTGCGGGTCTCCTCCAGGGGGCTGCGGCGCAGCGCTCTCTCATCAATAGCGTTGGCGGCGGACGCGACCTGTACATACCGATCACAAAGGTCATAACGCCTGCCCAGGCAAAAGTTCGTTTGGTGATCCAGAGAGATCGAACGTTCGTGCCCGCCGGCGAAACAGTGGTGCTCGTCACTGGGGAAGGAGAACATCGCCGTCCGGTCGGTGCGCAACCCCAAGTACGGGCAAGTTCTCGCGGACATCGCCGCAGCCGTTGTACCGGGAGGGGGGGCATCTGGCGGCGCTGCTTCCGCTTCGATTGTCGAATCTGCCAGCGCATCTTCGATGCGGTCGAGTCCCTCGAAGGGGTCATCCCCGAGGGCGCGATGGGATTTATCTTTTGGCATCTTTCATCACTCTGAGGGCGAGACGATGGTAATCTTCTGCGCCCGGGCCTTTCGGGTCATACTCAAAGATCGTTTTGCGGGGCCCCGGCGCTTTCGAGAGTCGCACAGTGGTCCGGATGGGGGGCGAAACGGCGCCCGGAAAGTACCTCTCCAACACGCGAAT
>CAZFFM010000166.1:0-7861 GCA_964517425.1 uncultured Ardenticatenales bacterium | reverse complement strand
TCGGGCGCGGGGCCGAGGTGCAGGCCAGCCTCCGGCAATGATTCCCCTTTAGAAGTTCAACTTCTCTGAGAAGTTGAACTTCTTGTTTTTGAGATTGGCCCGCCTATTCGCCAGTCCCCTGCTGCGTAAAGCCCACGGGGACATCCTGCATGCCGGAAGGTCCCACATCGAAGGCCGGCACGATCTGCATCAGATAGTACTCGTTCGCTTGCAGGCCGCTCACCGTCAGCCGGCTCTGGGGGACCTGCCCGTCCGGTACCGTCTCGCCGGCGCTCCCTACACCTAACGCCAGGCCCTCGCCCAGCAGAACGCCATTCATGTCGTACAGGCGCGCGATGACCGGCTGATCGGCGGCGCTGGAGACGACGGCGTTGAGGGCGCCGGCCTGTTCCATACCTACGGGCTTATACCCGCCCAGGCTGTACAACGACAACTGATCCAGCATGGGCGAAGGATCGGGAAGGTTGAGTCGAGGGAAGTACACGGCCTTCCAGTTGATCGCAGCGAAGCCAGCCATCTGATCCTTGGCTCTGAGGATCGAGCAAATCACTGGCGTGTAGAACTTGGCATCGGTCCATTCCGCTTGCAAGCGGTACCAGCCCCGCTGGTCTGCGGGATTCTGCACCCGGACGTAGGCATGTCCGCTGGGAAACTTTCCGTTCAGGCCCGTCAGGGTAACAAAATCGTTTTCATCAGCCAACATGACAATGGGGCCCGGTCCCCAGGAGGCTACCACCTGCAACCGCATGTCGTATGCTGTCAGGCGTAATTCACCGGGCCGATCGTACTCGCAGGGGGGCTGGTGGATGGGAGGTTGCGTCTTTACCGGCGGAATCCAAACGTCGTAGTAATCCAAATCTCCTTTGACGTGCTGCCAGGCCCAATCCTCTGTGAGACTTCGGCTGCTGGGATACATAGAAGTCTCCGTTATAACGACCGTGTTCGAAACTGGCGTGAACAGGTCCACCAGCCGGCCGCCCTTTCCCGTATACGGATTGATCGTGTCCTGGTCTTCTCCCCAATCGGGCGGCAGTGTGCGCCAGGTCGTGGCCACTTTCAGCGTGTATTGTTTGTCGGTCACCGCCGGCGCGTCGGCGTGAACATTGATGCGTGCGCTCTTGTAGCCGATCAGATTTTCCAACTCCGGCGGTGTATTGCCCGCGTAGCTCCAGGGGTAGGTCTGGTCCACGTGGAGATGGACGCCGGACGGCAGATTGCCGAAGGTTACCGTAGCAAAATCGGTCAGGGCGAACTGGTAGCGGTCCACGTCGTTGCTAAGGAGGTAGACCCCGTTCTTCACCAACGCCTGTTGGTTCACGTAGGAGTTGTGCTCCGTGACGTGGGCCGGCGCGCCTTCGCCGGGCACGGGCAGCGTGCCCAGGTTATAGCCGTAGATTGAGTCGTCGTTCGGCTCGTCCCCCAGATGGAAGAGCCAGTACAACGAATCGTTTTCCGGCAGCGCGGTAGGGCCATCATAGTACCCATCGTACACGGTGTAGTAGAGTCTCCAGTCACCTGGCGCCTTTGAGTGCTGGCCCAGCGTTCCCGGCACGGACCAGCCACCTTGTGTGATCTCATCGCCCTTGAACGGGTCGTCGTTCTCGTAGCCGATGACGCGCAAGTGCAAGTCGCCGCTGCCAACCACAGGAATGTTGATGTTGGGCAAGTTATAGGGTGGGTCGCCATCGTACACGGTGGTGTACTGGAAGATTCTGCGCCAGGCGCCATTGACGGCAATCATCATGGTCCATTCACCACAGTCATGGACGACATAACAGTCAGGCCAGCCGCTGTCCAGGTCGTCCAGAATTTCGACGGCGTCGAGACGGACGTGATGCAGCTTGCCACTGGCAGAGACGGGGTCCACCGGATCCAGATAGCCCAGCACCAACTCGAAGTAGTGCTGTCCGGAACTGCTCGGTGGGGTAATGGTGACCTGGATACCGTTGTCGGTGGTTCCCGTCACAGCAACGTGGGAGGCGTTGCCCTCTACCACACGGAGGAAAAGGAGATCGTTTCCCCAGTTCGAGAGCGATGGCGGCCAGCTTTCGGACGGCGGCGGGTAATCCAAATTGAAGGTAAAGTGGCCGAGGCTACTCAGGTTGTACGTGAATGGGTGTGGGTTGCTGGTCATCCATACATGGGCCACCCGCACTTTCACGAGTTGCCCCGGAGAGCCAATCCCATTGGGCAAGGTCACCAGGCGATCGCTCTCGAAGATGGGGATGGAGTGGATCTCGGTCTTGGGGTCGTGACCGCAGTCGAAGATCCAGCGGCCCTTAACGGTCACATGGTCCTGTTCCATGGGAAAGGTGCGCCCGGTGAGGAATAGCGACTCGGTCTCAAGCACCAGGTTCGACCCGCCCGAGAGCGACAACCAGCGGTCTTCTGGCCGCAGGTTCAAGTCCATGTCCAGGTCGTGGCTGTCGTGGATGAAGGGGCTATCCTCGCTGGAGATTTTCATACTATCAAGTGTGCCTTCGGCCTGCTCGACAGGGAAGCTGGGATCAACGTGGGGCCATTTGGCATTGTAGACGCCGGCGTATGAAATGTACTTTGCCAGCAAGATCGGCCACATAAGCGGATTGGACCAGTCCTGGTCATCCGGGGAGCCGAGGCAACTGCCATAAAAGTCATTCTCTGTCGGCGCCGGTCGCGGCCAGCCGGCCAGGGCGCTGGGCTGCTGCGTGCGCAGCGCTGCGGCCTGCGTCGGGGTGATCACGATCAGGCCGTCGCTGTCTGCCCTCGCGCCGGAGGCTGAATCGGGGCCAACCGCCCCCAAAGACGACGATCCTGTATACTGCCGGCTTATCAGCGGCAGGTAGAGGCTCAACGGAGGCTTCTCCGTGCTCGCCTCCCCCCAGGTGTCGGGCTGCTGGGGATCGAAGCTGGCCGGCCAACTTTCCGCTACAGCCATGTTCTCCGGCTGGCTTGGGAACGCGCCGCCGGCGACTGTCCCTGCATACGAAAGGGCCAAACGCAGCGAATTGCCGGGAGTGTAGGGCGCCAGCGCTTCCCAGGGAATGCGCACTTCGCCGGCCCACCAGGGTGAGTTGATGGTGCGGATGTCTTCCTGGAGAGCAAACTTCGTGTCCGAGATGGTCTGGCTGGCGAGCGCCGCCGGCGCGGCACCGCCATAGCCCGAACCATCGCCCGTGCCGGCCGTCAGGCTGCCGTCGGGCTGCAGCCGCAGACGTAAGTCGGACGGCCCCGGCGCGGCGCCGCCCTGGCCATCGCGGTTGATCCACAGGGTGACCGTGCTGGTCAGGCCATGCCCGCCCCAAAGAATGTTGGTACACAGATAGAGGGCGTCAGGGGCTACAAGCAGGTGCATGGAGGTGTAGCGATCCGGTTCCAGGGTGAGCGTGCTCTCATCCGGGTATTCCGCCGGCCGGCATACGCCGTCGAGGGTGATCCCCCCCGCGATACCCGGCACGTGGCTATCCCAGGCCGGGATCGGCACAGGAGTCGGGTAAGTGTAGGGAACTGGAGTGGGCGTGGGCGGAAAGCTTCCAACGTCGCGCGCTTCCTTGGCCAGCGAGGCGTTGCCGACCAGGCCGGCGTCGTGGCCGCCGGCGATGTCCTGCAAGCCGTGGGTGAAGGGCCACAGGGAAATCAGTCCGGCCTCTGCGCCGCTCAGCCGGCGGAAGGCGTCAGCCTGAATCTCGGCGTCCGTGCGCGCCCGGTTCCAGATGCGCAGCTCGCTGACGTAGCCGTGCAGGTGATCCACGTCGTCCGGCGCGTCGCGATCCGAGCCAATGCGCAACATGCGATCCGAGGTCCCCAGTTTCTCCGGCACCTTTTCTTCTCCCGGGCGCTTCTCTTCAGCCGGTTCCCAGCCAAAGTGCGCGTCCACTTGGCCGTCCAGGTAGAAGGTGCGTATGCCCTTGACCCCATCCATGGTCACAGCGACGTGATGCCAACCGTCGCCCAAGGGCGTCTGCTCCGTTTCCACGGAACCTGCACCGTCGTGGCCGAACTGGATCATGCGGCAGAAAGCGAGCCAGTAGGAGGCGTCGCGGCCGTTGCCGACGAGGGTGCCACAGTCGCCATCCACCACCTTGACCCAGGCCTCGATGGTGATTTCTGCTGGGTTCAAATCGGAGGCGTAGGGCACAACCAGGTAACCCTCGCGCCCGTCGAGGAAGGCGGACTCGGCGGTCACGGTGTCTGTGTAGAGGGGGCCCAGAGCCAGGCTGCCCCAGGTGGCCGGCAATTGTGGCGTGGCGGAGAGGGGCCACTGCTGAACAACCGTGCCATCCGCCTGCTCCACGGCCAGGCTCAAGCCATCCGTGCGCGCGTAGCCACCCACCCATTCCAGGCTGATGCGCAGTTCCGCGTTCCACGTGGGGCTCCCGACCGTGGATGTCACCACGGCCGCGAAGTCGCCAGCGGGCACGCTGATCGGCGTCCACAGGCCGGTGGTCATCCCCTGCGTAACGCTGATCTGGCCGGCAGCGTCCACGCTGAAGCGGTAATCGCCGGGCATGAGCAGCCGGTCGCGGCTGTGATCGCTGTCCACGCGCACGACGGCTTGTTGGCCCGTGCCGTCGGGCAGGCCGGCAAAGCAGAGGTAGAAGTCCAGGCCCGAGTGGAGCAGCTTGACCTCGGCGCCGGGGCCGCCGGTCTGCGTCTGCAAGGAGACGGTGCCGGCCTGGGCGTATTCCGAATCGCTGCATTGCCCGTCCAGGGTTGGCGCTTGCAGCCACTTGGGCGCGGTGAGGGTCGTGACGGATGTTGCCTGTGGCGGGGAGACGGCGTGGGCCGCGAAGGCCGTCTCCCCGCCCAACGCGGCCTTCGCCGCGTCGAACCCGTTCACGGATGCCCGCGGCCACCAGAAGCCAAGGGCCACGAGCAAGGCGAACGCGAATGACAAAAGAGCAAATGTTAGGTTCTGGCGCTGTGCTGCGGTCATGATATCTCCTCCCCTCTTCTATTGGTCTTGGTCGTTCCCAGGGTAACAACTATTCCATGTGGCTTTCGCTGGACTTGGCAATCTAGCAGCCTGTCGGAGAAAGAAGAATGGGACACAGATTTTCACAGGCTCCGCACACAGATTCTTATTTTGTTACTACTCAGGCCGGCTTCGGCAAGCAATGAATTGCCCGCCTATAATTGCGAAACCTGTTGAAACAGGTTGCTGTCGTGCTGGAATAGTGCGTTTTAACGCACTTCGCAGTCTCAGGCGGCGAATTCATTTGTCGCCTTGGTGGCAGGCTGAGCAGTAACCTTATTTTTTGTTTTTCGTCTGTGTTTCTCTGTGAGAATCTGTGTCCTAATAGGGGAAAAGCAGACCTCTCCGACAGCCTGCTAGCGACCTTTGGGGTACGGAGCCTGCCAAAGGAACGTGAAAACCACCGGCATCTATCCCCACGTGCTCCACCGGGGCAACTTGGCGGTGCGCAACATACTGGACCTATAAGCGAGACCTCTTCGTACACAAGCGGCAACATTGGGGGAATGGCATGAAATCGAGCGAAGTCGTATTCAGTATTATACACCAAGTGTCAGACTCTGTCAAAATCGCGTCGCGACGGGGCTCAGGCAGTGCTGGCCCACATACCGGTGCAGGCGCGCTCTTTACGGCACTTTTACGCCAGTTTCACATCTTCTTTACTGAAATATCCACCGTTCCGTGTTATAGTAGGAGCTATACAACTTCCGGTGTTTACGCCTACGATACGTTGCTGAAAGGGCCTCAGGTTTCAGATTGGAAAAGCGCAAGGCACAGGTTTGGACATACGATCAGGACGGGTGCTTGTGTGCATGATGAGAAGGAGTTTCCCTGCACTTCCGCTACTCTATCGCAGCCGGCGCAATCGTTGATTGACAATATGTTACATTCGAGCGAGGTGTAAGATCGTATGGGTGGTCAATTCGTCGCCGCACAGCCCGTGATTTCTTCCGGCGGTCCGGCAAACAAAGCCCGTTCTACGGACCGTGCTCACGTCCAGACGGAACATCTTGCCGGCGAAGCAACTTTCGACTCTGTGCTGCAACAGGTGGCTCGTTCGTCTTCAGGAATTTCCTCCACGGCCTCCCACCATTGGCAGACGCTTCATTTTCTAAAGACGAGCCGGGTGCCCAGGGTGCAGGTGCAAGCGGGCGTCGATTCATTTGCGCGGCTTCGTTCCTGGCTGCGCACGTTGCCCGCGCAACGCGATCAACACGCTCTGCCGAACGCCTTGATGGAACCGGCTCCGGCCGTGGCCGCCCAAAATAGCCCGTCGATAGTGCAACCGCCGGTTGCTACGGGGGCCACGCCGGCCATTGCCGCTGTGCCCGGCGTGGACGGGGTCTGGGGCGCGGCCTCGAATCCGATGCCGCTTGACGCCTATCCGCACCCGCCGGCAGACAATGGCCGGGGCATGCACTGGATACCTACCGTGGGGTCGCCGCCCGAAGTTGTGGATCGCTTCGTGAAGGAAATGAAAGACATGCACATCAAATGGGGCGTGTTCCTCAATGACGGGACTAACGTTGGGGCCAACGATTACCTGGCGCAAAAGCTCACTGAAGCGGGGATCGAGCCGGTCTTGCGCGTCTATACGCCGGGTGTTGTGCCTGTCGGTGGAGATTTGGAAGCTATGGTCAGGCATTACAAATCTTTGGGCGTACGCTACTTCCAGCTTTATAACGAGCCAAATTTGCGTGTGGAGACCGGGGGCAATCCGCCGGACGTACAGCATTACCTTGATCTTTGGCTTCCCGCGGCCGAAGAGGTGAGCAAGGCCGGAGGACTCCCCGGTTTCGGTGCGCTGAGTCCGCAGGGCGAATACGATGACCGCGAGTTCCTGCGCAACGCGCTGCGCGGCATCAAGGCGCGGGGCAAAGCGGGGGTGTTGGACCACGCTTGGCTGGCCATACACAACTATACCGGCCCGCGCGCACTGGACGACCCCAACGGTTTCTTGCGATTTGAGCAGTACGACCGCATCGTTCAGGATGAGTTGGGCCGCTCCTTGCCGGTCATTGGCACAGAGGGAGGCACACACGTTTCCGCCCAGGTCTCCGAGAAGGAGCAAACCCAAATGGTAACGGGTGCATACGATTATATGCGTCATCGCCAGCCGTACAACTTTGCGTACACATACTGGCTGATTGCCAATGAGGCCGGCGGCGGCAAAGATGCGGAGTTCGGTCACTATGCCCTGTTCCGCCCAGACGGCACCAGCCCGCTGGTTGATGCTTTGAGAACGATGGCCTAGGAAGGGGAAATCGGATGGACATTTTTCATTCTCTGCGCATCGCTGCATCTGGCTTGACTTCGCAACGGTTGCGATTGGATGTGATTTCGAACAATATCGCAAACGCGAATACAACGCGCACGGAAAAGGGGGGAGCGTACAAGCGCGAATCTGTGGTGTTTCGCCCCCGTGAGGGGCAAACAGCCTTTCACCTGCCCGTGCCTACTTTCGTTGCCGCCAGACGCGGTTCCGAAGTCACGCCACAAATGTCCGGCGTGCAGGTGTCGAAGATCGTCCAGGATGATACGCCCGGCCAACGTGTCTACCGGCCAGACAATCCCGATGCGGATGCCGATGGGTATGTCACCTATCCCAATGTGAACATCGCTACGGAAATGACGGACATGCTTTCTGCTACACGATCCTATGAAGCAAATGTCACCGTACTCAACGCCATAAAGTCGATGGCCTTGCGGGCCTTGGATATTGGACGGCTCTAGCAGTTTGTCGGAGTTTCTTTGTCGTGTTAGTTCGTGCAATTCATGGCGAGAATCCTTTTTGGTTCTGGCTCAGCGCAAGAAGATGAGCCACAGATTTCACGGATGACACAGAGTAAAAAACCAAGAATAATCTGAGAAATCTGTGCAATCTGTGGTTCGCTTTTTTGGTTCTGG
>CAZFFM010000165.1:0-7926 GCA_964517425.1 uncultured Ardenticatenales bacterium | reverse complement strand
AGGCTCGACGCACACTTCATTTTGGGCATGTCGCAAGCCTTAACATGCGCGGCAGACACCGGTTTCTGTGGCCAAAGTGTGCCATACCTGAAACGGCCTGAACATTCACCTGATATTCCCGAAACCCATTCTATCCAAACGAAAGGAAAACACCATGCTAAGTGAAAAGATACAGGATGCCTTTAACGATCAACTGAGGGAAGAGGTCTTCTCTGCCTACCTTTACCTCTCCATGTCAGCCTATAGCGAGACTCTCAACCTTCCGGGGTTCGCGCACTGGATGCGGGTCCAGTATGATGAAGAGATGATCCACGCCTTCAAATTTTTTGACTTCATCCATGACCGGAACGGTCGCGTGCTCTTGCAGGCCCTGGAGCAGCCGCAAGCCGATTTCGTTTCGCCGCTGGACATGTTCAAGCAAACGCTTGCGCACGAGCAGCACATCACCGGGCGGATCAACCAGCTTTATGCTCTTGCTGTTCAGGAAAACGACTACGCCAGCCAAACTTTTCTACACTGGTTTATCACCGAGCAAGTGGAAGAGGAGAAAACGGCCGGCGACATCATCGAAACATTGAAGATCATCGGCGAAGACGGGCATGCCCTTCTCATGCTTGACCGTGAATTGAGCGTACGCACGGTCGGCCCCGCGAAGTAGAACGTAGCCGGCAGGGGCAGGTTTGAAGCCTGCCCCTGCCGCTGCTGCTTGGCACACGAAAACAATGATGGAATCAATTGGAACTGTAAAACGTGTAGACATTGATCACGAGATGCGTGGGGCGTACCTGGACTACGCCATGAGCGTGATCGTCGCCCGTGCCATACCCGACGTACGCGACGGTCTCAAACCGGTCCACCGGCGTATCCTCTACGCCATGCACGATATGGGGCTGCTTCCCACCCGTCCCCACAAGAAATCGGCCCGCATCGTCGGCGAAGTACTCGGCAAATACCACCCCCACGGCGACAGCGCCGTCTATGACGCGATGGTCCGGCTGGCCCAGGATTTTTCCATGCGCTACCCCCTCGTGGATGGGCAAGGGAACTTCGGCTCCGTGGACGGCGACAGCGCGGCAGCCATGCGCTATACCGAAGCGCGCTTGGCCCCTATCGCCATGGAGTTGCTGGCCGACATCGAGAAGGGTACGGTGGACTTCGCCGAAAACTTCGATGGCAGCTTGCAAGAGCCCACCGTGCTGCCGGCGCGTTTGCCGAACCTGCTGGTCAACGGAGCCTCGGGCATTGCCGTGGGCATGGCTACGAACATCCCCCCCCACAACCTGGGCGAAGTTTGCGACGCGCTGGTCTACCTCATCGATCACTACGATCAATTGGAAGACATAACGCTCGATTCGTTGCTCGCCCTGATTCCCGGCCCGGACTTCCCCACCGCCGGCATCATCCTCGGTGGCGACGGCATTCGCTCTGCCTACGCCACGGGTCGCGGATTGATCACCATCCGCGCGCGCGCGCGAATCGAAGAGATGCCGGGGAACCGCCACCGCATTGTAGTGACCGAACTTCCCTACCAGGTGAACAAAGCAACCCTCGTAGAAAAGATCGCCGGTCTGGTACGCAAGGGGCGACTCAAAGATATCTCCGACTTGCGCGATGAGTCAGATCGACAGGGAATGCACCTGGTTATTGAATTGAAACGCGGCGCACAGCCACACAAAACCCTCAACCAGCTTTACAAATACACCGCGCTACAAAGCACATTTGGCGTGAACATGTTGGCGTTGACGGACGATAATGCCCCGCGCGTTTTGCCGCTCAAGCGATTGCTGCAACTCTACGTCGAACACCGCCGCGAAGTCATCACCCGCCGCACGCGGTTCGAGTTGGCAAAGGCCCAACAGCGCGCCCACATCCTGGAAGGCCTGAAGATCGCCCTCGATCATTTGGACGCTGTCATCCAGACCATTCGCCAGTCTCCCACAGCCAACGAAGCGCTCACTCGCCTGCAAGCCAATTTTGAATTGAGCGAGATTCAGGCCCGCGCCATCCTGGATTTGCAACTGCGCCGGTTGGCCGCGCTGGAGCGCCAAAAGATCGAAGACGAGTACAAGGCGATCAAGGAAAAAATTGCTTACCTCGAAGACTTGCTCGCCAATCCACAAAAAATCTTATCGCTGATCAAAGACGATTTGCACAAAATCAAGGAGCGCTTTGGCGATGAACGCCGCACGACACTGCGGCTCGATGCAGACGCCGACATTGATATCGAAGACCTGGTGCCAGACGTTCCCGTGCTGATCAGCATCACCCAGCGGGGCTACGCCAAACGGGTGCCCACAGACACCTTCCGGAAGCAGCGCCGTGGAGGTCGCGGAGTCACCGGCATGAGCACCCGCGAAGAAGACATCGTCCGCCACCTGTTCGCCGCCCAAACGCTCGATGACCTGCTGTTTTTCACAAATGTGGGCAAGGTCTACCAGCAAAAAGCGTATGAAGTGCCCGATTCAAGCCGGCAAGCGAAAGGGATACCGCTGATCAACATCATCAATCTTGCTCCCGTAGAAATCGTGACTGCGGCCCTTGCTATCCGGGACTTCTCCTCGGCAATGTACCTGATTGTGGCCACGCGCAAAGGGCGCATCAAGCGGGTGAGCCTGGATCAATTCGCCTCTGTGCGGCCCAGCGGATTGATCGCCATCACCCTCGACAGCGATGATGAATTGCAGTGGGCGAAAATCAGTTCAGGCAACCAGGACATCATCATGGTCACGCATCATGGTCAGGCCATCCGCTTTTCCGAAAAGGATGTGCGTGCCATGGGAAGGTCCGCCGCCGGCGTGAATGCTATCCGCCTTCGCAAAGGGGACTACGTTGCCGGCGTAGACCTGGTGCAAGACGACGCTGACCTTTTGGTGGTGACGCTTAACGGCTACGGGAAACGCACCCCCCTGCAAGCGTACGGTCAACAGAGCCGCTACGGCACAGGCGTCCGCACGTTGGCTGCAAAAGGAATGCCGGTTACCGGCCCGGTCGTGGATGCGCGTGTCGTCAAGCCGGAAGACGAAATCATGTTCATCTCGGCCAGCGGCATGGTACTACGCACCACAGTTCGCAATATCTCACGCATTGGGCGGGCCACCCAGGGCGTCAAACTGATGAACATGCGAGACAATGATCACATCGTCTCCATTGCTCGTCTGAACGGAGCGGATTAAATCTCATGGCGGCGCACCATCCGTTGATCCTGATTCACGGCCTCGGCGGCCACCCGCAAGACTGGGAAAAGACCGGGATTATCTCCCGCCTGGTGGAACAGGGCGGCTACGATCGCAACCTGATACGGGCCTTTGACTATGGCTCCATCTTCGAAGGGGACGAAACACATTACAATTATCAGGGGGACATTCGACAAATCGCACATCGCTTGTGCGATGATCCCAACATCCCCGACGCCTTTCCATTCCAGGTTGATCGTCTCAGCCGCGAGAGTGTGGCCCAAGGCGGCCCGGAGAAAGTGGACCTGGTGACGTTCAGCATGGGTGGACTGATTGCCCGCTACTATCTTGCCCAGCGAGAGGAAGATTCATGGGGTACGCGCTACACCGGCAAAGTGCGCAAGCTCATACAGATTAGCTCCCCCAACCTGGGAGTCGATTGGATTGCGCTCTACGACAACCATTTGCGCGGCTCCTTCATCTGGCGGCTGGTGATTAAGTTAAGTCAATGGGGTGTCATACCGGTAGACCTGGCCAGCGACGTGGAACGAACCCACGTGAAATTGCGGGCCATGAAAGCCAGCGCGGCGGGACAAGTCCTCAGCGGGGACGATCAGCCCATCCAGGCAGACAGCGTGGGCGCGCAGCAGCTCGCGCCAGATAGCGCGTTTCTGTCCGACCTGAATCGCCCGAATCAATTGCCCACGGACGTGAGCTACGCCTGCATCTATGGCGATCTGGTGGCGGCCCTGCGCATCAGGTTGGCCGGGTTGAATCTGGACACCGAGTTTTCGATGGGTGATTTAATTGTTTCTGCAAAAAGCGCCAGCACAATTCCGGGGATACTTCCAACGGAGCGTCCTTTCCGGCGGCGTTACGAGCTGACTCTGGGTGAACCGGAACGACGGGCCGAACTGATGGGCCGTGAGCTGGTCACGCCCCCCCCGTACTCGCACATCCACCTTAACGATCAGCCGGATGTTCAGGCGGAAGTGCTTCGTTTGCTGCAACAGTAAGCTGCTCGCCATCGCGCCAGCGAGCTTCCCATACCGGCCCCCTCAGCGCCGGCACCAGCACGTCTCTCACACGCGCAAAACTCGTGGCATGGGCCGTGGTCACGAAATGGTACGAAGGAGGAACACCTCTTTCTTCCCGAAAACCTTCCGGGGATGACAACACGCGGCGGGTCTGCCGGGCCACAGCCTCTTCCGCAGTGACGATCCGCAAATCCGGCCCGGCCAATTCGCGAATCAAGGGAATGACAAAAGGGTAGTGGGTACAGCCCAACACCAGCGTATCCATGCCCTCTTTGAGCATCGGTTCGAGACAATGGAGCAGAAGATCGCGCGTGTCCGGCATGGCGATTCGGCCGGCCTCGATCTGCTCGACAAGACCGGCGCAAACCTGGGTGATCACGCGGCTGTTCGCTGCGAACCGCTGCACAACGTCGGAGAGTAACGCACCTTGCACAGTGACCGGCGTAGCCAATACGCCGACAACGCGCGGGCGACGGGCAGAAACAGCCGGCTTCACGGCAGGAACCATCCCCACGAACGGCACCTGAGGGAATGTCTCTCGCAGGTGGGCCAAAGCAGCCGCCGACGCCGTGTTGCAAGCTACGACAATCAGTGCGGAACCCTGCTCCAGCAAGAACCTCGTGATACCCACTGAAAACTCCCGAATCTCGGCCGGAGAACGCCGGCCATAGGGACAATGTGCGCTGTCGGCCACGTAGACGATATTTGCGGCCGGCAACAACTCGGCCACAGCACGCATGACAGACAGCCCCCCTACACCGGAATCGAACAGGCCGATGGACTGAGATGTGCAATTTTCAATAGACAAACCTGACACCCCCTTGGTATCTTCTCCAGGAATCACTGAAACCGCGACAGTATAACACTTCCCCAACCATTTGACAAGGGCATAAGGACGTGCTACAATCCAGACGCTATGCCTGAAAAAGAAGCCTTTACGCCCGTCACCATTGCCCTGGCCGGCTGTGGATATTGGGGACCAAACCTGGCCCGCAATTTCCACAACCTGCCGGAAACCGTGCTGCATACCTGCTGCGATCTCCGTTCCGAGACCTTGCAGCGCATGGAAACCCTCTATACCGGCGTGCGCACGACAAGCGACTACACCGCGGTGATAGAAGACCCGCACATCGAAGCGGTTGCCCTGGCCACACCAGTGCGTACGCACCACGCCCTGGCCAAAGCCGCCCTGCTCGCCGGCAAGCACGTCTTTGTCGAAAAGCCGCTCACCATGGACAGCCGGCAGGCGATGGAACTGATCACCCTGGCCGATGAGCGGGGCCTGACGCTGATGGTCGGCCATGTCTTCGAATACAATCCGGCCGTATTAAAAATCAAGGAACTGCTCGATTTGAAAGAGATCGGGCGGGTGTTTTACATCTACTCCAACCGTGTGAATCTGGGCCGCGTGCAAAGTGACATCAACGCCTTGTGGAGCATTGCACCACACGACATCTCCATCTTGCTTTTCCTGTTAGAGCAAATGCCCATTTCGGTGAGCGCGCAGGGTGCAACGTATCTAAAAGCGGACGTGGAGGATGTTGTCTTCGTCACCCTACACTTCCCCGGTGGCATCGTCGGCCACGTCCAGGCCAGTTGGCTCGACCCCAGCAAAGTGCGCCGCATGACCGTCGTGGGCAGCGAGCGGATGATCCTCTACGACGACGTAGCCAGCGAGGGAAAAGTGCGCATCTACGACAAAGGGGTATACGTCAAGGGCGAGGACATCTACGGCGAGTTTCAATACCGGCTCCATTCGGGAGACATCCACATCCCCAAAATCGAAATGACCGAACCCCTGCGGAACGAATGTGCCCATTTTGCGCACTGCATCCGCACCGGAAAACGCCCGCGCAGCGACGGGCGCAGCGGCTGGCGCGTCGTCCGCGTCCTGGAAGCGGCGCAGGAATCGTTGCGCAGGAAGGGTGCCCTGGTAGAAATCGGCAGCGCCGCACAGGATGGGGCCTAACCGTGCAGAGCGCGTCCAGCAACGAACAGTTTCGTCTCTACCCCAACGTCCGGCTCGGCCAGGACGCGGAGATCGGTGATTACGCCGTCATCGGTGTGCCCCCGCGTGGCCGCGAAGCGGGCGAACTTCCCGTGGTCATCGGCGAGGGGGCGGTGATCCGCTCGCACACGGTGATCTACGCCGGCAACCGCATCGGACGAGGATTGCAAACCGGCCATGGCGTGATGATCCGCGAGCAAAACGAAATCGGCGACAACGTCAGCATCGGGACCAACAGCGTGGTAGAACATCACGTGACCATCGGCAACAACGTGCGCTTGCACTCCAACGTGTTCGTCCCCGAACACTCCGTGCTGGAAGACGACTGCTGGCTGGGGCCGAATGTCGTCGTCACCAACGCCCTGCACCCGCTCTGCCCCAAGGCGAAAGAATGTCTGAAGGGAGCCACGATCCGGCGGGGAGCAAAAGTCGGGGCAAATGCCACCCTCCTGCCCGACATCGTCATCGGCGAGATGGCCCTGGTTGGTGCAGGTGCCGTCGTCACGCGCGACGTGCCGCCCGGCGTCGTCGTCGCCGGCAACCCGGCCCGCGTGGTCAAAGAGATATCCGCACTCACCTGCCCCTATGACCTCATCGCCCATCCATACGAGACAGCCGATGCCACAAACCGCTGAACATCCCCTCCACAGACCGGACGTATCTTTGCTCATTCCGGCCCATAACGAAGCAGCGAACATTCCTCTCCTCCTGGAAAAGATAAATCGCTGCTTCACCGTGAATGATCTGCGTGGGGAAGCGGTCATCATCGATGATGGCAGCACCGATGACACGGGAACCATGCTCGACGCGGCCAAGCAAGACTATCCCTGGCTGCACGTCGTACACCAGCGCGGAAAGCATGGCATCACCAAGGCACTCGATAGGGGCTTCCGCATCGTAAAAGGCGACACCGTCGTCTTCCTTCCTGCCGATCTGGAATCGGACCCCGAGGAAGATGTGCCCAAGCTGCTCGCCAAACTTGCCGAAGGGTACGACGTGGTTGCCGGTTGGCGGCAGGGCCGGCGCGATGGCAAAGTGCCGGCTTCGCGGGTTTACAACGCGGTCTCGCGCCTCCTGTTTGGTGTGCAGGCACACGACATGAACTGGATCAAGGCCTTCCGCCGTGAAGTCGTCGAAAATCTGCCCCCCCTCCGCTCCGACTGGCATCGCTTCCTGCTGATGATTGCCGCCTCGCAAGGGTACCGCATCGGCGAAGTGAAGACAAACTATTACCCGCGTCGTGCGGGCCGTTCCAAGTTTGGGGTGGCGCGCATTCCCACCTCATTCCTGGACGTGTTGGTGGTCAAGTTTCTGCTCACCTTCAGCCAGAAGCCGATGCTCTTCTTCGGGTCGCTCGGCATGATCAGCATTCTGGGTGGCGTGGGGATAGACCTCTATCTCCTGTACCTCTGGATAGACCGGGGCAAACAGCAGCGCCCCCTCTTCTACTTTGCCGGCGTGGTCATCTTGGCCGGGCTCTTCCTCTTCCTGGTCGGCTTCCTGGCCGAATTGGTGGTCAACCAGGCCACGCGAATCGAGGCCATTGAGCGGCAACTGCGCCAACGCGAAAAACGGCATGGTTCATAGATCCCTAACCTAGCTGAGCCTGAACCAAAAAGGCGAACCACAGATTGCACAGATTTCTCAGATTATTCTGGACACTGGCGTTTTTTGTTTTTGCCACGGATGGTCACGGATTTTCACGGAA
>CAZFFM010000164.1:2412-7932 GCA_964517425.1 uncultured Ardenticatenales bacterium | reverse complement strand
GGTGGTAAGGGCAGGGCGTGAATGATTGCAGACGCAAAACTTTGACGGCCACCCGAAAAACCGTCTCATCTTGACAAATCGGCCGTTCGGCGTATACTGTACTTGCTGATCCCAAAGTCAGATTCCAAACCACACTTGGCTAATAAACAGACAGGAAAACAGAGCCATGTCCTATCCACAACGCACGGCCATCGTAAAGGTACGCAGCTTTGAACTCGATTCTTTTGGCCACGTGAACAACGCCGTTTACCTCCAATACCTGGAATTTGCCCGCTGCGAATACCTCGAACAAATCGGCTTGAGCTTCAATGACTTCGATGTGTGGGGGCTGTACCCGGTTGTGGTACACACCTCCATGGACTACCGCAAAGCGGCACGCTTTGGCGACACGCTGCTCGTCACCGGCGGCGTAACCGAGTGGGGACGAATCCGTTGGACCATGCGGTACCGCATTACGCGCGCGGATGATCACGGTGCCGATAGCGGCGAGGTGATCATGGACGCCAAACAAATCTTTGTCTTTTTGGACAACAAGGGACACCCGCAACCCCCACCGGCACCCTTCCGCGCGGCATTTGATTCCCCCGAAGCTGCCCAGCGACACGAAGGGAGATAACAACATGGCCGAACCTAGCTCAAGACCGCGCTACTCCATCGTTGCTCCCGTCTTCAACGAAGAGCAAATCATTGAAGAACTACATCGCCGTATGACAGAGGCCATGGACACCCTCGATGAACCGTACGAACTGGTGCTGGTCAATGACGGCAGTCACGACCGCTCTTTGGAACTCATGCTCAAGCTGCGTGAGACGGACCCGAGGGTGAAGATCATCAATTTCTCCCGCAACTTTGGGCATCAGGTGGCCATCACCGCGGGGTTGGACTATGCGCAAGGGGATGCCGTGATCATCATTGATGCCGACCTGCAAGACCCTCCTGAAGTAGTCCTTCAGCTCATCGAAAAATGGAAGGAAGGATACGAAGTAGTCTACGCAATGCGCGAGGAAAGAAAAGGGGAATCGTGGTTCAAAGAGACGACGGCCAAGCTGTTTTACCGCCTGATCATCCGCATCACGGACATAGACATTCCTCCAGACACAGGCGACTTTCGCCTGGCCGACCGCAAGGCAGTTCAGGCGATGCGTACCCTCCGCGAACGGCACCGTTTCATGCGCGGCCTATCGGTTTGGACAGGATTCCGGCAGACCGGTGTCCGGTACGTCCGCGCCGAGCGGTTCGCCGGTGAAACAAAATACCCGTTGCGAAAAATGGTCCGCTTCGCGCTCGACGGAATCACTTCTTTCTCCTACCTCCCGTTGCAATTCGCAACCTATTTCGGCTTCGCCATTGCCACTCTGAGCCTGGTTGGAATTGCCGCGGTCATCTTTTTGCGCCTGTACGGCCACCAGGCACTGCTGGGTCAGGCGACGACCCTGGTCAGTGTTCTCTTTCTAGGCGGGATTCAACTGATCTTCTTGGGCATCATCGGCGAATACCTGGGGCGCATCTACGACGAAGTGAAGGCCCGCCCCCTCTACGTCGTCAGCGATACCTGGGGCTTCGATGAGTCCGCAAACTAGCTGCCCATCGTTCGTCCGTGGCTGAGTGCAATGCCCTCTGAACGACCAGACTTCCGGAAAGCCCCCAGGCCCATTCAACCTCCGGAACAACCCGCTTCAAGACCGCTCACGATGTGGGTGGGAGGCATTCTTTGTGTGCTGATTCCCTTCTTCGCATACGTCCACACGTTGCAGCCGGGGCTGGGGGGGAGCGGGGACAACGCCAAGTTCCAATTTATCGGGCGTGTGCTCGGAATCCCACATTCCCCTGGCTACCCCGGCTACGTAATGTTGAACGCCCTGTTCGCGCGACTGCCCTTCGGTGTGCTTGCCTATCGCACCAACCTGATGTCGGCCCTGTTTGGTGCCCTGGCCGTGGGGACGCTCTTCTGGACGGCACTTGAACTGGATGTTTCTCCCTTTGCCGCGGCCCTGTCCGCCCTCTTGTTCGGCACGACGCGCTTTTTCTGGGATAAAGCGGTCGTCGCCGAAGTCTATACGCTCAACGCTTTCTATGTGGCAGCCACGCTCCTGGCCCTTTTTCATTGGCGACGCAGTGGTAACCGGCGCATGTTCTATCTGGCCTGCCTGGTCTATGCACTCAGCTTTGGCAATCACCTCACGATGATTACGTTGCTGCCGGCCTTTGCCTTTTGGGTAATCTGCACCGACCGTTCCGTGTTCAATCCGCGCAGTATCGTTATCGTCCTGCTTCTGATCCTCGTGGGGGTGGCCCAATATGGCTACATCGCCCTGCGTGCTTACACCGGAACGCCCTACTCCGAGTTCTTCGCCCCCCTAAGCATCAGGAATCTCCTGAGCTTTGCCATGGCCGGCCAATACCGCGACTTTGTTTTCGGTGCCAGTTCCCTGGCCCGCTTGCAAAATCATTTCGCCCTCTACCTACACGCGCTATGGAGTCAATTTACGCCCTTCGTGTTGATCTTCATAGGTTGGGGCATTGCTGCAACCATACACTCCCGCCCCCGACTGGCCGCAACCCTGGGATTGGCCTGGGCGGGCGAGCTTGCCTTTGCCATCAACTTTGTAACCCTGGACATTGGCTCGTTCTTCATTCCGACCTTCCTCGTGTTGAGTCTCTTCTTCGCAGTTGGCCTCCACCGCGTGCTGCACGTGCTGCAAAGAGAAACGTCGCGGAAAACGCCCCCCTTTCGGCACCTTGCCAACCTGCTGGCAGCGGCGATGGTGTTGCTGGTCGCTTTGCTCGGCTACCGCACATCACTCTCCGCAGACCAGAGCAGAAACGTGCAAGACGCCGCGCGAATGGACACCCTTTTCAACCAGATCGAAGGGCACAGTTTGCTCCTGGCCGGTTCGTACCGGCAGAATACCTTCTTCCTCTATAAGCTGCTGGGCGAAAACGTCCGCCAAGGAGACGAAATCTACGCCGCCGCCACCTTCGATCCCGCGTCGTTGGTAAAGCGCTACCGTTCTGGAGAAAAAGGGCTGGTATCCGGCTACGGCAGTCTGGACGCTGTACCGCGCGGCCTGCAAATCTACGATTTCGGAAACCGGCCCGAGCGACTGCGGGCAGCCGGCTACACCCCGGAAGCTGTGTTATTTGGCGATGGCGACTTGCGCACCCTGTTGGACCAGGCCCCAGACGGCGCGTTCGTCCTGCTGGCAATATCGGGTGAAGGGGTCAACGCCCTCGACGAAAGCACGATCGCGCAAATGCGCCATCTGGGATTGCATGCGGACTTGCCCGGCAAAGTCGGTTGGAGCTATGTCGCAGTCGGCCGGGCGGGCTGGCCGCGGGCAAGGCATACTTTTGGCTGGGAAAAACTCGCCTCCGGTCCGGTCGAGATCGAGGCTCCACGTGGCGTACAGCTCGACGACGGCTCGATGCTGCCCGCCGGCATTTCGCTCTTCAGCCGCGGAAATCGGGCACGCGGACGCTTGAGCAACCTGCGCGACGATTTGCTTGCGCATCGCTGGCTGCGATTCTGGGACGATCTGCGGACGGCCCGCACAACAGAAATTCGCGTCAACGGAACACGCATTTCGAAACCGGGGCAAGGGCTGCAGGTCGTCATCATGGATAGTGCCGCCCGTATTCTCAACAGTTTTACAATAGACACCCACACGACCCTTGTCCTGAACGGAACCCGAGGCTACAAAATACTCGATCGCCCATAACCCTGGAGATTTGGCCGTCATTCCAAAATCCATTTGACAACATTCACCTACTGCTGTATAATAGCAGCACAATCACACAAGTTGGCTCGCAGGTCTAATCGTTTTCTCAGTTCGTGAATCAAGAGCAGAACTATTTGAGGAGACTCAACCTTTATGCGTGCCTTACTAAAGAAGCACTCGCCGTAAGTTGCAGTCTGTATAGCGTTCCGGGCCTTCAGTTTCATCCAGAACCAGCGATGGTTAAACGGAAAATGAAGGATATTATGGTTCTCGACTGCCGTAGTACAGCGGCATGTCGAGAGTTTTTATTTTGGGTCAATGACCTTGGAGGCAACTATCTTAGATCTGTATCAACTGCGTGATTGGAATTCACAGGAGGAATTATCTTGATATGACAGATTTACTATTGCAGGAAGCGAAGAAAAAAGAAGAGTCGCCCATGTGGTCATATCTCCAGCAGGAGGAATATGACTACAAGCAACCCAAGCGTGGAGACATTATCAGCGGTGGCGTGGTACTCTCCAAATCATCAGATGAGATTCTGGTTGATGTGGGGCTCAAGCTGGAGGCCGTGGTGCCACAACGGGATCTGGATAAGTTAGAGCCCGCATATCTTGACCAAATCCACGTTGGCGACAAAGTTCCCGTTTTCGTCCTACAGCCTGAAGACCAGGAGGGTCACCTGGTGGTTTCACTCAACATGGCCCGTACCCTCAAGGACTGGAAAAAAGCCGAAGAAATGATGGAATCGGGTGAGATGTACGAGACCACGGTTACCAATTTCAACAAAGGTGGCGTGATCGTCCCCTTCTTCGGCTTGCGCGGTTTTGTGCCTGCCTCCCAACTGGTCACCCTGCCCAAGCACCCCGATTCCGGACAACGCATTGACCGCCTGAGCGAAATGATTGACCAGCCTCTCAGACTGAAAATCATCGAAGTCAACCGGCGGCGGCGGCGGCTGATTATGTCTGAACGTGCCGCTATGCGCGAATGGCGCAAAGAACAGAAAGAGCGCCTTTTGCAAAACTTGAAGCCCGGTGATGTATGCCATGGCGTTGTTACAAATCTCATGAACTTTGGAGCATTCGTGGACTTGGGCGGCGCTGATGGGCTGGTACATGTATCTGAGATTTCCTGGCACCGGGTGAAGCACCCCCGCGATGTCTTACAGATCGGCCAGGAAGTAGATGTCTTTGTCCTCAGTATGGACCTGGAAAAAGAACGCATTGCCCTTAGCATCAAGAAGTTGCAACCCGATCCTTGGACACTGACGGCACAGAATCATGCCATTGGCGACCTGGTAGAGGGTGATATCACAAACGTCACAGACTTTGGCGCTTTTGCTCGCCTGCCCGAAGGAATTGAGGGGCTGATCCATGTGTCGGAGTTGGCAAACGGGCCCGTCGAAGATGCTCGCAAGATCATCAAGAAGGGCGACCATGTCGTCATACGCATCATCAATATGGATGTGGATAGAAAACGTATCGGCTTGAGCCTTCGACGAGCACAAGAAGAAAAAGAAGAAACACCAGCAACCGAGGAGACCCTGCCGGCGGATGAAATTGTCGCCGCCGCAGAGGAACCTATGCCAGAAGACGAGTCGCCAGCAACAGAGGAGACCCTGCCGGTGGATGAAATTGTCGCCGCCACAGAGGAACCTACGCCAGAAGACGAGTCGCCAGAAACCGAGGAGACCCTGCCGGCGGATGAAATTGTCGCCGCCGCAGAGGAACCCATGCCAGAAACCGAGTCGCCAGAAACCGAGGAGACCCTGCCGGCGGATGAAATTGTCGCCGCCGCA
>CAZFFM010000164.1:0-2312 GCA_964517425.1 uncultured Ardenticatenales bacterium | reverse complement strand
GAGGAACCCATGCCAGAAGACGAGACAGCATGGGAGGCATTGGCCGAATCGGACACCGAGTATGTATCGAGGGAAGAAGATATCCCTCCCGAAGAGATGTACGCTGACGAACAGGTGTTCCCTCGCGCAGAGGAAGACGCGGCCGCACATTCCGAAAGCAATGAAGGCACAGACCCGCCAGGTGATGCGGAAACGCCCCAGGAGGGGTGAATAGAAACCTGAACCCACTATCCGTCCGGCTGTGGAAGCAACCGCCGCGAGTCTCGGCCTCCGGCCTTCACCCGCGGCGGGCTAATCGCTTTTTTATAGCGGGTTCGAAAACTTATGAGTGAGGAGGTGATGTATGCAAAATGACGGTAAAACTACGACCCGGTGAGTCACAAGAAGCACTGCTCAAACGATTTCGCAAAGAAGTAGCGCAGAGCCGAATACTCAGCGCTTATCGCCAGAAGCGTTGGTTCATTTCCAAAAGTGAACTACGTCGGAAAGAACAGAAAAAGGCGATTCGAAAGGCTCTCCGCCGCGACACAAAAAAAAGCACTCGTAAGCGGACAATCTAGAAACTAACTTTCTGATTCTAACGTTTCTTGCTCAGAACCATTGCAACCAAAAAGCAATTCTCTTGAGGCGTATGAGGCACTCTGTATTGCGATCGGCCATCGCAACACAGAGTGCCTCACTTTTTTTATTCGTTCTCTTGTGATTATTCGGCCACTTGGTGCAATCTTATCGGGCAAGGCAGCAGTATTGCGTTCCCCACGCTACACGCGACGGAGTGCCCAGAGTAAGCCCAGAATCGTTTTCCCATCTCGAATCTCGCCGGCGTCAATGCGACGCAACAATTCAGCAACGGGCAAGCGCACTGCCTGTAGTTGCTCATCAGCTTCCAGGGGGCGACGCGAGGGCACGAGAGAAGTAGCCCGATACAGCGAGAATTGTTCCGTGGAATAACCAGGGGTGGGGAATACTGTCCCCAAAAGTTCCAGGCGACCGGCGCGGAACCCGATCTCCTCCTGTAATTCTCGTTGGGCACACGAATCGGCATCTTCTTCCGGTTCGCGTGTCCCTGCCGGAATTTCCAAGAGTTCCCCGCCCGTCGCCAAGCGAAACTGGCGCACAAGGATCACATGCCCGATGTCATCAAAGGGCACGATCACGACAGCGCCGGGGTGTTCAATGATCTCTCGCTCCGTGACATAACCATTGTCCAGCCGCACCGTATCGAGACGCAACGTCACGATGCGCCCGGAATAGATTTGCCGGCTGGCCAGCACTTTTTCTTGGGCCATTTCAGGGAAGTTGCAACACCTGTCCCGGGTAGATGAACCCAAAGCTCGAGAGATTGTTCAGAGCAGCCAGGGCCTGTGGCGTAGTACCGAAACGCGCGGAAATTGACCAAAGGGTATCTCCGGCCTGGACGACATACGTCCCCTGGTCAGAAGATGTGGGAGGGGCGGCGCTTTCTGCCCCACCTTCGCTCGCACCTCCTGGAATAACCAGTTTCTGGCCAACGTGAATGTACCAGGGATTGTAGATCTGGTTGACACTGGAGATCACATCTACCGTGGTGTGGTACCGTTGAGCAATGGAGAACATGGTATCTCCCGGTTGCACCGTGTAGACCGTCTTTCCTGTTCCGCCCGGTTGAGCCTCGCCCGCCGGAGGCACCCCTGATGGGATCTGCAATGTTTGGCCAACAACAAGACTATCCGGATTGGCTAAGTTGTTGAATTGAGTGATGGCTTCCGGTGTAGTGTTGAAGCGACGGGCTATGGAATACACAGTATCGCCTTCTTGCACGGTGTACGATGACACCTGCCCGCCTGTGGCCGAGCCGGTCCCCGAAGCAGCCGAGGGCACTTCTGTTGGCGCCGGCAAAGCGGCCGTTGGAGCAGCCTCCGCTACAGAGGGGGTCGCCTTAGAAGCAGGAGAAGCTCCACCCGTCGGAGTTTCTTCGGTCCCCGTAGGAGCAGGTCCCAACCCAAAGACGGTCGGGGTTCCCCCTGTAGGCGTCACGTCAGATTGAGTCGAGGCCTGCGGAGACTCGATTGGAATAGGCGTGGGGCTCGGCTTACTGCGTACACAGGCGGATAGGACAACCAAGAGCATGATTAAGAATGGGGCCAACCACTTGGAAGGGGAAAACATTTTGTCCATCTTCCTTACCTCCTTCTGAGCTAATAATAGTTTATTTATCATACCACAAATAGCGAAATTCGTCAAGAAGGGGAATGGGTGTCGTCATTTTCTTGCGCGACAATTCTCTCAAATGAACCACGAAGACACGAAGGCACAAAGAACAACCAGGTTGA
>CAZFFM010000163.1:0-7977 GCA_964517425.1 uncultured Ardenticatenales bacterium | reverse complement strand
GACAAAGCGTTTGGATTTCGGGACAAACACGCTCAGGCAAAACATTGCCGTTGGTGGCAGCCTTGTCTTGCTCTTTCTTTTGGTGACGACGATTGTGGGTTGCGTGCCAAAGAACCCCTTTGCCCGCACCAAACCAGAGGAATCCCCCCTGCTGGACTTTGCTCCCGTCTTCTCGAACTTGAATCTTGATGTGCAATCCATCCAGCGGCTGGATACAGATGGAGACACGAACCTTGAGTGGGCAATCTTCTACCGGTTCGATTTGCCCCCTGCTGAATCAAACCAGCAGCAATTTGCGCCGATTGCCGGGCTGATTTACGATGTGACCGATTGTCGCCCCCCCTCGATCCTGCCCTATCCCCTGGACCCCGGCGACCGCAACTATCTGGGCACCGACAAGATCAAGGCCGAAGTCAAAGACTTTCTCACGGGAGACAACAAACAGCCGGAACTTATCGTGAGCAGCGTGGCGAACGGTCTCGCGACCGCAATCTCTATTTTCCGATGGTTCGATGATACGCAAAATCCTTGTGCGCCTCGTTATTCTGGCCAGCAAGGCTACCGCCTCCTGGGCACATTTCGGGGTGATGCCGGCGTGAGGCTGACCGATGATGAGCGAGTCATCGTCAAGAACATTGCCGGCTTCAACCGCAGCCAGATTGCTTTCCAAGAGGTATATGCACCAAAGACCTATGGCGGCTTGAAAAGCTTTATGAAAGAGGATGGCCGCACCCTCGTTGCCCCCACGCAAAAAAGGATCGACTTTGCTTTCGCTCCGCCGGCTTCGCCCCGCGACTCTCCCTATCCAGAAAAGTCAGTTCTGGCTTTCTACCGGGCGCTCGGAAAAGATAGCGAAGTTCCCAAAACGTACCTCGCCAGTGACGCGGACCCATCGGTACACGATACCAACTTTGGGCTGGAGGTGCCCCTCGATCAACTGGATCACGTTGAAGTAAAGGGAATCCAATATGCCCCGGACCCCGATTTGGAAAAAAGGCACGAGCCGGTAGAAGTTACGGCCCGTGTGGTCGCCGTACACAAAGACGGCAGCGTAGACCCTGTGCGTGAAGTGCGCTTACTCTTGAAGGGTGTCTCTATCCCCGACCGCACTGACTGTGAATGGCAAATCAGCAAGATCATATCTACGAAACCATGGGTACAATAGACTCGCCGAACGTGGTAGAAGCGTTCGTCGGCCAGTGTCTCGACACCGGGCCGAACGAAGAGATCGAATTCCACCCTGCCCAAGTGCGGGCTGTGCGGCTTGCCGAAACGATGGTGGCCATGGCCAACAGCCGTGGTGGCAGTATCCTGGTGGGCATTTCCGGCCATCCCCCCAAACCAACCGGCATCATCAATCCGACCGAAGTGATTGAAGCCGTCCTCCAGGCTTCCCTGATGCCGATCCCGCCGCTCATCATCCCCCTTCCGGAGATTGTGGAAACGAATGGTCGTGAAATCCTGTTCGTCACCATTCCGGCGGGCCTGCCCCATGTCTACCGCTTTCGTGGCCGCTACCTGACGCGGCGGGGGCGTACCAACGAGACCCTCTCTACCATAGCGCTCCGCCAATTGTTGCTGGAGCGCACGTCCAGTAAGATCGAATCCCAAGAGGTTCCAGGAGCGACACTCGACGACTTGGACGAAGATGCTGTGCGAACCTACGCAAACTCCTTGTCCGGCGTCACGAACGACCCCCTTCACCTGTTGCGTAGGCGTGGCTGTTTGACCGGCGAAAATCACCCCACCTATGCCGGCATTCTCCTTTTTGGTCGAGACCCCCAACAGTTCTTGCGCACCGCCTCCATTCTCATCGCCCGCTATCCGGGGCGAGAGATGGGCGACCAATTCCTGCGTGAAGAGATTGTCGGCACGTTGCCGGAACAAATCCGCCGCGCCGAGTCCTTTGTGATGGACAACATGCGCGTCGGGGCCCGCCTCATCGGCCTGGAGCGGGAGGAGCACACGGAATACCCCCAAGCCGTCGTGCGCGAGACCATCGTAAACGCCGTGGCCCACCGTGATTACAGCGTTCGTGGCGAAGAATCCCGCCTGCTCATGTTCAGCGACCGCATCGAAGTCTATAGCCCCGGCCGCCTGGCCGGTCACGTCACGCTGCGCAACATCCTGGAGGAGCGCTTTTCTCGAAACGAGGTCATCGTACAGGTGCTGTCGGACATGGGCTTCATCGAACGGCTGGGTTATGGCATAGACCGCATGGTTCGGCTTATGGAGGATGACGGCCTCCCTCCGCCCAAGTTTCACGAGACAGCCAATGGCTTCCGCGTCACCTTGTATGGCCATGGAGACCGCCTTCTTACTCCGGAGCAGGTCACACGCAGCCGCTGGGCCCATCTCATGCTCAACGAGCGACAAGAAAAAGCGCTGGAATTCTTGTCCGACCGGGGACGAATCACAAATCGGGACTTCCAATCCCTTTGTCCAGAGGTCAGCGCAGAAACAATCCGCCGTGATCTGGTAGATTTGGTCGAGCGCGGACTGCTGTTGAAAATCGGCGAAAAACGGGCGACGTATTACATCTTCAAATAACGCCGCTTCTTTCCGCAATGCGCCCGCCGGGCACCGCGATCTATCCGCTGCCGGGATGAGGGCGAACACAAAAGGAACACCCGGCATGGAAAGTCTTCAACACACTATCGAAACGACCCTGTACCGCCACAAACTCCCCGGCCTCTCCTCCGTCAGTCAAGACGAAACATTCATAGCGCCCTACTACGACGGACTCTGTCTGTCTAACGTTGTTCCCACAGCGGCCGCCATGCTCGGCGCAGAAATTGCCGGCTGGACGCCCCTCGACCGCCGGCTGTGGGCAGACCTTTCGGCCGGTGTGCGCCGTGTCGTCCTGCTGGTGCTTGACGCCGTTGGATATTTGCAATTGCAGCGCTGGATGAACGAAGAGCCGGACACGCTTTTTGCCCATCTGGGCCGGAACCACCGGCTGGTACCGATCACATCCGTGTTTCCCTCCACGACAACAGCCGCACTCTCCAGCCTGTGGACCGGCCAACCGCCGGCGCGACATGGCTTGATGGGCTACCAGCTATTCCTCCAGCCCTGGGATGTTGTCGCCAACATGATTTCTCTCAGCCCGGTCCATTCAAAACAGCGCGCCGTTCTGATGGATTGGGGACTTGAACCGGAGAGCTTCCTGGCTGTCCCCTCCGTTGGTCAGGTATTGGCCCCCCACGGAATCACCAATCGGACCTTGCTCCACCGGTCCATTCTGCAGAGCGGGCTTTCCAGTATGCACTTCCGGGGCATAGACGACCTGGTCGGACACTCACTCTCCTCTGATTTGTGGGTCAACCTGCGCGAACAACTGCAGCGTCACCGCAACGAACGCCTGTTCCTGACCGCATATTGGGGCGGCGTGGACACTGTGTTGCATGTCTATGGCCCGGAAAGCGAACAATGGGCTGCGGAAATGCGCAGTCTGGCCTATTCCATCGAACGTGAGTTCCTGCGCCCGTTGTCAGCCGAGGACCGGGAAGGAACGCTGCTCTTGATCACCGCCGACCATGGCCAAGTGCGTGTACCCGCGCAGCAATCCATCAACTTGCGCCACCACCCAAAGCTGGCGCAAAACCTGATCATGCGGCCTTGCGGAGACCCGCGCGCGGCCTACCTTTACGTGCGCGCCAATCATCTTCACGATGTGCGTGCCTACATCGAGGGAGAATTGGATCACGCCTTTGTCGTGCTCTCCTCGGAGGAGGCGCTGGAGGGTGGCTTGTTCGGCGACGGGCCGCCGGCCCCGCAAGCTGCCGCGCGCATAGGCGACCTGGTTCTGCTGGCGCGCAAGAAGTACATGCTCTACGACAAAGATAAGGAGCCGAAGCTGGCCGGCCGGCATGGCGGACTGCATCCCGACGAAATGCTGGTGCCCCTTTTCGCGGTCCGCCTCGACGACTATAGCTGTGAAGATTAGTTAGAGTTGCTACTCAGGTAGGGCCCGTGCCGGATTAAAATCGGCACTGGACTGCCCCGCCAAGCCGCCAAAAGCGGCTGAATTCCCACCGGGCAGTCGCTTCAGCGACTTTGTCGTGCCGCCAGTGACGGCTTCAGCCCGTCACGGCAACCGGCTGTCCAAAACATTAGCTGAACGTCTATAGTTAAATATGATTGCCCTGCCGCCAAGGCCTGCCCAGACAGGCCGACCGAGCCCTGAAAGGAGGGTTAGCCAGTGATCGAAGTCTTGTTCGTCTGTTTGGGAAATATCTGTCGCTCGCCGATGGCCGAAGGAGTTTTCCAGCACCTGGCCAACGAGGCCGGCCTGGCAGACCGCGTCACTACCGACTCCGCCGGCACAAGTGGCTGGCACGTGGGGGTTCCGGCCCATGAGGGCACGCGTGCCGTGCTGCGCGACCATGGCATCGCCTATCATGGACGTGCCCACCAGGTGACGACCGCCGACCTGCACCGGGCCGGCTTCGTGGTGGCCATGGATATGAGCAATGTCCGCGACCTGCGACGCCTCGACGACAACAACATCTTGGACGGCAAACTGCACCTGTTGCTCGACTTCGCCCCTCCCGGTTCACCACGGGACGTACCCGACCCGTACTACGATGGTAACTTTGAGCAGGTATATCAACTCGTCGAATCGGGCTGCTCCGGACTACTCGATCACATCCGTGAAGAACACGATCTGTAACCAGGCCGAATGATGCTTCCGCAGTCGCTGGCCGCCGCGCTCGCACAGACTTTGGGGGTCGTTCCCCATCACGTGCAACCCATTGGCGGAGGAGACATCAATCACGCCGCGCGCTTTGTGGCCGGTGACCGCTTCTACCTGGTCAAATGGAACGTACACCCGCCCGTGCCGCTGCCGGGTGCGCCGGGCATGTTCGCCGCCGAGGCGATGGGTCTCGCGCGCTTGGCCGGCACAAAAACCCTGCGGGTTCCGACAGTCTACGCTTTTGCCGATGGCGAAGACCGGGAACCGGCCTACATCTTGCTGGAGTGGATCGAACCGGCGAGGGACACGAGCCACCCGGACGATGGCGCGGCCCTCGGACGCGGTCTGGCCGCGTTGCACAGGGCGACGGATGCCGCCTATGGTCTGGAGCACGACAATTACTGTGGGGCCACGCCGCAAATCAACGGCCGGTTGGAATCATGGATCGCATTCTTCGGGGAACGCCGGCTTGGCTTCCAGATGGAGTTGGCGACGCAAAAGGGGCACATGAACCGCGAGCGCCGGCGCCGGCTGGAACGGCTCATCGCCCGGCTTGGGGAATGGATAGATGAAGCCGCCGTACGGCCATCCCTGCTGCACGGCGATTTATGGGGCGGTAACTGGATGACCGGGGCAAACGGTGAACCGGTGATCTATGACCCGGCCATCTACTACGGGGATCGCGAGGCCGAGCTGGCCATGTGCCATCTCTTCGGCGGCTTTCCGGATGAGTTCTTCCGCGCCTATGACGAAGCCTGGCCTCCGGACCCGGGCCGTGACGAAAGATTGCCCCTCTACCAGCTCTATCATTTGCTCAATCACCTCAACCTCTTTGGCGAAGGCTACGGGAGCAGTGTGGACCGCATTCTGCGGCGATATGTAGGCTGAAGAGAATCGCCCCCACGCGCGGTCATTCGATCTCCCCGTACGTCCATACGCGATTAACCCCAAAGTTCCAGAACAGAACGACGCCGATAGCCAGCGCCTTGGCCAGGTTGTAGTCCCACGGCGTTGCGATGTGGGGGGCAAAGACCTCGGCCAATCCCAGGAAAACGATTTGATTTATGGCCAGACCAACCACATTCACCGCGGCAAATTGCGTCATCTGGCTGGACAAGGGAAACTCACGCGATTCCGGAAACGTCCACAGGCGATTCCAAGTGAAGTTGCTGAGTACGGCACAGGAAAACGAAACCATGTTTGCCGCCCATTTGGGCCAGCCGAACATGAGAATCAAAAGATTGAGCACCCCGAAATCCACCACCGCGCCAAAAGCCCCTACCGTAGCGAACTTCACGAAGCGGGCCAGTTCCTTCGGATTGCGAAGTGCTTGCTCACGTAGTCGGATCAATGTTTTCATTTACCTCCACTGTTTTGAAAATAATGTGTCAGGCGTCAAGTGTCAAGTGTCAAGTAAAACGTGATGCATGATGCGTAATACGTTTTACGTCTTCACGTTTCACGTCCCGCCATTTTCATCCTTGGTACAGGGGGGTGGCTGTCAGCGGTGGCTGGGCCACGGGCCAGGACGGCCAGCAACCCCAGGCCCACGGCGACTTGCAGATAGAGCCCGTGGACATACAGGTTGTCAACGAAATTGTGAACGCTCAGATGGATGATCATGCCCAAGATTCCGGCGGCTATGCCCCGTTCCAGACCACGGTTCCGCCGAATGGCTTGCCAGGCCATCTGAAACGCGGCTCCCCACAAAGCCAGGTAGGCCAGCAGCCCACCCAGCCCCAACTCGGCGAGCACGTTCAGGTAGTAATTGTGCGCATGGCCAAGCGGATCGGTCCAGTCGGGCAGGGCCACTACCGGGTAGGCCACCGCATAGTTTCCGAACCCGACGCCGCGCCAGGGATGGGCCGCAAACATCAGCCAGGCCGCGCGCCAGTGTGCCAGGCGCTCGATCAGGGCAAAGTTTTGGGGTGTGATCTCCACGCGGGTGATGTCCCACGCACCCACGTACGGCAAAAAATTTGTCGCTCGTTCCACCAGCGAGGGGGGCAACAGGTGGAAACTGCTCAGCAACAGTGCAGCGCTGGCCAGGAAAGCGCCTGACGCCACGATTGCCGCTGTGCGCCGGCTGACCAACATGCTCATGATGCCCAGTGCGGCCGCCAGACCGAGCCACGCTCCTCGTGACAAGGTCAGCACCATAGCCAGGCCCATCACGGCTATTGCTGCTCCGGCTATGAGGGCCAAAGCGGACTGCTGGCCCAGGCGAGCCGCCAACGACATCTCCCTTTCTTGTGCCCGGTTCCAACTCCAGGCCCCTAACAACAACCCGTAGGCCAGTGGCACAGTCAAGCCCAAGTAGCCGGCATACGGGTTTGGCTGTTCGAACATGCCATAAGCGCGCAGAAAGATGTGGCCGGCCAGCGGGAATAGGAACCCCGGCGGCCCATGTCTGGTCAGAGACTGGAAGATCCCTTGCCCGGCCGCCAACGTGCCGGCCAGGACAAACGCCAGCACAAGGCCCAAGACATCTTCAGGTCCCACCTCGCTGGCCACAAAAAGATAGAGGATCGCCACTTCCCCCCACTTGACCAATTCCTTCAGGCTCGCCGCAAGAGAGTCTACCCACAGTGTCGAGAAGAGGGCCAACCCCAGAAAGAGGACCAGCGGCCAGCGCAAGGGGACGCGCAGGTCGCCGAATTGTCCGCGCGCGGCCCGCTGGGCCAGCCACGCGACGATGATCAGCCCCAGCCACGCTTCGGTCCCGCCGACACGGGCCGGCCCCAACGTCACACCGCGCAGCGTTCCAAAAGGGATCGCCAACGCCAGAAGGTAGAGACCACGCACCGGCCGGATCAGAACCAAGGTTACGAGCACTGCGCCGGCCAACGCTGCTGCGCCCCATTGCAACGGTGCGGTCGCCAGCAGCCAGGCCACAAGACCCAACACGAGAACAATCGGCCAATGCTGATAGCTGCGATAGACGAATACGTGCTTGTTGATGAACAATAGACCCCTTGTCGCTCGATGTGAGAATGGACGAATGAGCAAACGATACATGGACGTGATGCTCATTCGCTGCTTTGCCGGTTTTCATCTTCCGGCCCCTATTCTACCATATTCTCGGCGAAATTAGAAACGGTTGCCCCTTCACAGAAGTTCGACTTCTGGCAGAAGTCGAACTTCTCGGCGCTTCTTAGAGAACCACAAACGGCAAGAAGGGTGGCCGTCAAAGTTTTGCGTCTGTAACATTCACGCCCTGCCATTACCACCAAGACACAAAGACACGAAGTATACAGCATTTTCAGCCACAGATTGCA
>CAZFFM010000162.1:0-8029 GCA_964517425.1 uncultured Ardenticatenales bacterium | reverse complement strand
CAACGTGATTTTCGCGAGACTCCAGTTCCAACGTCGAAACATTCAACCTGGTTGTCCTTTGTGTCTTCGTGGTTCATTTGAGACAGTTGGCGCGCAAGAATATGACGCACACCCCGGTGAAACCATCGTTTTGGCAAAAGCTAAACACTATGTTATAATGGCCGCGCCTGTGCCATCGTATTTGTTTGCCGTGTGCTTCATTTACCACAAAGGCACCAGGACACAAAGCATACAAAATGGCTCGCCCGTGTTCCGCTTGACCGACAGCAAGTGGATTGCTTGGACAATATGTTCTTCTTCATCGGAAATAGGGCGTAGTTCATACTTGTTCTCCTTGGTGTCTTCGTGACTTGTTGGTTGGTTTCAGTACGGTGGGAACGGTAAACAAATACGTGCCATCAAAAGGAGGGAGAACAGTTTATGAAACGAGACATGTTGATACCCATGTTGGTGGGTGTACTATTTGTATTCGGCGCGCTCGGTTGCGGTGTGAGCCAGCTTATTTCCCGCGCGCCCAAACCAACCGCCACACCAACCAAGACCCCGAAACCCACTTTCACCGCCACACCACTGGCTACGGCGACGCCGGTGCCGACAGAGACGCCGGTGCCGACCAACACCCCCCTCCCCACCGCTACATTCACGGCGACCCCGATCCCGCCGACTGCTACGCCGGTACCGCCGACGCACACGCCGCGCCCCCGGCCGACCAGTACGCCACCGCCGCCCACTGCAGTCCCGCCGCCGCCTCCTCCTGAGTTTCCTTTCAAGGGAGAATTGGTCCGCTGGTGGCCGAACTGCGCCGGCAACCAAGTCAAGGGACATGTTTACAACTCTCAGGGATCGCTGGTAAGTCAGGGTACGATAATCGTTAACCTTTATGGAAACATCGTGAAGTCCGAAGTGGGATATGGATCTGAAGGAGAAGGAGGCTACGATTGGTCCCGTTGGGGGCAGGGCTTCCTCCAATCTCCTATCACTGTCCAACTCCATGCTCCGGGTGGGGAGATTCCAATCTCAAACGTGGTCGAAGTGCCCTTCTCCGGAGGGCAGAACAACTGTAAGCCAGACCAAGGTGGACAACAAGTTGGGGTTGTGGATTTTCATTGTGTGAACCCGGACGTTTGCGGGTAGACTCGCCGCTTCCAATCGGCATAACCTCGTGTTGCCCCTAAATTGAAATGCACCACTGGGAAGGGTGCCCATCATGTTCTTGCATGACAGGCACCCTTTTTGCGTGGTAAGCCCTCACCTTGCTTTCGCCGGCAAAAGGTTGCCAACTTTCCAAAAGTTGGCAACCTCCAAAAGTCACACTGTCCACCGAATCGTATACCCCCCTTGATAGCTGGTTGACAATCCTTTTTGCCCGGTGTATAATTATTGTAAGCGTTCAGGTACCCAGGAAATAGAACGCTGATTGCGCGGATTGCCCGCTGATAAACGCAGATAATGTCAAGAAGTCAGCGAAAATCTGCGTGTACCTGCGTCATCTGCGTCCTATTCCAGGGGGGCTGAACGGATACTAATTATTGACAACTGACAAAGCCATAGTTTCCAGAGACAATGACGGAGACCAAGGGATTGCTCATTCTTACAGAGAGTCGCCGGCCGCTGTGAGGCGATAGACTGGCAGCCCTTTTTCCCCTCCTGAGTCGCATGTGAAAACCGCCCAAAGGCCACCATGATCGGACAGATGGCCTGGGCGGGAGAAGCATTGCCGGCCGTGCCCGTTACCGCACACGAGGGTACTTTACCCTTCGAGGCAATTATCGCGAGGTAATTGCGAAGTCAGGTGGCACCACGATCTATACGCCTCTCGTCCTGGTTTGGCGAGAGGCGTTTTGACATCTGTTGCACACTCCAGGAGGTTTGAAATGATCGATCTGCGCTATATTCGAGAACACCCAGAAGAAGTAAAGACCGCTATCGAGAAACTATTCAGCACAGCTCCGATTGACGAAATCTTGAAACTCGACTCTGAACGGCGCGCACTGCTCACAGAAGTTGAGCAACTCAAACAAGAACGCAATGTTGTCTCCAAAGAGATCGGCACCTCCAAAGACCAGGCAGCGCGTCAGGCCAAAATTGAAGCGATGCGCAAGGTCGGCGACCGCATTGCCGCCCTGGACCAACAGGTGCGAGAAGTCGATGCGCGCCTGAATGCCGCTTTGCTGGAGGTGCCGAACTTGCCACACAAGAGTGTGCACATCGGCTCCGACGAAAGCGAAAACATCGTCGTGCGCCAGGAAGGGGATTTGCCTGCATACGACTTTACGCCCCGCCCCCACTGGGAACTTGGGCCGGCGCTGGGCATCATGGATTTTGAACGCGGCGTGAAGCTCTCCGGCACGCGCTTCTACGTGCTAAAGGGGGCAGGTGCGCGTCTGGAACGGGCCCTCATTGCCTGGATGCTTGACCTGCACGTTCAGCAGCAGGGATACAAAGAAATCTACCCCCCGTTCGTGGTGCGTCGCCAATGTCTGGTGGGAGCCGGCCAGTTGCCGAAATTCGAAGACAACCTGTACCGTGACCACGAGGACGATTTGTGGATGGTTCCCACGGCAGAAGTGCCCCTGACAAACTTACACCGGGACGAAATCCTGGACGCCGAAACGCTCCCTATCCACTACGTCGCCTACACGCCCTGCTTCCGGCGGGAAAAAATGTCGGCCGGCCGCGACACGCGGGGCATCAAGCGAGGACATCAATTCGACAAAGTAGAAATGTATAAATTCTGCACCCCGGAGACTTCATACGATGAACTGGAAAGCCTCGTAGACAACGCCGAGGACGTGTGTCGTGCCCTGGGCATTTCCCATCGCGTGGTGCAAATGTGCAGCGGAGACCTGGGATTCGCAGCCACAAAGAAGTATGATGTGGAAATGTGGGCCGCCGGCTGCCAGGAATGGTTGGAGGTCAGCTCGTGCAGCAATTGCGAAACGTTCCAGGCACGCCGGGCGAACATCCGCTACCGGCCGGAGCCGCGCAGCAAACCCGCCTATGTACACACCCTGAACGGTTCCGGGCTGGGCCTGCCTCGCACACTAATCGCCGTCATGGAAAATTACCAGCAGGCCGATGGCAGCATCGTCGTGCCCAACGTCTTACGCCCGTACATGGGTGGCCTGGAAGTCATAACCAAAGAGTCCTAACCTAGCCGAGCCGAAACCAAACAGGCTAACCACAGATTGCACAGATTTCTCAGATTATTCTTGGTTTTTCAATCTGTGTCATCCGTGAAATCTGTGGCTCATCCAAGAAATCCATCGTTAAGTCGCCAGCAAAATGCGGGCCATAGGCCGGCCCCTTATATCCTGGCCATGAGGGCACATCATGAATGCCATCACGCCGCCAACGGATCTTGACGAACACCAGCAGAGACCGGTGAAAACCCCGGCACCACAAGAGGTCATCGCCCTCCGGGAAGCAAAACTCATCGAGGCGATGCAAGATATTGTCGAGAGCCTTTTGGGCCTGCGCCGGGATGACCCGCTGGCCTTGATCCTGGAACGTGCCGGCGACTTGCTGCACACAACGGACGGCGCGATTTGGACGTTCGCTCCCGGGGACGATCAAACGCTGCTGTTGCAACAGGCCACGGGAGGCTACCGGCAAGGTCAGCGGCTCCCGGTTTCCGGCAGTGTGGCCGGTCACGTCTTGCAGTGCAAAGCCCCCGTTGCGATCCAGGATTTGCAGAGCGAACCGCGCTTTCGACACAAGGAGACGGCTCGCAACCAGGGCTGGGTTTCCGCGCTGTTTGCACCTATGCTGGGGTGGGACAACCTGCCGGCCGGCGTGTGCGGCCTTTTCACGAACGCGCCCCGCGTTTTCTCGGACCGGGACCGGAGGTTGCTCATGTTGCTGGCTCACCATGCGGCCATGGCCATCCAAGAAACCGCTCGCGCGGAGAAGTTGCGGACCAAAGGAGCCGCCATTCCCAAAACGGGGCCGGTCAGTTGCGTATTGGTCGTTGAGGATGATGCGTCGTGGCGGAAGATTCTCTGTGAAATTTTGCAGTGCGCAGATTTCCGTGTGGAAACGGCCGCGAGTTATGGCGAAGCGTTGGGATGGCTGCGGCGCGCGTATTGCGATGTGGCCATCGTTGACCTGCGCTTGGCCAGCCCCGTGGATGCCGAGGACAGCCGCGACGGATTGCGCCTGTTGGAAGCGGCGCACAAACGAGGCATCCCGACCGTGACAGTTGGCGCATTGGCGACACCCGCCGAAATCGAACATGCCTATGAAAAACTGGGCACCTATGCCTTTCTGGAAAAAGACAATTTCGACCGGTACAAGTTTCTGCAATCCGTGAGAGGCGCGGATCGGCACCGCGAGGCCATCGAGCAAAGAAGCGGGGAAGGCCTGTTGAGCCCACGCCAAAAACAGGTGTTGGTGCTGATGGCCGAGGGTTTGACCAATCAACAGATTGCAGACCGCCTGATCGTTTCCGTGAACACCGTCAAGAAACATGTGCATGAAGTGCTGAAAAAGATGGGGACGTCCAATCGCGTTGCTGCTATCAGACAGGCCATCCGGCTAGGACTTCTTGATGGCGTAGATGAAAGACAAAGACGTGGCGACGGCCCCTGACAGCCGGAATTTGGAAGATTTGCCGCTCACTGGTATAATAGCCGTGCGCAAACAAGTGGCGCATACATTTGCGGAGAGGTGCTGGAGTGGCCGAACAGGCACGACTGGAAATCGTGTAGGCAGCAATGTCTCGTGGGTTCGAATCCCACCCTCTCCGCCTTTATTTGACAATTCGATGGTTTTGCGTTACTATGCAGATTGTGGCCGTACTAGGTGGGGAACTAGCGGTGCCCTGTACCCGCAATCCGCTATAGCGGGATTGAATTCCCTTTTTCGACCTTTGGCCCTCCGAGACTATCGCGGTTGGACAGTATTGAAAGCTGGGTCCTGCGCGGCAGAAGCCTGTGAACCCCGTCAGGTCCGAGAGGAAGCAGCGGTAAGCAATCCCTTCTGGGTGCCGCAGGGTAGCTTGGCTGGAGCTGGACAGCCCCGAAAAGTTGGGGGGCCTGGGCCAACGAAGGGTGTACGGCCACACCTTAGACCGTCCGGGGCGGAGGAGCGAATCCTCCGCCCTTTTTTGGTTGTCGTGATCAGAGGCCAGTCGTCAGATGTCAGCAGCTTTGGCGATAGCAGCGACTCTTTGAAATTCATCAATTCGTAACCGTTCAGCACCCTCTGAATCTGCCACGAACTGCACGAATTTACACGAAAAAAGCAAAAAAATTAGTGAAAATTCGTGTAATCCGTGGCAAAAAAGAGATTGTGGAAGCTGTTTCCGGGGTAGTCCCTGAACGCTTACATCAAATCTATGCCGAAAGATTGTTGCCCGTGACTGCGAAGGAGAAGACGCTCTCTCCCCCATTCGAATCGGGCTCCCTGCGTTGGGGCCAGCGATTGCGGAGTGTTGCCGGTTGGCGGCCGGCAGCCGGTTTACAAGTCTTCGTGGGGATTGTCCTGGTGGCATGGTTGTTGGTTATTGGCTACCGCCGGACAATGCATCCCGCCTCTCTGCTCATCAACGGCAAGTCCGTGGTGTTGCAAACGCACCAGACGACCATCGAAGGACTCTTGGCCGAACTGGCCAGCCCTTTGTACCCGGAAGATGTCGTCTTGCCGGCACGCAGTGGCCCGTTGCCCGAAAACGACCCCATTCAAATCCAATTGGCTTCCCTCGTGCAGGTAACGAGAAATGGTCGCACCACGTTACACCGCACCCATCTGCGGAAAACAGGAGAACTGTTGCGCGAGTTGGGCGTGCAACTTGGCGTTCATGACCGTGTCCTGGTTGATGGGCAGGCTGCCGATATCGACACCCCACTCCCCCAGTCCAACGCCGCCCTGCTCCAGCGCACACCATTCCGGCTGACTGTTCTGCGGGCACTGCCCTTGTACGTAGATGATGATGGCGTGCCCATGCAGTTTGAAACGCTGGCCCCCACGATTGGCGAAGCGTTGTGGCAACAGGACGTCGTGCTCTATTTGGGTGACCAGGTCTTTCCGCCGTTGGGCACGCCGACTTCATCGGGCATTCGGGTACACATTCGCCGCTCCCGCCCCATCACTTTGATAGTGGATGGCCGCGAAATCCATACCCGCAGCCGTGCCAAAACCGTGGAACTGGCCCTGCAATCGGCCGGCATTTCCCTCAATCCGCTGGACCGCGTCACGCCAAAAGGGTTCGTCCAGCTTCAGGACAACCTTGCCATTCTCGTGGTGCGTGTTTCCGAAGAAATCATCACCGAACAAGAACCGATACCCTTTGAAACAAAATGGCGTCCGAATGCGGAAATGGAAATCGATGCCCGGAACGTAGATCAAAAGGGGGTGCCCGGCGTGCGCAAGCGGCAAGTACGCATCACCTACGAAGATGGCAAAGAAGTCCGCCGGGGCATGGAAAAAGAGTGGATAGATCGCGATCCCGTTGACGAGATCATTGCCTATGGCACAAATGTCGTGCTGCGCGATTTGGAGACGCCCGAAGGAACCTTCCAATACTGGCGCAAAGTGCGCCTGCTGGCTACTTCGTACACCGCGGCCACCTCCGGGAAGGCTCGCGATCACCCCCTCTATGGCATCACCCGCTTGGGCCTGCGGGCCGGCAAAGGCATCGTTGCCGTGGACCCCACGGTGGTCAAGCTAGGCACCTACGTCTATGTCCCTGGCTATGGCAAGGCCCTCGTCGGGGATACGGGCGGGCGCATTCTGGGCAGGCGCATTGATTTGGGATTTGACGAGGACAACCTGCAACTGTGGTATCGCTGGGTGGATGTCTACCTGATGGCGCCGGCACCGCCCGCTTCCCAAATTCGGTACATCCTTCCTTCGTGGCCCCGTGAGCGCCGGAGGTAACATGCCAAGGCAAGGCAGCGATTCCGTGCACCCATCGGTACGGGCGCTGCTGGATTCGCACGGACTACGCCCGCGCAAAAGCCTGGGACAGAACTTCTTGGTCGACCCGGTTGCTCTTTCCCGCATTGTGGATGCTGCGGAACTTTCATCAGACGACATCGTACTGGAAATCGGTCCCGGCCCTGGTAGCCTGACGGAGCGGCTGTTGGAACAGGCCGGGCAGGTGGTGGCCGTTGAGTTAGATACCAACATGGTCGCTCTCCTTCGCCAACAATTGGGAAACAATCCTCGTCTGCACATCGTAGCGGGGGACATTCTCAAACATGACCCGGGCGAACTGCTGGCGCTGTCCGTGCCGCCATACAACGCGCCCCATCCGAAGTACAAAGTGGTTGCGAATTTGCCCTACTACATCACCTCCGCCGTGATCCGGCACCTGACCGAAGCGGCGCTTCGTCCGGCGTATGCCGTGCTCACCGTACAGCGGGAAGTGGCCGCGCGCATCGTGGCGAAACCGAGCAACATGAGCCTGCTGGCAGTGAGCGTGCAGTTGTACGGGGAGCCGCGCATCGTGGCGCGGGTGCCGGCGGGGGCTTTCTATCCGCGCCCAAAAGTGGACTCGGCGGTTGTGCGCATCCAATTCTACCGCGACTTGCCGCTGTCGGGCGATGAGATAGCGCACTTCTTCCGCGTCGTGCGGGCCGGGTTTGGCCAGCGTCGGAAGCAAATCCACAACGCCCTGGCTGCGGGCCTGGCTCTGCCCAACGCCGTCGTGCGCGAAGCGTTGGCTCAATCCGGCATTGACCCCCGCCGCCGCGCAGAAACGCTGGAGATCGACGAGTGGGTGCGACTATGTCATGCACTGGCAGCCTGAAGTAGTCCTATTGCGCAAGGCAGACGCCGGCGTTTTTCGGCAGCACCTTCCCAGTAGAAAGTTTGCACAGTAAGCAAGGGAATTTCGGCTCACGTCTAGACTTGGTACGGGCACCCGATGAGTTGGGGTGTCCGTCATATTCTTGCGCGGCAATTCTCTCAAATGAACCACGAAGACACGAAGGCACAAAGAACAACCAGGTTGAATGTTTCGACGTTGGAACTGGAGTCTGGCGAAAATCATTTTGACCGTATAACACGGCATTTTCAGCCACAG
>CAZFFM010000161.1:0-8033 GCA_964517425.1 uncultured Ardenticatenales bacterium | reverse complement strand
CGGCCTATCCAATGTTCCAACCTGGACGCTGGCGTTTTTTACTTTTGCCACGGATGGTCACGGATTTTCACGGAAAACCAGTATCTTCTCAAAAAAGCGGGGAGACTTCCGAGGTCTAAAGGATAATACCGCAAAATCAACGGTATTTTGGAGACTTCGGAAGTCTGTTCCCCCGAAATGTTGAGAAGATACGAAAACCAGAAAGAATAGATGAAAATCTGTGGAAATCCGTGCAATCTGTGGCTGAAAATGCCGTGTTATACGGTCAAAATGATTTCGCCAGACTCCAGTTCCAACGTAGAAACTCTCAACCTGGTTGTGCCTTCGTATCTTCGTGGTTCATTTGAGAGAATTGCTGCGCAAAAAATGACGGACACCCAATAGATGTGAGACCTTGCCCGTTTACCCCGCTTGTGGTACAATGGTCGCAAGCATTCAGCGTTCTGGTCGATACGTTTTTTGTGTGCGTGTGTTGCTGTTGCCGTGCGAGCGTGTGGAGGCAAAGGGTGCAACGCCATTTTCAAGAGGTGGAACACACCGCGGATTGGGCGGTGCGCGTGCGGGGTCGTGACCTGGCCGAGCTATTTGCCTTCGCCGCGCAGGCCATGATCACTCTGGTCACAGATTCGGTACAGACGGAACCATTTCCCGTCGTCCGCCATATCGAGCTCGCGGCCCCCGATGTCGAAACCTTGCTGGTGGATTGGCTCAGCGAGTTGGTCTATTTGCACGAGACCGGGGACGTGGTGTTCTGCGTCTTTGAGATGGAGGAGGTGACGTCCACACAACTGCGCGCCACGATCCGTGGCAGGCCGGGCATCCCCGTGAAAAAAGAGATAAAAGCCGTCACCTATCACGGGCTTGACGTACAACGCACTCAGGGCGGATACGAGGTGACGGTAGTCTTTGACGTGTAGAACAGCGTGCGGGAGGGATTACGATGACTGTCCACAAGCAAGACTTCGAACGGATCGGTCCGTATGTCTGGCAACTACCGGCCGATTTTCGGAAGGATATGCGTGTGCCTGCCCGCCTTTACGCTGACGAAACCCTTTTGCGGGCCACACTGGCAGACCGCTCGTTGGAACAATTGGTGAACACAGCCACCATGCCGGGTGTCGTCAAGTATGCCATGGCCATGCCGGACATTCACCAGGGCTACGGGTTCCCAATTGGCGGGGTGGTGGCCACGGAATTGCCGCACGGCGTGATTTCGCCCGGAGGGGTGGGGTACGACATCAATTGTGGTGTGCGGCTGTTGGCTTCTGCCTTGCGGCACGAAGAGGTCACGCCACACCTGAACGACCTGGCCAATGCTTTGTATCGCAATTGCCCCAGCGGCGTTGGGGTGAGAGGCTCTGTGCGATTGCAGGGCAACAATCTGGACAAGGTGCTCGCCGACGGAGCGCGCTGGGCCTTACGAAAGGGATTGGCCACCCGCGAGGACCTGCAACACACCGAAGAGGGTGGCCGGCTGGCCGGCGCTGACCCGGCGAAGCTGAGCGACCGGGCCCGAACGCGCGGCCGTCCCCAGTTGGGCACGCTAGGTGCCGGCAACCATTTCATCGAGGTGGACGTGGTCGCCGAGGTTTTCGACCGGGAGGCTGCGGCGGCCTTTGGCCTGTCTGAACAGCAGGTTGTCGTCCAGATTCACTGTGGGTCTCGCGGCCTGGGCCACCAGGTTTGCAGCGATTACGTCCGCCGTTTCCAAAAGACCGTCCAAAAATACGGCATTGATCTGCCAGACCGTGAACTCGTCTGCGCGCCCTGGGATTCGCCCGAAGGCCAGGACTATTTTGCGGCGATGGCCTGTGCGGCGAATTACGCCTTTGCCAACCGGCAGGTGCTGGTGCATCATGTGCGCCGGAGCTTTGAAGAGACGCTCGCCGGCAAAGGACTGCCGGCCCGTGCGCTGGAAATCCGGCAAGTCTATGACATCACCCACAACATGGCCAAGGTGGAGCTTCACAAGGTGCGCGGTCAGCGGCGCAAGGTTTGCGTACACCGCAAGGGAGCCACCCGGGCCTTCGGGCCGGGGGCAGAGGCGTTGCCCGAAGATTATCGTGCTGTTGGGCAGCCGGTACTCGTACCCGGTTCGATGGGTACCGCTTCCTATGTCCTGGTGGGCACGGAAGGGGCCATGGACGAGACCTTTGGGTCATCCTGTCACGGTGCAGGGCGCACGATGAGCCGCAAGAAGGCCAAGAAGAGCGTGCGCGGCGACAGCCTGCGCAAGGAGTTGGAGGCCGCCGGCATCCGCGTTCGCGCGGGCAGCACGGCCGGCCTGGCGGAGGAAGCGCCCGCAGCTTATAAAGATGTCAGCCGCGTGGTCGAAGTGGTGCACCAGGCGGGGATTGCCCGCAAGGTAGCCTGTCTGCATCCCCTGGCCGTGATCAAAGGATAGCGCAGAAGAGGCCGGTGGGGCTGAACGGAACATGAGATGGGAACCCTGTACGTAGTTGCCACGCCGATTGGCAATCTGGAAGATGTCAGCCTGCGTGCCCTGCGGGTGCTGCGGGAGGTGACGTTGATCGCGGCCGAGGATACGCGCCATTCGCAGAGGCTCCTGCAGCGGTACGAAATCAAGACACCGGTTACCAGCTATTTTGAACACAACAAACTGAGCAAGCTGGACCGGATCCTGCAGGCGTTGGGTCAGGGCGATGTGGCTCTCATTTCGGACGCCGGCACGCCGGGCCTTTCCGATCCGGGACATGAACTGATTGCTGCGGCGATCGCGCAAGGCATTGCGGTGGTGCCCGTGCCCGGGCCTGCCGCGCCGCTTGCCGCGCTGGTCGTCTCTGGCTTGCCGGCCGATAGCTTCGTCTATTTGGGTTTTTTGCCGCGCAAACGGGTGGCCCGCCGGCAGGCTTTAGATTTGCTGGCACGCGAAACACGGACGCTGGTTTGCTTCGAAGCGCCGCACCGCCTGCGGGAAGCCTTGACCGATCTGGCAGAGGTCTTCGGTGACCGGCCGGTCGCCGTGGCGCGCGAATTGACCAAGGCGCACGAGGAAATCTGGCGTGGCACTTTGGCACAGGCGCGGGACCGTTTCGATGCCGTAGAGCCGAGGGGCGAGTTCACGTTGGTGATCGGCGGTGCGAGCCGGCCGGCCTGGAGCACAGAGCAGGTGCAGCAGGCCCTGTCCCGACTTGGGGCAGAGGAAAATTTGGACCAAAAAGCCATGCGCGAGTTGGCCGATGTCGCCGGCTGGTCCAAGCGAGATGTATACCGGGTCTGGCTCGATATGAAATGAGGAGCGGGCGGCAGACGACACAAAGCGCACGTGGAGCGACTCTAGAACGATGAATGATGAATGATGAATGATGAATGATGAATGATGAACGGTAGGAGATAGAGGGACGAGATAGAGCGTGAAGACGTCGAGCGTCCAGCGACTGACATCTGACGTCTGACGTCTAACATCTGGCGTCTGACATCTGGCATCTGACGTCTGACATCTGGCATCTGACGTCTGGCTACTATTTTCATAGCAGGAGCATAACACCATGAATCAATTGGATGACATCAATCGGATTTCCCAGTTGGATGTAGACGACATGCTGAGTCGCATCGTGGACTTCCCCAATCAATGCCGGGATGCCTGGCACTTGGCGGAATCGCTCGAACTGGGGAAGGCATATCGCGAGGTGCGCAATGTCGTCATTGCCGGCATGGGCGGCTCGGCAATTGGCGGCGACTTGGTCGCTGGGCTGGTAGCCGAGATCTGTCCGGTGCCCATATCGGTGGTCCGCGGCTATGCGTTGCCGGCCCACGTAGATTCGCACACACTGGTCGTGGCGTCCAGCTATTCGGGCAACACCAGCGAGACGCTTTCGGCAGTTGGCGAAGCGTGGGATCAAGATGCCCAGATTCTGGTGATCACGACCGGGGGCGAGATCGCATCGTGGGCGAATGAACGGTACCTGCCGGCTTTGACCTATGCCTATCGCGCACAGCCCCGCGCTGCATTGGGGTATGCCCTCTGTGCCCTGCTGGGTGTGTTGGACCGGTTGGGCCTGGTACCCACCGAACGGGCGAGCCTCGATGAAGCAATTGAAGCCGCGCAGCAAGCGGGACAAAATTGGCGCGTTGAGCAGGCGCTTGCGGAGAACCCGGCCAAGCAGATGGCCCGGCGACTGCACGGAAAACTCGCCGTCGTGTATGGGGCAGCGCATCTGGCGGCAGTCGCCCGGCGCTGGAAGACGCAGATCAATGAGAACAGCAAGGGGTGGGCATTCTGGGAAGAGTTTCCGGAGCTGAATCACAACGCCGTGGTGGGCTATGACTTGCCGGCTGAGGTCGCGGCCCAAACGCACGTGGTGATGTTGGCTTCGCCTACTTACCATCATGCCGTACGGCAACGGCTGGAGATCACAGGAATGTTGCTGTCGGAGGCCGGCGTTTCGTGGGAAAAAACGGATGCGGTCGGTGATAGCCGCCTGGCCCAAATGCTCAGTACGATCCATTTGGGTGACTACGTGAGCTTCTACCTGGCCATGTTGAACGACGTGGATCCTACGCCGGTTGAGCCCATCGCCCGGTTGAAGGAGGCGCTGCAAGCATCAGCGGGGTGAAGGCGCCGGACCGTGGCCGGACGATTACTTTGGCCGCGCTGCGTTCAGGCAGGCTTGCATCTCCTCCAGCCGGAATGGTTTTGTGATTACGTGCGTGACCCCTGTGGCGGCCAGCCTGCTTTCTTCGACCTCGCTTCCCCAGCCGGTAACCAAAACGATGGGGATGGTATCGTTCTGCGCGCGGATCCGTTGGGCGACTTCCCAGCCAGAGATTCCGGGCATGCCCAGATCCGTAAACACGATATCGAAAGGTTGGCCGGAAAATGCTTCCAGGCCGGACGTGCCGTCCGCCTTGGTCACCACGTGGTGCCCGTCGCTGCGCAGCATCTTGGCAACGAGGTTGCGCACCGGGGTCTCGTCCTCGATGACCAATATCCTCAGTTTGTGGGTCGGGAGCTGCCGGGCCGGGCGTGGTTGCCGCTCTGATGTGGTTTTGGGGATGGAGACAATCGGCAGGCGGATGCGCACGATTGTCCGCTCGCCCTCGACACTTTCGATGTCAATTTCACCGCCGTAGCGCGTGATCGTACCGTAGGCGGAACTCAGGCCGAGCCCATTGTATTGTGGCCCCTTGGTCGTGTAGAAAGGCTCGAACACACGTGGCAGAATGTCGCGTGGAATCCCCAGGCCATTGTCTGCAACCTGGACAACCACCTGTTCACCATCACGTTCGGTTTGGAAAGAGATGTGGCCGCCCTCAGGCAGCGCCTCGATGGCATTGCGGACAAGATGGAACAGCGCTTCACGCAGCTCCGATTCCGAGACGGCGACAGCAGGCACCGGTTGAAGTTTCAACGTGAACTCGATTTGCTCCGGGGTGTGCGCGCGGCTGGACAGGGTTGGCTGTGTGAATTCGACGACTTCGCGTATCAAGGTGTTGACATTGACCGGTTCGGTGATGCGGTCGGTCCGTTTCCGCGTGAAGTTCTGGATTCGACGAACGATTTGCGCACCCTCTTGTGCAGCTTCCAGGATAGCTTCCAGGTCCGTGGATAGCTCGATATTTCCCTCTGCTTCCCGAAGTGCCAATTGCACCCGTCCCATGACTACGGCCAGGAGGTTGTTGAAATCGTGGGCGATGCTGCCGGACATCTGTCCCAGGGCGCGCAGGCGTTCGTTGCGTACCAATTGCTCTTGCCAGCGTTTCTGTTCGCGCTGGTCACGGAGGACGCCGGCCACGCCAATGACCCGATTGCCTTCGTAAAGCGGGCTTGCGTTGATCTGGACAGGAACTTCGAGGCCCTCTTTGGTCAGGACAGAAACGTCGTAAGGTTCGATCTCTTGGGTGCTCGGCTGGCTCATCGGCGACAAGATCTGTTCGCGGTCTTGGGGGACGATCAGGTCCCGGATATTCATATTCAGCAATTCTTCGCGCGTATACCCCGTCAACTCCGTGGCTCGCCGGTTTACGAGGGTGAGGTTTCCCTGCAGGTCGTGTACGTAAATGATGTCGCGCACCGCTTCGAAGGTTCGTTTGGTGAACTCCTGGAGATAGGCCGTCTCCGAAAGTAACTGTTGGCGTTCCAGCATTGTGGCCAGTTGGCGGGCGATTGCCTGGACAAGTTCTTGGTCATCGGGGGAGAATTCCCGAATCCGGCGATCCGCGAGGAGTAGAAGTCCAAGCGGGTGGCGCTTGCCTTGCAAAGGGAGGGCCACCAGGGTCTCGCAGCTACACTTGGCCAACAACTCGCGGCTCTGGCCCGTGGCATGATTGTGAACTGAGGTAAAGACCACAGGCTGGTCAGAGCGAAACACTTCTTCTACCAGCGGGGCCAAAGCCGGCTGTGATAGACATTCCAGCAGGGCCGGAATACGGATTGCCTCTCCGTAGGGATTGACGTGGGAAGCCAAAATCTCTAACCGCTTTGTCTCGTCATCCAGCAGGCAGACGACGCTGGCCCCCACTTCGATGACCGTGGCCACCTTTCTGGCTACGAGCGACGGAAGGTCTTCTTCATCCATTGTGGAGACCAGGCTGTGCTGCAACTCGATCAACGTGGAGAATTTTTCAATCTTGCGGCGGAGCAGTTCATGTTTCCAGACGTTGGCTATCGCCGGGGAAACCAGGTTGGCCCATTCTTGCAGGACTTTGGCCTCATTCTTTCCGTAGAGGTGTGCTTGCGACGAACCGACGTAGAGGAGGCCGATACGTTGATGCGCATGTCGCAAATCGCTGCAAAGACGCGAGAGAGAAGGTTGTGAAGCAAAGAAGGAATCTCCATCGAAGGTTCCAGGTTCGATGTAGTGATGTGTCCAGCGGGGCCAGCCGTGGTCTGTGGCCCGTCGCTGCTGTTGGCCGGCCGTTGCCGGCTGGCTGGCGAGTTGGCGCATCTCCAGGTCCTGGATGGCGAGATCGGCAACCCAGCAGGAGGCAGCCGGTTTATCCCACAGGATGACAGCCGCCTGATCCAGGGGAAGGATGGCTTTGGTCGCACCAACCAGTTTTGCGAATGCTCCAGGCAAGTCCAGTGAGTCGTAAAGTTGGGCGGAGCGATGGATTAAGATGGGGTCTGGGTTGCCCGGCATGGGGGCCGCTCCTTACAAGTTGTCAAAGTATCCGGAAAGGTCAGCACGGGCCAGGCCATCGTCCAGGGCGGCCTGGGCGACCGCGCGGGCGACCTTCCAATGCACTTCTCGGTTGAGGGGGTTGGGCACCAGTTCTCCGGCCTGTGTGAGGCTGGCAATAGTCTTGACGGCAGCCAAGTACATGTTTTCGCTTACGTAAGGAACATTTGCATCCATCGTGCCCCGCAGAATCCCCGGAAACCCCAGCACGTTGTTCACAGATTTGCCGTCGGCGGCGAACGACGCACCGGCTTCCATGGCCAATTCCGGCTCGATTTCCGGTACGGGGTTGGAGAGGGCCAGCACCACCTGGCCGGCGCGGATCATTTCGGGTTTGATCAGGCCGGGTACGCCGGTTGTGGCCACCACGATGTCTGCTTTGGCCATGATTTCTTCGAGTGTGGAGGGCATTCCCCCGGCCTCTTCATGGTGGTGCAGGGCGTCTGCGGAGAGGTCTGCGCCCAGGACGGGGCGTCCCGTCAAGTTCTTGAGCATTTTGGCAATGGAGTACCCGGCAGCGCCCAGGCCGATCTGTCCAATGATGGCGCTCTCGATATCCATTTTTGCCAGGCAAATGGCATTCAGGAGGGCAGCGGATACGACGACCGCGGTCCCGTGTTGATCATCATGAATCACCGGCATGTCCAGTTGTTCGATCAGCCGTTCTTCGATCTCAAAGCAGCGGGGGGCAGAGATGTCCTCCAGCTGGATAGCTCCAAATGTCGGGGCGATTCTGACAACGGTATCTACGATTTCGTCCACGTCGCGGGTGTTTAGGAGGATGGGCATGCCGGAAAGGCCTACAAACGTCTCCATGAGGGTTGCCTTGCCCTCCATGACCGGCATCGCAGCGAGGGGGCCGATGTCCCCGAGGCCAAGCACGGCGGTGCC
>CAZFFM010000160.1:0-8043 GCA_964517425.1 uncultured Ardenticatenales bacterium | reverse complement strand
GACATAAGATAGGCCCGACGAGCAGGTTCTCGCGCTTGCCCCACTTTGTATGCTTTGTGTCTTGGTGGTAAGGGCAGGCGTGAATAATTGTGGACGCAAAACTTTGACGCTACACCTACGACGGGCCGGGCACTATCGTCGAGCGCCAGCGAATGAATTCGAGGCTGATAATACAAAGTCGGCTCATAGCCGGCTAAGCCGACCGGGGGGGGACAAGAGGGATTTGCCCTCCTGTCCGCTTGGAGCAGACTAGAGATAGCAGCCCGGAATTTCAATTCGGAACCGCTGTGTCCCTCCGAGGCGAATTGCGAAGGGCTCTCTAGCCCATTAAAACGGCGATCAAGGTGGTAACAAAGATCAGCACGCTGGTGTAGCCGTTTACGTTGAAGAATGCCATGTTCACGCGGGAGAGGTCCGTGGGGCTGACCAGCGAGTGTTCGTAGACCAAAAGAACGAAGGCCCCTGACCAGCCAAGCCAATAGATGGGGTGCAGGTGCATCACAAGGCCAACCGCCGCGAGGAAAAGCAGGGTGATGGCGTGGCAAATGCGGGCCAGTTCCAGCGCAACTTTGATGCCAAAACAGGCCGGCACCGAGTACAGCCCTTCCGCCTGATCGAAAGCAATGTCCTGCGTGGCGTAGATCAGATCGAAGCCGGCGATCCAGAACGTCACCGCAATCCAGAGGAGCCAGACGGGGGGCTCCAGCCAAGCAGTGACCGCGACCCAGCCGCCGACCGCGGCCATCCCATCCGTGAGACCGAGAATCCAGTGGCTCAACCAGGTGTAGCGCTTCGCGTAGGGATAGCCAACGAGGAAGGCCACCGCCGCCGGCGAGAGAGCCAGAGCCAAAGGGTTCAGGGCAGCGGCAGCAAGCTCGAAGACCAGGAGAGAGACGGCCCCGATGGCGATCACAGTGAGTGGCGTGATTCGGTGTCGGGGTAGTGCTCGATCTGCTGTTCGCGGGTTGCGCGCGTCTATGAAGCGGTCTATCAACCGGTTCGCGGCCATAGCGAGCGTGCGCGCGCTGGCCATGGCCACGGTGACCCAGACGAAGACCCACCAGGAAGGCCATCCACCGGTTGCCAGCACCATTCCCAGGTAGGCAAAAGGCAGGGCAAAGATGGTGTGTTCGAATTTGATCATCTCCAGAAATTCACGTAGTTGTCGTCTCATGCCAAGCCCTCACGCCTTGCGGTACGGCGCAATGATGCCGCGCAACATTTCAGTATCCTCGCTGCGAAGCTCGCCCAGTGCCACCAGAAGGGCAAGGTAAACGAGCAGCAGGAGGACATAATAGGGAAATAGCAGCCACCCTCCGGGCAAGTAAAGCCGCGTCACCAGGAACATGCCCCCGGAGGCTACGACTGCGCGTCCCAGCGAAGCCAGATCGGGGCGGGGAGCAAACCGCCGGAAAAGGTAGAACAATACCAGCGACAACGCACAAAATACGATGGCCGCCGAAACGCTGGCCGCCGCCAGCACCCCCCGGCGGGGGATCAACCAGATGAGCGCCCCCATTTCCACGGGGGCCAGCACCAGGGGAATGGCCAACGCCAGCCCCGGCCGGTTGTCGGCCAGCAAGGCGGTGACCAGGGTGACATACATGCTATAGAGAGAGGCCCCTACGATCAGTACTGCCAGAATCGGGGCCGAGGGGGCGAACTTTGCGGAATAAACCAGCCGAATCAGTGGCCCGGCCGTACCGATGACCAAGGCCATGCCCGGCACCAGCAGCAACCCCAGATAGCGGATGGTTTGGCGCAGATACGTACGCGCCAAATCCCACGACTGGTCGGCGATAGCACTCGAAAGCGAGGGGAGCAGAGTGAACGAAAAAGCGAGCAGCACAAAGCGAGGCGCGTTGGCCAGGTTCAGGGCTGCCGCGTAGTAGCCGGCCTGCGCATCGTCCGCGATCAGCGCCTTCACGCTCCACAGGTCCATGTTCACCAACAGGTTGCTGACCAATGTGAAGAGGAGTACCGGCACGGCGAAACGGATCACGGTTGCGCCGGCGTCCGGCTCCCGACCGGTTGGGACGGGTGTACGCTGTCGGCGTTCCCATCGTCGCGCGAACCAGAGCATGGCCACGAACCCGCCAACAGACGATAGCACGTTGCCGACCAGCGCGCCGCTCACCCCAAAGCCGGCGATGACCAGGGCCACGCTGCAAGCCAGCTTCGTCAGGGAGTAGAAAGCGATGGAGAGGCCCAACCCCACAAAGTCGCGGTAACCGTTGACCATGCCCCGATAGAAGGCATAGACGCCCATGACCAACAGGTCTACGAAGGCCAGCCGCAGATAAAATGTCATCCGTGGGTCGTGTAGCACCCGTGCGAGGAGGGGGGAGGCAAGGAACAACATCGCAAAGACCCCCCCGATCAAGAGCAATTGCCAGCGCCAGGCTGCCCGTTTGATGGCCGGTACGGCAAGGCCACGGTCTGAACTGCCGCGATCTACCAGTGCTTCGGGCAGCAGCTTTTGCAAGGCGACGGGGATACCATTGTTGACCGTGATCTCTACCCAGGTCAGCAAGGTCATGGCCACACCGAAGATGCCGTACTCTGCCGGTGTCAACCGGCGGGCCAGAAAGGCGTGCAACGCATAGCCGGTGACGATGAAGGCGAGCTGTCCGGCCATCACCCAAACGATGCCGCGTGCCAACGCGTGGCGTTTATGTGTGATTGTGGAGTACCTCCGTTCCCCTTGGTGTCTTGGTGGTTGGTTTCATTCGATATGGCGTGGACAGGAAACAAATACGCTGGAAGGTTGCCAGACGGTTAGCGATACCCTTCTTTAATCGTCGCCCGGCGTTTCAGTTTGTTGAGCCGCTCCAGGCCCACTCGTTTTTCGAGCATTTCCGTGTCGGACTGGACACTGTAGATGTATGTATCCAGGTATTCCGCCATCTGTGCAGGGTCTGCTTCGGCAGATAGGAAGTCGCCGAAGTGGTCAATGTCCAGCTCATAGACCCCCGGCAGGCCGCCGGGGTAGCAACCGAACGGAGCAAAGACGACGGCGTCCACCAGGTAGTAGGGGAGGGTCGTCTTGCCCGGCTCACGGCGAATATCTTCGTGTTCGATGATCTCGTCGGTAGAGATGATCACGTGTTTGGCCGAAGCGGCGGTCTCCAGAGGTGAGACGCCGGGGCCGAAGCAGCGAGCATTCCCGTGGATGTCCGCCTGGTGGACGTGGATCAGGGCCACATCGGGATAGACGGCCGGCACCAGAGCGATGGGCTGACCGCCGAAGGGGTCTTCGATCACTTTGGCCCCCGAATACTTCAGCGTGTCGGAGCCGAGCAGCGCACGCGTGGGGAGGAAGGGCACGCCCATAGCGGCAGCCTGGTGGCGCAGGGTGAGCGTTCCGTTGGTCCACTCGGTGACGCTCACCTCGCCCCGCTCGACCGCGCCGTTGAGGGTGCGACCCAGGCCCATGAAGCCAACATCAATGTGCTCCAGGCAACCGGCGGCGATGAAGAGCGTCGTCTCGATCAGCGTGAACTTGGCGGCATACCAGAGATTGCGCCGGCGTTGGCGGATGATCTCGCGTACCAGCACCAGTGGGCCTCGTGTGAACGATGAGAAGTCAAAGCTGAGATAGTCACCGTCGTGGACGAACTTGCTGACAGCCTCCTGAGCGGGCATCGTTTTGTCCACGAAGTCGCGCTTTTTATGGTCCCGTACCCACGCACGCATATCGTCAGGGTCTGTGAACCGGATTTTTCCTTTGCCGGAGAAAAGCACACTCATTTTCGCTTCCTTTCTAATTTTGCGATTTCTTCTGATCCAGGGCAAGCCGTTCAATTTTCGATACGACGCGACCCAGCTCCTGGCCCAGCGGCGATGGGCCGGCGTCCATGAAGGCTTCGAGCAAGGCGTGGTAATACCACAGCGTACCTTCCTTGCCGCCATTGAATCGACTCCAGAGGGCATCACCCATCCGGCGATAGTCCCGGAGGATGGCACGCGCATTGTGCAACTTGTCCGAGGCAGAGACCAGACGCACGGGCTCCGATGCGTCATGGAGGTGGGCGATGTAGGCCTCTTTGCGTTCTCGCCAGGGGGGTTTGGGGGTCGTCGAGCTATCCGTACAACCGTCCACGATTTGGGCGACCGCATCGCCAAACCGGCGGCGGATGATCTCCTGGGTGGCCGCTCCCCCTTGATCTTCGACAGCATCGTGCAGCAAGGCAGCGATGGCTTCGTCCTCATTTGCGCCATGCTCCAGGGCGATGCTGGCCACGCCCAGCAAGTGCGAGACGTAGGGGATCGTTGTTCCCTTGCGACATTGGCCGGCATGCAGGCGAGCCGCGAAAGTCAAGGCGTCCTCGAAGCGCGATGTAAGAACCGTCATTGCTCTCCCCGCCGTTCAAATATCCAGAAGCTCATATTTTTCTCCCGCTGATAGCCAGCCTGCCCCAAGGCCACGGAGCAGATCGAATTGGCAGGGACGAAGCCGGCCACCTCTTGTTCCGGTGTGGCCGCGGCCAGCCGGCGTAGTGCTCGGGCCAGCCGGACCACGGCATCGGGTTCGCCATCAGTCAGACCCATCCAGATGCGAGACGCTTCCTCCAGCGAGTGGGGGAGGATGGCGAAAGCAGCAACCGTTCCGTCGTCATGGCGCAGACCGGCGACCTCACCATCTTGCAGATGCGCATCCAGTTGTTCCCGATGCAACTCTGCCCACCGCCATCCTTGGGCGTAGAGGTGGTGTGCACTGGCGAAAGAATTGGATCGGTCCAATATTTCCGCAATGCTTGGGGCGTCGGCAGGGCTGAGGGGCTGGAGCGCTGGGGTCGTTTCGCTGCCGGTGGCCGGTGCGTGAATGTGCTCGAATGTCGCCACATGCCGGTATCCTCGCTTGCCCATGAGATGGTGGATGGCAACGTTGTTGGAACTGGTGGCCAGGCGAATGACGCGGGGGTGGGTCTGCGCCAGGAAGGGTTGCTGCTCTCGCATGAAAGCCGTGGCGATACCCTTCCTGCGAACGTTCGGTGCGATGCGCATTCCTTCGAGCCACACTTCGCCGGGGCTTAGCACGGTAATCTTGCCGATGGCCACAGGATTTCCGAACAACTCCCCAACCAGGAAGTGGCCTTCCTGCTCACCTATCCATTCATCCCAGACATCGGCAATGTAGTCTCCGTGCTCTGCCCACGTGTGTTCGCAGAATCCCAATACCGGTTCCCGATCCGCGGGCTGGGCCGGACGGACAAAGAAATCTTTCATTTTTCACCTGTTATGAAAATAGCTACCAGTAGCCAGTCGTCAGATGTCAGTCGTCAGACGGCCCCGCATGAATGACGGGGCCTGGGACGCCAACCCAGGCGGCGTGATTCCATCCGCCGCCGTCCGCCATTTTCATTCTTGGTGGCGCGCAATCGCTCATGATGACTGTTATGAAAACAGTCGTCAGTAGCCAGATGTCAGTAGCCAGTCATCAGATGTCAGTCGTCAGAACGTACTGCGTACTGCGTAATTGCGTATTGCGTGTCAGTCGTCACGCCCTTCCCCTACTCCCTACTCCCCCTACTTCCTACTCCCTGTTCATCATTCTGCATTCATCGTTCCAGTGTCGCTACCCGCGACATGTGTTCACTGTGCCAAGCATATTATACACCGAAGTGACTGAGTTGTCAGATTTGAACTGCGGCTGGAGAGACGATCCAAAGTGGCAGCCGAAAAAGCACTTCCGCTGAGAATTCATCCTTAAAAGTACTTGACAAATTAGACATAACATGATATAATAAGCGCAGGTTGTAACTTGACGGCACACCTCATTCTGTAATCCTCTTTTCTCCAGAGGATTCGATGCCCAGAGGGACATGCCATGGGAATTGGTCGCTGGGATGGTGAAGGAAATCAATTGTGTCAGCGATAGAAGTTTCTGGGTTGTTGGGCCCCTCTGTGGTAAATGATACCACCACGTTTATCTAATAGGATTTACTTCCAGAGAACTCGTTTACTTTTCGGTTCGAAAAGCATGACCACCCATTCCCTGTGGGTCATCCAAAAATAAGCTCCTTATACCTTGAATAGACCCACAACACCGAAATCGTTGTAAACACAGAAAGCATGAACACAAAGGCGCGCAGACGAAACGAATGATCAATCGTGGTTCTGCGATCAGATTCGGGCTACGTTTGACGAATTCTTGTACACAAAGCAAGAAAATGAACCACAGACTTCACGGATGGCACAAAACCAAGAATAATCTGGAGTCTGGCGAAAATCATTTTGACCATAGAACACAGCATTTTCAGCCACAGATTGCACGGATTTCCACAGAGTTTCATCTATTCTTTCTGATTTTTCCGTGAAAATCCGTGACCATCCGTGGCAAAAACAAAAAACGCCAGTGTCCAGAGTAATCTGAGAAATCTGTGCAATCTATGGTTAGCCTTTTTGGTTCTGGCTTGTCCAGGTTAGAGAGGTGAGAAGAAGATATGGCGAAGCGCAAAAGCAGACGAAACGCACGGACCGCACACCAACTACTACAGAAGGCAGAACAACAAGGTTACGTAACCTCCGCAGACATCCTGGAGGTTTTTCCCGATGCCGGAGAAGACCTTTCAAAGTTCAAGGATGTCTTTCTTCTCTTGCAGAAGGAAGGCATAGAATATTGCGGGGACGAGCAGACTGCTGACTTTCTTATATCTGAAGAGGGAAAGGGCAAGGAAAACGAACCGGACGACTTAGGGCTGGCCGCAATCGACAGTGACAATACGATTAGCCTCTACCTGCGAGAGGTGGGTCAGGTGCCGTTGTTGCGCCAGGAAGAAGAGACAGAACTGGCGACCAGCATGGAAAGTGGCTGGAAAGCGGCGGCTCTTCTTACCAAAGACATCGTTGACCAGGAAACACGTTCAGAAATGGAAAAGGACGTCGTTGCCGGCGAATCGGCACGTGACAAACTCATCAAAGCGAATTCGCGATTGGTCATCAGCATTGCCAAGAAATACATGGGACAAGGCGTTCCCTTTCTGGACCTCATTCAGGAAGGGAACTTGGGCCTTATGAAGGCCGTGGGCAAGTTTGATCACCGGCGGGGCTATAAATTCTCCACGTATGCGACGTGGTGGATTCGGCAAGCAATCACAAGAGCGATTGCCGACCAGGGCCGGACGATTCGCGTACCCGTACACATGAGTGACCGGATCCGGCGGCTCTATCGTACGTCGCAGGACCTGGAGCAAACGTTGGGGCGAGAGCCGACTCCGCAGGAGCTTGCAGCAGGCATGGATGTGCCCCTGTCCAAGATTCACTGGATGATGCGCATCGCCCGCCACCCAATCTCTCTGGAAAAACCGGTGGGCGAAGACGAAAATAGCGAACTGGCAAACTTTATCGAAGATCATGACGCGCCCGCTCCAACCGATGTCGTAACCCATCATCTCTTGCAAAGTGAGTTGGAGCAAGTACTGTCTACGATTAGCCCTCGTGAGGCTCGTATTCTGCGTCTGCGATTCGGATTGCTTGACGGACGCACACATACGCTGGAAGAATTAGGGCAGAAATTCGGTCTGACCCGCGAGCGTATTCGCCAAATTGAAGGCGATGCCCTCCGCCGGTTGCGCCATCCCAGCCGCAGCCGGCGACTGCGAGACTACTTACATTCGTAAGGGGCTGCTGGCCCCTGCGAGCATCTGACTGCCCCCCTTGCACCCTTGAACGGGAAGAGGGGGGCTTTCTTTATGGTAATTTGCACTCCGTTTCTCAGTATCCACACCCACCTGCGGGTGGGTGTCATTTTTTTGCGCGGCAACTCTCTCAAATAAACCACGAAGACACGAAGGCACAAAGAACAACCAGGTTAAATGTTTCGACGTTGGGACTGGAGTCTGGCGAAAATCATTTTGACCGTACGACACGGCATATTCAGCCACAGATTGCACGGATTTCCACAGATTTTCATCTATTCGTTCTGAGTTTTCCGTGAACATCCGTGGCAAAAACAAGAAACGCCAGTGTCCAGGTTGGGACTGGAGATAAGCCCGACGAGCAGGCTCTCTCGCTTGCCCCACTTTGTATGCTTCGTGTCTT
>CAZFFM010000159.1:0-8058 GCA_964517425.1 uncultured Ardenticatenales bacterium | reverse complement strand
TTCGTGTCTTTGTGTCTTGGTGGTAAGGGCAGGGCGTGAATGATTGCAGACGCAGAACTTCTACGCGCAAATGGCTATGGCGCAGGGAGTGCAACGAAGGGAATGTAAGAAAGATAGTCCCTGTTGGCCGGGTAAACCCAAACTGCGGAAGGAGGGCCCCAGTGTCCTTCTTGGTCCTGACCCCGAACAAAAAGCAGGTGCGGGGTCTGGAGGAAGGAGGTGAGGGATAGATTTCCGCCAACGAGCTCGCTAGCCTGGTCGAAGTGGCCATCCATTGCGGCGAGGGGCTGGCCGGTGCCGGCCGGGGCCGGTCGGTCGAAGGAGACTTCGGCCGCGGCGACCTGCGCAGCGCCTCCGTCCGGGTCGTATATTTGTGCGGTCACAGTGAGGCTCTGCATGTTGCCGAGGGTGCCGGTCAATGTGCTGGAAACAACCTGAATGTTAGAGACATCGGGGCCGTGTGCCCGGTCATAGGGCGAGTCGGCCACAGCAGCCGCGTAGAGTAGAGAGGGACGCACATCTTCCCACAGCGGGGTCACGCGGTTGCAAGAGGGCCAGAAGTAGCCATCGTCCCATCCGCCAATCTCGATGGTGTAGCTAGGAATGCCCAACGTGCCATACGCCCAATCTGTCGTGTCACCGGTGACCGGGTAGAGCAGGCGGGCCGGCTGGCCGTAGGTATAGCCGTTGTACCGCGCCATGCGGCTGGCCAGGGCGCGCAGGCCGTCTTCGTCCGGCGGGGCAATGAGGGTGGAGTTCCAGGGATACAGGATGAGATCGCTATAACTGTGCAAACTAATCAGAATGTCAGGGTGCTCTGCGGTCACAAAGTCCCGTATGGCTTGCGTTTCCGGCTCGGAAAAGGCGGAGGCTCCCCGGTAGACTTCGTTGCAGGGGTCTGTGCTGCTGCCTATCCCTCCCCAGCCGTAGCCGTAGTTGCGATTCAGGTCTACGCCGAAAGAGTTGGGGGAGCTGTGACCGGAGCAGGTATCGCCGCTGGTGTTCGTATTCTTGCGCCAGTCTTCGTGCTGTTCTGCCTGCACGTGTCCGTCCGGATTGGTCATGGGCACGAGCCATATCTCCCGTTCGTTGAGGAGCCAGGTCGCTTGGGGGTCTGAGCCGAACCCTTCCGTGAGCAGGCTGGCCAGGCGCATGGCGACTTCGGGGGTGATGAGTTCCCGCGCATGGTGTTCGGATGCGACGAAAATGCTCGGTTTGGGGCCGGGAATGGCTGCGTTGGTGATTCGCACAGCCCAAAGATCGCGATTTGCCCGTCCCTGCGTTTTCTCCCAGCTATCGCCGATGTCGTAAAGGGTGACCAATGCGGGATAAGTGTCGGTGAGGGTTTGCAAGAAGGCGACCGTGTCACTATACGTGCGGTAGCATTCGGGATAGGTAGCGTAACCGGTGGGAAGTGGCTGTTCGGTGAGGACGTCGCCGGCGTTGCGCAGCCGGGCAGCTTGGGCCGGCGAGAGATGGGCCAGAACGTAGTCGTCGCGCACTTCCCACACGTCTACGCCCTGCGCAACCCACGCCGCCACTTGCGCACGCGACGTGAACCGCAGGCGGGTGAGGACGTCTCCGTCGCTGCGGGCCACAGACGATGGGGAGAGAAGAAGCACAAGAGCCAAAAGCAAGGCTCCCAGGAATGTCCCTATGGCCAGGGACAAGATCGCTCGCTTCTTGCGTTCAATCATACCAGCGCCCTCTCCTCTTTTCGCTTCGTTGATTCTGTTGGAGCGGTAGATTATACCACGAGTAGGGCTATCAAGCGAATTGGACAAAATGAGAAAAATGCGGTATCATATAGGCCGCATAATTGAGTTATCCTGGTAAGGAGGTTTCTGTGGCAAACACCGCATCAGCAAAAAAACGGATCCGATCGTCAGAGCGGCGACGCATTCGGAATCGAGTTTACCTGGTTTCTACCCGCACGTATTTGAAGAAAGCTCGTGAGACCATCCAGAACGAAGCATGGGCAGATGCAGATACCGCTGTACGTCAAGCTACACGTGCTCTGGATAAGGCTGCACAAAAAGGGGTTATCCACAAGAAGAATGCCGCCCGGCGGAAGTCCCGACTCGTCCGCTCTTACAATCAGGCTCTTGTCGCCGCGAGCGAGTAGGAAGTTACGCGCTTCAAAGCATACTTGTTACCCGTCCTATAGACGTTCAGATAATGTTTTGGACTTCCGGTTGCCGTGACGGGCTGAAGCCGTCACTGGCCGCGAGAGAAAGTCGCTGAAGCGACTGCCCTGCGGAAATTCAGCCGCTTTTAGCGGCTTGGCGGGGCAGCCCAGTGCCGATTTTAATCCGGCACGGCCAGACGGCACAGGCCTCCGTGTCAAAATCATTATCTGAAGACCTATAGTTTCCAGGGTGTCTTCGCACCCCGGCAGTTAATCTGAACGCGGAGAGGGCGGGTGGCAAATAGCTCAAGGCTATTCCCATCCCAGCCACCTGGTAGAGGCGTTGGTTGCAGCGTCTCTTCTTTTTGCGTTCCGTTCAGCACCCCCTGAATCTGCCACGAATTGCACGAATTTACACGAAAAAAGCCAAAGAATTAGTGAAAATTCGTGGTATTCGTGGCAAAAAAGAGCTTGAAGTAGGTGTTTCCAGGATAGTCCCTGAACGCTTACCTTTTTGCGTTCCGTTCCGTTACTTGACTTTGTGCCCTTGATTCGGCCCCTCCCTGACATTGCTGCTCCTGCATACTCAGCCGGTCTTTGTACCGTATTCTTCCTTTACCACCAAGACACAAAGCACATGATGTGGTTCGTCCATGTTCCTCTTGCCCAAGAGTAGATGAGCTGCTTTGGCGTTTATCGGAGTGCGGAGGAAGACGGTTTATAGATTCCTTCGCCGGATGCCCGCCTTGTTGTCCAAATGGTTACCACTCAGGCTACCTTGCCGTGACGGGCTGAAGCCGTCACTGGCTGGCGGCACGACAAAGTCGCTGAAGCGACTGCCCTGCGGAAATTCAGCCGCTTTTAGCGGCTTGACGGGACAGTCCAGTGCCGATTTCAATCCGGCACGGGCCCTACCTGAGCAGTAACTCCAAATGTTTGTATTGGGCAAGACGTAGCGGAATAGGGACATTGTCCTATTGTGGTGCCACGCGTTTCATGTATAATGATGGCATACCCGTACCCTTTTTCTTTGCAGCGCGTATTACTCTTTGAAGATGCCAAATCCAATCGATTTGCATCTCTCCCAATTGCACAAGACCAGGAAATAGATGTTGGATAGAGAACTAGCCTAGGAGGTAAAAATGAAACGATTTCACTTGGCCGCTGTGCTTGTTGCGTTGCTCCTTACCAGTACCATGCTTGTGCCGGTCTTTGCTGCACCGGCAAGTAGCGGGGGGGCGCCACAACCACAGCCGTCGCAAACATGTAAAGTTAATGTCAAATCATTTGAGGTTTCTGGCCACGAGGTCGTGTTTGAATTGGAGAACGCCGGCCATGTTGACGCGACAATCAATGATTTTGGGATCGTCTGGCCGCCCAGAAATGGAAACCTGCACAAGGTTACACTTCGCGATACGATTTGGGAAGGCAACCAAAGTCCGCCCGCCAGTCGCCTGGCACCCAATCGGGGCGATCTGCACGCACGTACAATTCCGGCGGGAGAGCATAAAGAATTGAAATTCCATTTTGCAGATTCGGCGCATGAAGGCTTCTACACGCTTGGGGTTAGGTTTGCGGAAGGGTGTGCTGTGTCGTTTGTGTCTGGGGACCCCCCGCCCAGCCAGACCGTAGAACCATCACAGACACCGGAACCCAGCCAGACCGTGGAACCATCGCAGACACCGGAGCCGTCGCAGACACCGGAACCCAGCCAGACCGTAGAACCATCGCAGACACCGGAGCCGTCGCAGACACCGGAACCCAGCCAGACCGTAGAACCATCGCAGACACCGGAGCCGTCGCAGACACCGGAGCCAGGCCCCCGCGTAGAATTCCGCGGGGCGATACATGAGCTTACGCCGTCGGACGCAGACCCGCAACATGCAGGCGTTGCGATGGTTGCACCTTTGGCCGGCGCAACCGCCCCCATGGTGCAAGTTCATATTACAGCCGACACGAAAATCGAGGGGCAAGGCGGCATCATGCTCACCTTTGCGGACTTACAGGTGGGGAATCACGTCGACGTGAAAGGAATCGTACAACTCGACGGCAGTGTCTTGGCCCAACGGATTCGTGTCGAGAGAATGGACACGCCGGAGCCGAGTACAACGCCCGATCCCACGCGCACGCCGGACCCAACCGAGACACCTGGCCATGGCCATCGCGCGGAGATTAGCGGGTGGATTTCCGCGCTTGTTCCGTCGGACACCGATCCTGCACACGCGGGCACTATGATCGTTTCGCTGGGTGACGCGGTCACCTCGGTGGAGGTAACAGCCGATACACAAATCTTCGGCAAGAAGCATAACAGCGCGGCAAAAGCATTGGGGGCTGAAGATGTCCAGCTCACTTTTGCCGATCTGCAGGTTGGCGACCACGTAGAGGTGAGAGGCGAAACGCAGAACGACGGTAGTCTCCTCGCGCAATTGATTCACGTTGAAGGGGGCGACCGGCACCATGGCAATGTGGAATTCCAAGGCCCTATCGAGTCACTTCCTGACACGACGGGCTTCAACGGAACTTGGGTTGTGGCCGGTATCTCGGTGACGGTAAATGCCGATACTCAGATTGAAGGCACGCCGGAAGTGGGTGCATGGGCTGCAGTGAAAGCAACCCGACAGAGTACAGGGAAATTGCTGGCCACGAAGATCGAGGTGCGCAATACCCATCCAGAGCCTACCGTCGAATTCAAGGGAGTCATTGAACAAATTGAGGCGGACTTCTGGGTTGTGCGTGGCCTGACAGTTACCATCACGACCACGACCGAAATCATCGGTACGCCCGAGGTGGGACGGGTCGCTGAGGTCCATGCACAGGTATTGCCGGACCGCACATTGTTAGCCACGCGCATAAAGGTCGAAGACCCCAACGACCATCATGACCGCTACGTTGAGTTCAAGGGACGCATACAGAGCTTCTCCGACACGGAGTGGAATGTCAGCGGCGTAACCGTCCTCATTGACAGCCAGACGGTGATCGAAGGAACGCCGGAAGTGGGCAAGATGGCCGAAGTGAAAGGCATCCTCCAGGTTGGGGCGGGCCGTACAGTTTTGGCGAGAAAGATCGAAGTCAAAGAGGGTGACGGTCTTGGCCCGCGAGAGGTCGAGTTGCGGGGCACCATTGTTAGCATGCCCAGCAGCGGCTTTGTTGGAGAATGGACGATCAGCGCGCTACACGGTACGTTGACGTTGAACGTTACTTTCACGGTGGATAGTAGCACCATCGTTGATGAAAGCCACGGTATCGCTCAGGTCGGAGCCTTTGTCCAGGTGCATGCCCGAGTGCAGCCAGATAGCACCCTCCTGGCAACGCGGGTCAAAGTGAAGCGATAGCACATAGCGCATACGCATTGTTGTACACTGTATTGATAAGCTCAGTGCGGGGATCGCACAAAGAAGTTTTACTTGCGATCCCCGCACTTGTGTCTAGCAGTTTGTCGGAGAAAGAATAATGGGACACAGCTTTGCAGGATAAACACAGATTTTCCGATGATTTGGCCTAAAAATCTGTGTTTTTCTGTGAGAATCTGTGTTCTAAAAAGGAAAAATGGGGCTCTCCGACAGCCTGCTAGGCTTGTAGATTGATATTGGAGGAGATTTCGTGATGGAAACTTTCTGCCGCGAATCCAACCGGAAGACGCTCGTTCGAAAACCAGGAAGGGTTTTGATCGCTGTCGTGTCTTCGTTTTTTCTGTTTGCGTCACTGATTTTGTGGCAGGCAGGTGCTTTGGCAGCGCCGTCCGTTCCTGCCGAAACGGGCTGGTCGTCGCCCACCCCGGTCGCCGTCACCACGCCCGATTCCCGCGCCCCGTCAATCGGGCAAACAACAGGTGGAACACGTTACGTTGCTTGGGAAGAGGGCGCGGACATCTATTCCAGCGCTAACGGAGGGATCGGGTGGAGCCAACCCATTCTGGCGGCCAATGGCGAAGCGCCGGTGGTCGTGGTCTCCGACACCGTGCCTTATGTCGTATTCGAAAATGAAATCTCTGGCAATCGAGAGATTTACATCATCCAGTGGCAGGGGAGCAATTGGTCATTGCCTAAGAATGTCTCGCAGACCAGTGGCGGCTCTTTCGCTCCTGATGCGGCCACTGGGCCGGACGGGAAGCTCTACGTTGTGTGGGCAGACAACAGTTCCGGCAGCAACCATTTGTACTTGGCCAGCTCTGCCGATGGGTTGACCTGGTCGGGTGGCGCAATTCTGATCAACGGGGTGCCGGCTGTGGGGAGCGCCCCGGCACTGGCCATAGATCCCGCTGGCACGTTGCACATTGCCTGGCAGGATCGGGATGGGGCGACGGGCAAGCTGGAAATCTTCTATTCACGGGGGAATGGGGCCACTTGGAGTCTGGCCGAGAACTTGTCCGGAAGCTCCACGATAAATTCTGCTTTCGCAGATGTGGTGGCAGAGGCAGGCGGTATTGCTTCTGTGGCTTGGGAGGAGGATTTGTCCGGCGGATCAGAGGTCCATTTTACCAGCGGACAGCCGGGAAATTGGTCTGTGCCTCAGAGCGTTTCTGCGTCCGCCACCGTGGCATCCGTGCTGCCGTCTTTGGATCGGGATAGCGCCGGCGGCCTCCATCTGGCCTGGTCAGAGGGTAACCCGGCGACAGTGATTGAATACAGCGATTGGCCGGCGGGCAATCCGGGATGGACTGCACCCATGACGCTTACTGCCCACAGCGCTGGCCTCGGCGATGTAATGATCTTAGCGAGCTCGTCCAGTCCCATCCACGCTGTTTGGGCGCAGTCTGGCAACACAAGCTGGGACATCTATAGCGCCTCCGGCGTTCCGGTCGCGCCGACCCCTACGCCAACCAGCACGCCCACCGTGCAGTATGCGTTGTACTTGCCGGTCATTCGACGCTAGCAGCTTGTCGGCGAAAGAATAATGGGACACAGATTTTCCCTGAATGTTCCATCTGTGTTTTTCTGTGAGAATCTGTGTCCTACAGAAACAGCGACAAAAAGTTGTCGACGTTCGCGCCGTAAGCGCCCAAGGTAACAGGCCCGCTCTGCAAATCATTGCGCCAAACTTTGACCGGCATCCTCCTGGACGGAGTACTCGGGCGGTGTGTTTGAGAAGGACACTTTTGCTGGTACAAACAAGTACCCCACACCGCGTACCGTACGAATCAGGCTTGGCTTCCCAGGGTACTCCTCAATTTTCTCACGAATCCAGCGGATATGAACATCCAAGGTGCGGGTATCCGCCATAAACTCAGTGTTCCACACTGTTCGCATAATCGTTTTGCGACTGAGTACGGTGCCTGCATTACTCATGAGTGCTTTGAGGAGGGCGAACTCCTTGGGTGTCATTCGATGTTTGCTGCCCCCTACCAAAACCTCGCGTGTCTTAAGGTCAAGCGTCAGCGCGTCGGAATGCAGATATCTGGGACGCGCCAATAATGTTCGTACTTGTTTGAGCAACTTTCGGGACGTCACCGGTGTTGACAACTGGGCATCTATCTCGTTCCCCTCAAGGGAAAGAGGGTCTACGCTTCCGACAGTCACAATCGGCGCTTCAGTGCCCCGGCGCAGCCTGCGGGCTATGTCCCATCCAGACCATTTTGGCGAGACCATGTCGAGGATAATCAAATCGGGATTATCTTCCCGTACAGCTTGGGACGCCCGTTTGATATCGGACTCAAATATAACCGCAAAGCGGTTGCGTTTCAAGATTTTTTGTAACGAGTCTCCGATAGATTTTCGACTTGCAATGATGAGAATCTTGTGGTGTGACAATAAATCCTCCACTGAGGAAAGCATTTGGGATGAAGGTTTGCAATATTGGGACCTGAGGCTTTCTTCAATTATACTCCAAAAAATAATTTCTTGCAACCTGCCCGTTGTCGTCGGGTGTCCGTCAAAGTTTTGCGTCTGCAATCATTCATGCCCTGCCCTTACCACCAAGACACAAAGACACGA
>CAZFFM010000158.1:0-8098 GCA_964517425.1 uncultured Ardenticatenales bacterium | reverse complement strand
GAGCAGATCCGCAAGCAACTTTGGACCGTTCAGCTTCCGCCTCTGCTTCTTGGGAGCACGATGTGGAATTCCATCAATCACGCAAACACTCTGATTGCTGCCTGGATCCTGAAAGGTGTGATCGCTGGTTTGCAATTTGAGGACGTCTTACTCTGGATTGCCAATCCGTTCGTCGGAAACCTTGCCGGAATGTTGAACGAACGATTTGTCTGCTACGACTGCATGGACAATTACCCCTTCTTCTTTACAGGCCGAAAAGCCGTGTTCGTGGATGCGCTTGAACGCAGCCTGTTCGACAAGGCTGACGTTGTGTTCGCTTCATCAGACGACCTGTATCGTAAGTGTCAGTCAAACCATAGCAACGTCCACCTGGTTCGAAACGGTGTTGAGGTAGACCACTTTGCTGCTGCAAGAGTGCACAATGTGCCTGACGATCTTGCGGAATTGCCTCGCCCCATTTTGGGGTATGTTGGCATGATCCGTGATTGGGTGGACCTGCGCCTGCTGCGCCAGATAGCCGACAGCAATCCTCAATGGTCCGTCGTATTGGTCGGCCCGATCCACACCGATGTCAGTGACCTGCAAGATGGGAAGAATCTATACTTGCTTGGGGAAAGGAGCTACCGGGAAATGGCTGCCTATGTCCAGGCATTCGATGTCTGTTTGATCCCCTTCAAGCGAAATCGATTGACGGAGGGAGTGAACCCCGTGAAGATGTATGAATACTTTGCGCTCGGAAAACCAGTGGTCAGCACGGCCCTACCGGAGGTGAGCCGCTATGCGGACGTGTGCTACGTGGCTGCGGACGCCGGAGATTTCCAGGCGTGTGTAGCCCGTGCGCTTGAAGAAGATATGAGCCCACTGGCTGATGATCTCCGCAGCAGACGCCGGGAAATCGCTGCCCAGAATAGTTGGCAGAGTCGGGTAGCCGAAATACGCAAGGTAATTAACATGAACCCCAAAACCAACACCCCCTCCTGTTTGTAACCCGTCTTGGATTATGGTATAATGAGTGCATGTGGAAAGGTTGCTCGTTCGGGGGAGATTGGCGTGTTAGGTTCTCCCCCAGTCCCAAAGGAGCTTTGGAATGATCCAGGTGAGCATTGACAGTATCCGCGTCAGCCTTATTTCGCAGCATCGGGTGATTGTCTTGAAAGACGAGACAACAGAACGCTTCTTGCCAATTTGGATTGGCCCCTACGAGGCAGACGCGATCACCATCACGCTTCAGGGAATCCGGGTGGCGCGCCCCCTGACCCATGACTTGCTGCGACTGGTCGTAGAGGCTATGGGCGCAACCGTCTCCCACGTGGTTATCAGTGATTTGCGCGATGAGACTTTCTATGCCGTTATCTATTTGGACGCCGACGGCGAGCCCGTCGAGGTTGATGCTCGACCCAGCGATGCCATTGCGCTGGCCGTGCGCGCAGAAGCTCCCATCTTTGTGGCCGAGCATGTATTGGACTTGGCCGGCATCGTTCCCGAGGTGGGGGAGACTGTCCTCTCAAGCGATGACGATGAAGCACTTTCTCCGTTTAAGGATTTTGTCGAATCTCTTGACCTGGACGACCTGGATGACGCATAAATCTTCGATTGCACTTGTTACCCGTGTTCTTCCCTTACCACTGATTTGGCCTGAAAATCTGTGTTTCTCTGTGAGAATCTGTGTTCTAAAAAGAGAAGACAAATCTTTCCGACAGCCTGCTGGCAGCGGATTTGAGCGCGGAGAGCGATACCGGAAACGATTGGAATGCCTGTAACGACAGATCGTGGAGTGCCACACAACATAGAAGCGGAAGAAGCCACCTTAGGCTCTATCCTCATTGGCCCAGACGCCATATCGAAAGTCTCCGAATTCCTGCATCCCGAAGACTTCCACCGGGAAAAACATCGCCTGATCTTCCAGGCGATGTTGGCCATGCACATCCGCGGAGAAGAAATAGACTTCGTCACACTCTGCAACGAATTGGAGCGAGGAGAGACCCTTGAAACCATTGGGGGCGCGGCGGCAGTCTCTGCACTGCTCCATGTGGTCCCCACAGCATTCCATGTCGAGCACTACGCGCATATTGTCGAGCGCACCTCTATCCTCCGACAGATTATCACGGCCGCCGGAAAGATTGCGCGGCTGGCATACGACGACAATGAATCCGATGTTCGGGAAACACTCAGCAACGCGGAAAGAATCCTCTTCGACATATCGCAAGGGCGATCCTCCGAATCGATAACCCATATCCGCGACATATTGGGCAAGTATTACGAACACATCGACTACCTGTTTTCGCACCAGGGAGAATTTACCGGTGTTCCTACGGGATACTACGACCTCGACAAAATGCTTGGTGGATTGCAAGCCGGCGATCTGATTATTATTGCCGCGCGTCCTTCTGTGGGCAAGACCAGTCTGGCTCTAAATATCGTCGAAAACGTGGCTGTGAAACAGGCCGGCTCGGTGGCCCTCTTCAGTCTGGAAATGGGCCCCGAGCAAATCGCCCAACGCCTCATCTCCAGCCATACCGGCATCGATTCACAGAACTTGCGGCTCGGCAAAATTAGCGACGCGGAACTTGATCGGGTGGTCCATGCCATCGGCGTCTTGAGCGAATCGCAAATCTATGTGGATGCTACACCGGCCATCTCCCCGCTGGAAGTGCGCAGCAAGGCGCGCCGCCTGGAAGGGAAAGTAAACCTGATCCTCGTCGATTACCTGCAACTGATGCGCTCTGGCTCTCGATCTGAGAATCGCGTGCAGGAAATCAGCGCTATTTCGCGCGCCCTCAAAGCCCTGGCTCGTGAAACCAAAGTGCCGGTGATCGCCCTATCCCAGCTTTCACGCGAATTGGAACGCCGCCAAGACAAACGCCCCATGCTTTCGGACCTGCGTGAATCGGGCTCGATCGAACAGGATGCCGATGTGGTCATGTTCATCTACCGTGAAGACATGTATCTTCCGGAAACCGAACGACGCGATATAGCTGAAATCATCGTCGCCAAGCATCGCAACGGCCCCACAGGGAACGTCAAATTGCGCTTCATCAAAACCCTGGCCAAATTCGTAAGCCTGGAAACGATTAGTGACGACACTGCACATGAATCCGGATTAAGTGTGGACTTTTAATCGTGGAACCTTTCCCAGGATTCCCAGCCGGCAGGGTACAACAGACCCCTTTGCCGGATATGTTCTTCAGCCAATTGCTGCCGCAAATGGACGACCTGGCAGAATTGAAGCTGACCCTGCACGTTTTTTGGCGGTTGTATCGCCAGAAAGGCGAACCGCGTTTCGTGGATGAGGAAAGCCTGCGAAGAGACACCCTGTTGCTGGAAAGTTTGCGCATGCCGGGGCGTTCCCCCAAAGACAGTCTTGCCGAAGCTTTGGAACGGGCCGTGGCACGCCAAACGCTGTTAAGCCTTTCCGTTCGCGTGGACAACGAAGATCGAACCTGGTACTTTCCAAATACAGATCGGGGCCGCCGCGCGGTAGCTCGCTTTCGCGCCGGCATTTGGAACATGGAGGATGTGGCCATTATTCCCGAGACGGACGCGCAACCGGAGACTCAGCAGAACATCTTTTCCCTCTACGAACAAAATATCGGCCTGCTTCAACCGCTCATTGCCGAGGAATTACGGGAGGCTGAAGAGGACTATCCGCGGGAATGGATTGAAAGAGCCTTTCGCATAGCCGCCCAACGCAATGTCCGGCACTGGCGTTATGTCCAGGCGATACTGAAGCGTTGGGCAAGCAAGGGAATGGACAATGGAGAAGATCGAGGAGATACTGAAGAAGAATGGCGCCGGCGTATTGAGCAGCAATTCCGGGATTCAATCGAGTAACGAGCGTCCTTCCTCGGGCGAACCCCCGTTGGACGAAACGGCCTGCCCCATTTGCCGGGGAGCGGGCTATGTGCTTTGGGATGTGGCCGTTGGCCACCCCGACTTCGGTCGCCTGATCCCTTGTTCCTGTCGCCGCGTGGCCCTGGCTGAGATGCGCCAGCACAAGCTCCTCAAAGCGAGCAATATTGGACCGTTGACCCGCATGACCTTCGATAGCTTCCGTCCAGATGGCCTTGGCTTACGCGGAGATCAACAGCGAAGTTTGCACATAGCTTATGATGCTGCAAAGCACTTCGCCTCCCAACCGGAGGGGTGGCTCATCCTGACCGGAAGCTATGGATGCGGCAAAACGCATCTGGCTGCAGCCATTACCAATGAGTGCCTGGCTCGTGGCGTGCCGGCCCTCTTTGTTGTCGTGCCTGACCTTCTCGATTACCTGCGCGCCTCCTTCGCTCCCACGAGTCAGATCGGCTATAGCCAACGTTTCGAGGACGTGCGCAACGCCGCCATACTGGTTCTGGACGATTTCGGCACGCAGAATGCTACGCCCTGGGCCCAGGAGAAACTTTATCAAATCCTTAACCATCGTTATAACGCGCAGTTGCCCACGGTGATCACCACCAATAACGATTGGGAAGAGATAGATGTCCGCATCCGCTCCCGCATGGCAGATCAGCAAATCTCTACGATCATGAAGATTCAGGCTCCTGATTACCGCAGAATCGGCGTAGACGATGAGGAGGACACCCTCAGTATCCTCCCACTGCTTGCGCGCATGACCTTTGACACGTTTTCCTTGCGAAGCAGCGAGCTTACTGTTGAAGAGGAGGAAGACCTCCGGGCGGTGGTGAAGCTGGCCAAGGAATTTGCCGCTCGCCCGCGAGGCTGGCTGGTGCTGACCGGCGACTATGGATGTGGTAAAACGCACCTCGCTGCGGCGATTTCGCATCATCGTGTGAACCTGGGTGAACGCCCCCTTTTCATCGTCGTACCGGACTTGCTGGACCACCTGCGGGCTTCCTTTGACCCGCAAAGTCAGGTGCGCTACGACAAGCGTTTCGATATGGTGCGCAACGCCCCCCTGCTCGTTCTCGATGACCTCGGCACGCAGAGTGCAACGCCCTGGGCACGAGAGAAAATCTACCAAATTTTCAACCATCGCTACAACGCGCAGTTGGCCACAGTGATCACCATGAATCGCATAGAGGGCACGGACCCCCGCTTGATAACACGGATGTTAGAAATGCAGGGCCTTGGCCTCGGTTCCATTCGACAAATCAAGGCTCCCACCTACCAAGGCCCCGGTGCCAAGAAACAGAAAACCACCCGTGGGGGTCGCGGCAAAGGGCGCCGCCGCTCCACACAGGCATGATGCCTGCCAATCCATCCCCCGCTGGCCAACCGCCGGAGGCGCGCTCGCCTGCGCTCCGTTTGTGGGCCGCGTCAGTCTCGCGATTGGACATGATCGGGGGCGCCTTGCTCTCGGCGCTGTTGCCCCTACTCTTCTTCTGGCCCCTGTGGACGCCCAATCTGGCCGACCGGCTGCTCATTGTAAAAGGCGATTTTACGCATCAATACTATCCGTTGCGCGCATTTGCCGCACGCATGCTGGCTGCCGGACACTTGCCTCTCTGGAACCCACAGATCTATGGCGGCCAGCCGGCCCTCGCCGACCCGCAAATGGCCGTTCTCTATCCCCCCAATCTCATTACGGCCCTCATCATGGGCCACCGCTTTTCCCTGTACGTGCTGGAATGGCAGGTCATCGCCCACTTCATGCTGGCCGGCCTGTTCATGTTCTGCTTCGTGTACCGGCGTACCGGCAAGTTCTGGGCCGCCGAGCTTGCGGCCATTGCTTTCACGTTTGGGGGGTATCTCACCTCGTTCCCAGTCCAGCAGGTGACGATCCTGGAGACGGTGATTTGGCTGCCTCTGGTACTCCTCTTTCTCGATTGGGGACTGGATGGCATCGCCCCCGGCCGGGTGGCCCAGGGCGCGATCCTGGCCGGCCTGGCACTCGGGCTGGCCATGCTGGCCGGTCATCCGCAAACTGCTCTCTACGTTTTCTACGTGGGGGTGGCGTATGCCCTGTGGCGCTGGTTCGAGACGCAAAAGAGGTCGCCCGACATGCCGTCGCACGCCGCAGAAGGGGCCGGTGCCGCTCGCCGGCCCTGGCCTACGTTGCTGCTGTTGGCACTTTTTCCGGTTGTGGCCCTGGGATCGGCCGCCGTACAATGGCTGCCGACCGCTGAATTTATCGGCCTTTCGTCACGGCGGGCCGCAACCTACACGTTTGCTTCGACCGGACTCTCGTGGCACGAGCTCAGCGTGCTGCTGCTCCCCAATTTCTTCGGGGGCTCGCCCCTATACGCCGGAGTCATCGCCCTGACCCTGGCCGGGTGGGGCTTGCTCGCGACACATCACGGGAGAGAACGTTGGTTTTGGGGAATTCTGGCTTTGCTGGCCCTGTTGCTGGCTTTGGGCGGAAACAGTTTCCTCTACAGCCTGTTCTATCTGGGCGTGCCGGGCTTTGCCCAGGTGCGCGATCAGGAACGAGCGCTGGCACTTTTCGCTTTGGCTGTGGCCATGTTGGCCGGCCTGGGGGCGCAAAGCCTGCTCGGGCCATTGCCGGGCTGGTCTCAGCGCCGGTTGCGGCTATTCCATCGCTGGCTGGGACGGGTGTGGCTGCTGGCTTTGTTGCCGGCCGGCTTCCTCTACATTCTGCGAGCCCGGGCACTGGCCGGTGGTGGTGGTGGAGACGCCGGCATTTTGGAAGCCTTCCTCGACCGCTATGTCTTTCTGCTGGTAATCGTTGCGTTGGCTTGGGGCTTACTTTTGGCCATCCGCCGGCAACGAAACAGTCGCTTGATGGTCGCTGCGCTGACGCTCGTGCTTCTCTTCGAATTGTTTACCGTGAACTGGCACTACAATATTGGCGCAAAAACTGCGCAGAACGTCTTCCCCCCGTCGGCGGCGACCGCCTGGCTGCAGAGCCATGCCTCCGATGGGCGAATCGCCAGCGCGGGGAAACTGCCGGCCGGTGATAATGCCGGTTTGATCTATGCCTGGGAAGACACCACCGGCAATGACCCCCTGCGCTTGCAGCAGACCGTACAGTTCGCGAAGAACGTTGATATCTGGCAGCGTTGGCGTCTGCTGCACGTGGCGTATGTCGTGTCGCGCAAGCCGCTGCACGATGACGGACTTGCCTTTCGCTTCAGCGATAACCGCGTGGCCGTTTACGAGCTGTCCGACCCCTTGCCCTTTGCCTGGCTGGTACACGACGTGGTGACGCGGGAAGATGGGCCTGATACGTGGAAAACGCTGAACGATCCACAGTTTGACCTGCAGCAAACGGCGGTTGTGGAGCCGCCGGCTGCTTCGTCCGTCGCGGGCTTTGGTAGGGCGGGAAGTGCGCCGGACGACCGGGTGAGCGTGGTGGCGCGAGAAAATGAGCGGCTGATTTTGGATGTCGAGGCGGACGGGCCGGCGTTTCTGATCCTCAGCCAGGTGTTCTACCCCGGCTGGCAGGCGCGACTGGACGGGGCAGGGGCGTCGCTGTATCGCGCGGATGGGCTCTTGCAAGGCATGATTGTGCCGGCCGGAAAGCACCGCGTGGAGGTGGCCTATCGTCCATCCTCTTTCATCTGGGGCTTGCTGATCACCTTGTTGACACTTGCCGGCTGCGCCGCGGCCTTGGGCTGGCTCTGGCGGGACCGGCAACGGCGGGAGGGACGGTAAGGGACCGTCCGGTTTGTGGAAGGGAGCGAAACGACAATGGAAGTACAGGTGGCCGTGGCCAAGGTAGCGAAGTATGCGACCAGTGACAGCGGCGATACGCTGGAAATTATCGAGCGTGCCAACGGCGGCTTTTCGCTCGTGCTGGTCGACGGACAAAGATCAGGCCGTGCCGCGAAAACCGTGAGCAACAGCGTAGCGCGCAAAGCGATTTCGCTGTTGGCCGAGGGCGCGCGTGACGGGGTGGCCGCGCGTGCCGCTCACGACTATTTGTACGCCAGCAAGCGAGGCAAAGTGCGGGCCGACTTGCAGATCGTTTCGCTCGACTTGACCACCAACACGCTCGTTGTGTCGCGCTGTACCGATAGCCCGGTGGCCATTTCCTTGCTCGGCGAAGCAGTGAGGTGGCTGGACGAACCCAGTCGCCCCATTGGCTTCTACGCCGGAACCAAACCGACGATCACCGAATTGCCGGTGGAGCCGGGCCTGCTGGTCGTGGCCTTCACCTACGGAACCCCCCCCCCCCCCC
>CAZFFM010000157.1:0-8103 GCA_964517425.1 uncultured Ardenticatenales bacterium | reverse complement strand
GATGACACAGATTGAAAAACCAAGAATAATCTGAGAAATCTGTGGTTAGCCTTTTTGGTTCAGGCTCAGCCGAGGTGGAACATTGTCGAACGATTCATCATTCAGCGTTCCAGGTCACCGGCAAGTCATCGGGGACGACCTGCACCCAGGTCTGTCCTGTCTTCAGGACGAGCGGGTTCCCGCCCTCATTGACGTAATGGAGCATAACGTTTTCCCCTTCCCGTCGCCAGTGCCCTTCCCACATTTGCCCGTCGCGGAAGAGGAGGGCTCGGCCCTCTCCGCCCAGGTCGTGATGTAGCGAGAGCGAACCGAGAGAATCTTCCACGATTTTCGTCACCGTCACGTGGCTGAAGACCACGACAACGGAATCGGCCCCCAATTGTTTCCCAGTAGCGGCATCTACAAACGGCTTGCCCACTTGGCTGCGCATGTACCTGCCGGCTGAGACGTCGTATTTGTAGGTCAAATCAGAGAGACCCTTGCGGTAGGGAATAGAAATTGTCGTGGCCGGCTCTTTTGCGCTGGCCGGAGGCGTTTCGCTGAAGAGCAGGCCACGCAGCTTGGCCGCATGTTGCCGCCCGCGCGCGACCACTTGCTCCCATAGTTCCGGCGTATTCGTGAAGGTGCTGAAGGGCCGGCGCCGGTTCGGGTCAAGGTGGAAGCCTTTGTTGCCCAGAAAATCATCAATGTTGTCGTCACCGAATGGCGAAGAGAGAATCATGTCCAGCACCGGCTGGCTGGCTCCGACGTGAACCAGCACGGCGTCGAACATGGGCGTGATTTCCAGGTCAATCAAGCGCGCGCTGCGGATGGGGCCGATGCGGCCAGCGTCCTGGCAGAGGTAGAGGGCCGTGAAGCGGGTCACGCCCCCTTCGGCCAGGCCTTCGATGACCATGTCGGCTTTCGACAGGCCGAATTGCGGGCGCGCAGCCGGCGCATTGCCCACGCGAATGGCCAGCGGGCGTCGTTGCAGCACAGCAGGGTCGCTAACCGGCCGACCGCTCAGCGGGCACACGCCCTCACCGACCGCCGGCAATGTATCGAGGAACGAGTCGGGCACGCGGCCCAATGGTGCCGGCACGCTGAATTGGGTGTGGATGAACTCGTAGGCGCCGGGCGGGTACTCCCGTCCGTTCACCACCTTGCCTGGGCTGGGCGGTCGTTCGGGCGGGTTGTGCAGGTAATCTACGGCTTCCGCTGTGGCTGTTGCCGTGGGCGTCGCCACCCCGATGGGGGTGAGCGTGGGCGATGGCGTCAACGAGGGAGATGGTGTCTGCGGCTGAGGGGTGAAGGTCGGGCGCGGCGTGAACGTTTTGACCACGGGGGGCTGAGTCGCCGACTTTGCCGGTGCACCGGAGCTGCAACCGAGCAGGATCGCAGCAACGAGAATCAGGGAACCGAGTTGGTACAGTGGGCGGCACCTATCGTACCGGTATATCAGATTCATGGATGGGCGTTCTCCTTTGTGTGATCAATGTCATGTAGCCAAGTCAAAGGGCAAATCGCTGATGTCGCGCAACCTCTTTCCCTTCACAAGGGTGTCGAACATCTCGCTGATTGCCTCATTCCCGTACTCGGCGACCGCCTCCCCCAACTCCGGAAGAGCAATGTGGTAGACACAGTCAATGTCACCTGTACCCAGAGCTACCGAGGCAATTCGCATTGGGTATGGTTCTGCTGTGACAATCGTGATGTGGGGAGTGTGTCCTTTACGGTTGCGGATGAGATTCAACCCTTCAGTACGTGCGTTCTGCGCTCTGTCACTTCTCATGGTCCACTTGCAGGAAATGCTGGCGTGAAGTATCTGCTTTGGTGACTGGAGGTTGTCGGCACGTAGAGGGGTAAGACCCGCGGCATGACGGCCCCGCACCACGACCCCCTCCTGGTTGATTTCTTCATCGGAAACGGGCACCCGCCCGATAACGATATCCGGCTTAATCAAGTAATCACCTAGTGCTGCCTTGAGATTTTTGTGCTGGGCCAGCACTTGGGACAGATCGACCAAATGTTCGTACTGATCGAACTGAGTGATGTCTGCGTTTACGAAGAACTCCCATTTTCCCGGGCGCAGGCCGGCCAGCAGACGAAATGAATCTTTGAGAAAACTTTTCGTAACTTCTTCAAAAGCTGTACCGGCGCTTTGCCCAGAAGGAAGAGTCTCGTGCAAGGGATACCCCAGGCGATTCACAATACCCTGCGCCAATGCTACACTGGCACGACTATGTTTATCAGCGATATTCGGGATATTATCTGGCTTCAAGAAGAGAATACGTTGACAGAGTTCGCGATGAAATGACCGACGTAATGCTTCGATTCCCATAGTGTTGCTCCTTAGGTCTCGGGTTTGCACAACCCAATTACGTACTCCTCGTGCATTCTCTGTTCAATCTGTGATCCTGGTCTAGTTACTCTTCGAGCCGGCATCATTCGCTTGTCTCGGTCCAGTTTTCGGACGGCAATATCCACCAAATCGAAACCTATGCGTTTTCCGATTTCGCCCAAGCATACTTGTGTTTCTGTATCCATGCCTCGCATCGTTGATGTGCCTACCACAACGACGGCCGCTTTGCCGGGCTTCAACACGCGATACATTTCGGACAAACTTCTCGTCATCTCCGAATAATATCGGTGTAAGACCTTGGCCTTTCGCTCGTCGCGGCTGGCGATCCTGGAGATTATCTCTTGAGAGAAGCTTGGCATCTCAAGTAAGTGGATATCGGTCAGCGCCTCCCCCCCTATATATTCCCTTCGGAGCTTCGACAATTCTTTCACCGAATGTCCAAACCAAACTAGAGAGAATTTGTGCGCACGCATGTAGTCAATGGCATTCGCAGCGTATGGGGGTGAAGTTACAATCAGATCTACAGTATTGTCCTGTAAAGCAAGTGCCTGTGCATTTCCGTTCAGCAAAGTGATTCTGCCGGTACCATGCGCCAAAGCACCTAAACTCTGAAGGTTCTTCTTTAACCGACGGCGGAACTTTGTAATGGCCGAAGGTGGTTTCTTGTCGGTTATCCTGTGTGGGCGGGTATGCGGCAAGTCTCGAGCTAGAGATACACCCGATGATTTGGTGATGATAATTGCCGAAAATACGAGTTCCAGAAAGTCTCGTGTGACAACATTCTGGACTTTCTCGATTTCGCGGATGAGTGCAGTTAGTTCAAGCTGGGTCTCTGGCAAGAACCAATAATCTACAAAGCTCTGGGTAGCATCGTCGAAGCGATGACGCAGGGATTCTTTCAAAGAATCTCTTTCCTGCGTTATGGCCCTCTCGGCATCTCGAAGAATCAAGTATCCTGCTTCGGAGACTTCTTTCAATGCTGCCGGGGTAACCTTTGCCTTACACAGCCTCAGAGCCAGTGGATCAATGTCGAAGCCGATGCCGCGCCTGCCAAGCAGAAATGCTTCCAGGACCGTTGTGCCCGATCCTACCATTGGATCAAGTACGCAATCCTCCGGGTCTGTTAACCATTCGATAAACTTTCGGGGCAACTGAGGCGGAAACTTTGCCGGGAAGGAGTGCAAGTCATGGGAAGCGTAGGTGCTATTCTTCCCATGAAAATCTAGATCGCCGGATAGCAACGCTTCAAAGCTGGCCCGATATGGCATATCAGGCCGAGTTCGTGCATTAGGCTCCGCCGTTAACGGCAATTGAAGCTGCCAAGATGTCATTGGTTTCCCCCATCACGTTGTCTACACATCGACTACCGCCGGCCGCCTGACGAACAAAAATGCAACGCCGGCCCCAAGACCTTCGGCCAAGTAGAGGAGCTGGGCAATCCGAAAAATCCCGAAATACAGTGTCTCGTCGGCGCGGGTAAACTCCAACGCAAACATGCCCCCTGCGTACAAAAACAGCCATGCCAGGGTCAGCGTTCGCGGTTGCACCTTGCGCTTTGATAAGACGAGCAGCAGGGCGAATACCAGCAATGACCAGAAAATGCCCACTGCCTGAGTCGGGAAACGGGGCACAACGATCCCGTACAGATCGGGTAGTTCGACGGCGAATGAGCCGAATGTGGGAAACCCATAGTTCGCGCCATGAAGCAGTGCTCCCAGCCAGCCAAGAGCGGTGGCCAGCGCCAGGCCCGGTACGGCCAGGCCGGTTACCGCCCAAAATGAGAGGCCCCGCCAATAGCAATACAAAAGCAGGGCCAATGAGCCGGCCAGTAGCCCGCCCTGAAAACTTAGATTGCCCTGCCAATGGCGCAGGATTTCCAGCGGATATTGCTGGAAATAATCCCACCGCCCGATCCCTTCGAACAGACGGGCACCCAATACGGCCGCCGATATGGATAGCAACGCGCCCTCCCAAACGGTCCCTTGATGTAGACCGTGGCGTGGCGCTTTCCACAATATCCAGCCAATGCCTGCCAAGAGGGCCAACGCCATGCAAACACTGTATGAATAGAGTATAACGTTTGCCGTACGGAAGATGATTGGATGCAAAAGAGTCAATTCTCCCCAGATGTTTTTCCTGGTCAAGTTGCAACCAATTCTACAACAAGACGCGGTCATGTGCAAATGGTCGAGCGTGAGGGATCCGTTTCTTATCCACTCGCTTTTTGCACGAAGAGCGAGAATCGGGCTCGGTAGTGTATACAGCTCGATAGAAATTGTGGGGAGGAAATCTCCTTGATCGAAATGCCTGTCTCAAATCTTGATAAAGACTACCGATCATGGATTTCTCCCCTGGACTGGTCACCAGATGGCCGCTATCTCTATTACCAGTTAGGCGCAACGGGTCATGTCGAACTATGGCGTGTCGATATCCTGGATCGTCCGGGTGAATATGTCAGAACGATATCGGAGGGCGGTGCGCCCAGGTGCTATTTCTTCTCTCCGGATGGGCAATGGCTGCTTTGCACGAATCAGGTTGTGCGCGATCCACCGCAGTATGCCGTCATCCTTGTGCCCACCGGACCCGGGCAAATTGAAGCCATCATCGGTGGGGCCGCTGATGAGCTTTACAACCCTATCTGGTATCCCAGTGGGCGGGAAGTCACCGTCAACCTGCCTCACCAGGCCAATGAAGAGGCAGAACTGCAAACTATCAACATGCAGACACGCCGCAAGAGGGCAATCGCGTTCGCAGAAGAGGGGATCTTTATTCCCCGTGCCTGGTCGCCGGATGGCCAGTGGGTGGCTGTGCAGACATTCCCTGGAACGAACCGCGCTCTTCTGTTAATCAGCGGCAGCGGTGCTCAAGTCCATCGCATCTCGACCCCAGGAGGCCTGGAGTTCATCGGTTGGTTTACTGGCGATCTGCCCTGTGAGACACGTTGAGGGAGGTCATCATGTTTTACCCGAGATTCTCGGAATCCTGCATATTTCGCATCAGCGTCCAAACGGTCCTGCTGGCGATTTTTGTTCTCGGCATGGCTTTTATACTCCAAATCATGCCCCCAAGTTGTGACAGCCACCCTGATCTTCCCTTGCCGTTTTTCCACCGTTGCGATATAATGTATTGGGAAAAGTTGACAATAGCAGTAGGCCAACCAGAGTAAATGGAAAAGGGTAAGCCATGAAATCACTACTGGAAGAACTAGGCATCGAGGAGATCAACCCCGGAGCCTGCACCGGATCAGGGGGCTGGATCGAAGACCCGAACGGACCGAAACTGGTTTCGTACAACCCGACCACCGGCGAACCGATTGCCAGCGTCATCCAAACTACCGCGACGACGTACGATCGCGTAGTGCGCCAGGCGGCCGCCGCATTCCAGAAATGGCAAACTGTTCCCGCCCCAAAACGCGGCCTGGTGATCCGTGATCTGGCCAATGCAACACGTGCAATGAAAGAGCCGTTGGGCGAACTGGTCACCTTGGAAATGGGCAAGATCAGAGTCGAGGGAATGGGCGAAGTGCAAGAGATGATTGACATCTGTGACTTCGCTGCCGGTCTGTCCCGACAGTTGTACGGACTGTCCATGCACTCCGAACGGCCCGGCCATCGCATGTACGAACAGTGGCACCCGCTCGGCCCAATCGGCATCATCACCGCGTTCAACTTTCCGGTCGCCGTCTGGGCCTGGAACGCGGCCATCGCGGCCGTTTGCGGCGATACGATGCTCTGGAAGCCTTCGCCCGTCACCCCTCTGACGGCCATCGCCGTCCAACACATCGTCAACCGTGTCGCTGCCGACCACGGACTTGATGGGGTGTTCAACATGGTGGTTGGCACAAACCAGGAAGTGGGCGAGCAGATGATCAACGACCGCAGACTTCCACTGATCAGCTTCACCGGTTCCGTCCGCGTGGGCCGGCATGTCGCACAAACCGTGGCTGGCAGGCTGGGACGTACCATCCTGGAACTGGGGGGCAATAACGGCATTATCGTCGCCGAGGACGCCGACCTGGACCTGGCGGTTCGGGCGATTCTGTTCGGAGCCGTCGGCACAGCCGGACAGCGTTGCACAACGACCCGGCGCATCATCGCCCATCGGCGCATCGCCACGGAACTGGCCGCGCGTTTGGTGCAGGCCTACCGGCAAGTGCGCATCGGCGATCCGATGGAAGCCGGCATCCTGATGGGCCCGTTGATCAACGAGAAAGCCGTAGAAAACATGATGGCTGCGTTAAACACGGCCAAGGCCAATGGCGGGGAAATCCTCACCGGCGGAAGACGGCTGCCGGAGAAGGGGCCACACTTCGTCGAACCGGCCATCGTCAGGATGCCGCAGCAGACGCCGCTGGTCTGCGACGAAACGTTCGCCCCCATCCTTTACCTCATGGAGTACGAAACGCTAGACGAGGCCATCGCCATACACAACGACGTTCCGCAGGGACTCTCCAGCGCGATTTTCACAACGAATCTGCTGACGGCCGAACGGTTCCTGGCTAGCACAGGGTCGGACTGCGGCATCGCCAACGTCAACATCGGCACAAGTGGCGCGGAAATCGGCGGCGCGTTTGGTGGCGAAAAGGACACCGGCGGTGGCCGCGAGGCCGGCTCCGATGCCTGGAAAGGCTACATGCGCCGGCAGACGAGCACCATCAACTGGTCTTCGGAGCTGCCCCTGGCGCAGGGAATCGAATTCGGGTAGGCGCACGGCCAGATTGGGTCACGCGGCCAAGCGCCGGCTCCGTTGCTCCAGCAATTCGTCCAGCGCGGCGATATCCTCGGCGGACAGGGCCCAATCGCCGGCCGGTGCTGTTTCCTCAATCTGGTCGGGACGACGCGCGCCGACTATCGCGGCCGTCACGGCCGGCCGGCGCAGCACCCAGGCGATCGCCAGTTGGGCGAGCGTTCGCCCGTTTCGCTCGGCGATGGGCCGTAACGACTGCACAAAGTCCAAGTTTGCGCTGAACGCAGGCTCTTGGAAGTGGCGGTCGCGCGTGCGCCAGTCATCTTCGGGCAGACTCGCCAAGCGCTCCCTGGTGAACTTGCCGGTGAGCAGGCCCGCTTGCATGGGGCTGTAGACAATCACGCCAATGTTGTTGGCTTCGCAGAACGGCAATAGTTCCGCTTCGATGCCGCGCACAAACATGCTGTACGGGGGTTGGAGCGACGCCACGGGGTGAATCGCCTGTACGCGCTGCAAGTGCTTGATGCGAAAGTTGCACACGCCGCCGTAACGCACCTTCCCCTCCCTGATCAGGTCGGCGATAGTGCTCCACGCCTCTTCGATGTCCTCATCCGGATTCGGCCAATGAATCTGGTAGAGGTCAATATAATCGGTCTTCAGGCGGCGCAAACTGTCCTCGACTTCCTGGCGGATACTTTCGGCTTTCAAGCGACCATACGAAGTGTTCGCCCCCTCCTCCCAAAGCAGGCTGCACTTGGTGGCGATCATCACTTCATTGCGGATGCCGGCTACGGCCCGCCCGACGACTTCTTCGGAGTGGCCAAAACCATAGACCGGCGCAGTGTCGATCCAGTTCACCCCGGAATCGAGCGCGCGGTGAATGGTCGCAATCGATTCATCATCGTCCTGCGGCCCCCATCCCCACGCCCAGCCGCCTCCGCCCATGGCCCAGGCACCCAGGCCAACCGTGGTGAGGCGTAGATCGCTGTATCCCAGTCTTCTTGTTTGCATTTTCAGCCTCCTCTAGCAGTTTGTCGGAGAAAGAATCATGGGACACAGATTTGCAGGATAAACAC
>CAZFFM010000156.1:0-8120 GCA_964517425.1 uncultured Ardenticatenales bacterium | reverse complement strand
GGCACGCTGCTCTGGATGCTCGGCCCGACGGGCGGCTATCTGGCCGGCTTTGTCGTCGCCGCCTACGCGACCGGCTGGCTGTGCGAACATGGCTGGGACCGCCGGCTGCCGACGGCCTTGGCGGCCATGTTCACCGGCAATGTGCTGATCTATGTCTTCGGGTTGCCCTGGCTGGGGCATTTCGTCGGGGTGTCGAAGGTGGTAGCGCTTGGCCTGGCCCCCTTCATCGCCGGCGACGTGGCCAAGATCGTGCTGGCCGGCCTGGCGTTGCCGGCGGCATGGAAATTCGTGCGCTAGCAGTCTGTCGGAGAGGTCAAGAAACCCGGTTTTTAAGCCAGAAAAGGGACTGTCTTGCAGCAAAAACACTCTCGTAAACGACCAAAAACCGGGTTTCTAGAGTGTGCAAGCGACTTCTCCGACAAGCTGCTAGGGAAAACGGCGGAGCAAGAATTCAGTCACGTTCCAAATGTGAAGAAACCCGGCAGTGATAGTGGGAAAGACAATGCTTTCAGACCCATACGCAATCCTAAGTGAACCTACTGTCTTGGCTGAGATCAAACAAGCATGGCAAGATTCGCAGCCCGAAGACGCTGGTGGACATGAAGAAGGAGGCTTTGTTTTACAAAACTCGGCGGGAAAATTGAGTGTGCTTCGCTGGTCTAGAGGAACCGAAAACACCATTATTCTTCCAGCACATTTAGGCTGTAAGGTCGGTAACAATGATATTGTTGCTACCTTCCACACTCACCCGAATATAGGCAGTGGTTATCTCCAAGAGCCAAGCGAGACAGACAAACGTGCCGTGCGCGATGATTTAGACTTGAAGGGGATATTGTACACGGGCGAGTTCGTCGTTTCGCAAGCGATAATATACCTCATCACGCCAAACGGTCAAGTACATGAAATGGGAAACACGCAAGATGTTTTTTCCTAAAACACAAGGAGGTCGTACCATGGCTTCTACCTTGCTTACAGCTGACGTTCTTCAAGATGAACTTGCCATCTCGCTGGCGCGCGCGCTGGCAGCAGCAAACAAACGCGCTCATGAGTCAGGCATAGAGGTGCTTGCAAGTCTTATTACTATCACACAACGCGCTTTTAACGGTCAATTGCTATGGCGAATCAATTACGGCCCGAGAGATTACGTTGGCCGGCGAGGCGGGGATCTAATCGTGGACGTTGACCCAACCGACGCAAGCATAAAGAAGGTCTTGCGCGGACAATAAAGGACGGGAAGATACTATGATTCCACTATCCCACTTCATGCTCCTGAGCGCGGTGCTGTTCACCATCGGCGTGCTCGGTGTGGTGTTGCGGCGCAATGCGATTATGATCTTCATGTCCGTCGAGCTGATGCTGAACGCCGTCAACCTGGCCTTCGTGGCCCTGGCCCGTTCGCTCCACACGCTGGACGGACAGGTCTTCGTCTTCTTCGTGATGACCGTAGCCGCCGCCGAGGTCGCCATCGGCCTGGCGCTGATCGTCGTCCTCTTCCGCACGAAGGGCACAATTGACGTAGACGAGGTGAATCTCCTGAAGGGGTAACGCGTTGAGCGAATCCGGAATGATGAATGATGAACGATGAACGGCGGGCGATAGAGAGTGGAGATAGAGAGACGAGAGCGTGAAGGCGTGGAACGTAACCCGTGATACGTGAAACGCACCAACGCGCGAACACATCATGCAGCACACATCACGTAACACGCAGTACGTATTACGCAGAGCCGCAATCCAAAATCCCAAATCTAAAATCCAAAATCGCAACACGCTGTAAGGGGAGAAACCTATGATTCATCTGGCCTGGCTGGTGCCGGCACTGCCCCTGCTGGGGATGATTCTCAATATCTTCATCGGTCGTCGCCTGGGACGAAAGGGCGTCGGGTGGCTGGCCAGCGCGGCCGTGGGCGGCGCGTTCCTGGTGTCGCTGGGGCTGCTCGTTTCCCTGGGCGGCTTGCCACACGGCGTCCACCAGGCCGAGCAAACCTTGTTCACCTGGATCGCGGCCGGCTCCTTCCACGTGTCGGTATCGCTGCTGATCGACCCGCTTTCCGTGTTGATGAGCCTGGTCGTCAGTGGCGTCGGCTTCCTGATCCACGTCTACTCCATCGGCTACATGGAGCACGACAAGGACTACCGCCGCTTCTTCGTCTACCTGAACCTGTTCGTTGCCGCCATGCTCATCCTGGTGCTGGCCAACAACTTCTTGCTGCTCTACGTCGGCTGGGAGCTGGTCGGCCTCTGCTCGTATCTGCTGATCGGCTTCTGGTACGAGAAGAAGAGCGCCGCCGACGCCGGCAAGAAAGCCTTCCTCACCACGCGCATCGGCGATGTGGGGTTTGCGCTGGGCATTCTGCTCATCTTCGTCACCTTCGGCACGCTGGATTACAGCGCAGTCTTCGCCCAAGCGCCCAAGTTGTTGCAGATCGGCGGGACCACGGCGACGGTGATCACGCTGCTCCTCTTCGTCGGGGCGATCGGCAAGTCGGCGCAGATTCCGCTGTACGTCTGGCTGCCGGACGCCATGGAAGGGCCCACGCCGGTCTCGGCACTCATCCACGCGGCGACGATGGTCACCGCCGGCGTCTTCATGGTCGCCCGCACGCACGTCCTGTTCGAGCTGGCCCCGTTCAGCCAGAGCGTGGTCGCCGTCACCGGCACACTGACCGCCTTCTACGCCGCCACGATCGCCCTGACTCAAATGGACATCAAGCGCGTGCTGGCCTACTCCACGATCAGCCAGTTGGGGTACATGTTCCTGGCCGTGGGGGTGGCGGCCTACTCCGCCGGTATCTTCCACCTGATGACCCATGCCTTCTTCAAGGCGTTGCTCTTCATGGGTGCGGGCAGCGTCATGCACGCTTTGGACGGCGAGACCGACATGCGGCGCATGGGCGGCCTGATCCGCAAGATGCCACTCACCGGCTGGACATTCGTTGTCGCCTGGCTGGCCATCAGCGGCGTGCCCCCCTTCAGCGGGTTCTTCAGCAAGGACGAAATCCTGGCCGCGGCGTACCATGCCGGCCATCCCATTTTGTGGCTGATCGGCCTGATCACTGCCGGCCTGACCTCGTTCTACATCGGCCGGCAAGTCTTCCTGACCTTTTTTGGCCGCTCGCGGGTTGCGCCGGAGCTGGTGCCGCACGTCCACGAGTCCCCACCGGTCATGACCTGGCCGTTGCTGGCCCTGGCCCTCCTGGCCGCCGTGGGAGGATTCGTGGGATTGCCCTCGGCGAACGGTTCGCTCATCCAGAACTTCCTGTCACCGGTGGTGGGGGGCGAGGGGGGAGGCAGTTTCGACCTGCTGCTCGCCCTCCTCTCCACAGGTGTTGGGCTGACCGGCATCTTTGTGGCCTGGTTGATGTACAGCGCGGGGGTGGTCAGCCCGACGCGCATGGCGGCGCGTGTGCGTCCGCTCTACAACCTGCTGTGGAACAAGTACTACGTGGATGAGCTGTACGGCTTCCTGTTCATCCGGCCATTCCGCCGTACCGCTGCGTTCCTGGCGGAAATCTTCGATCCCTGGGTGATTGATGGTGCGGTCAATGCGGTAGCCCTGGTGACCGACGGGGCCAGCCGGGTCATCCGCGTGTGGGAATCGGGCTACGTCCGCAACTATGCCCTCTCCCTGCTGGCCGGCGCGGTGATCATGTTGGCCTATTTTGTGTTGCGGTAGAAAGAAGGAGAGTTTCCGTTCCGACTCCTTGAGCTTGAACACTTTTTGTAGTATAATAGAACCAATGTTCAGACGCTGAAAGGAGGAAGTTCATGGATTTCATGAATCGGATCATTCTTGGTGATTGCGAGCAAATCATAAAAGAAATTCCCGACAATGCGGTGGATTTGATCTTTACCTCACCACCCTACGCGGATCAGAGAAAGAAGACGTATGGAGGCGTCAGGCCGGATGAATACGTAGACTGGTTTCTCCCCAAGACAGAGCAATTCTTGCGCGTATTGAAGCCTACGGGAACGTTCATTTTGAACATAAAAGAAAGAACTGTAAACGGAGAACGGCACACGTACGTCATTGAGCTGATATTGAAACTGAGAGAGCAAGGCTGGCTGTGGACAGAAGAATTTATCTGGCACAAAAAGAATTCTTACCCGGGAAAGTGGCCCAACCGGTTTAGAGATTCCTGGGAAAGGCTGCTGCAGTTCAACAAACAGCGCAAGTTCAACATGTATCAGGAGGCCGTCATGGTTCCGGTTGGCGACTGGGCACAAAGTCGTCTGGCCAGTCTGAGCGAAACCGATAAGATGAGAGACGAGTCGAGAGTGGCAAGCGGTTTTGGCAAGAACATCTCGAATTGGATTGGGCGCGATAAAGTCTACCCCAACAATGTGATTCACATGGCCACCGAATGTTCAAATCGCAATCATAGTGCGGCGTTTCCGGTAGATTTGCCGTCTTGGTTTATCAAACTGTTTACGGTGGAAGGCGATGTTGTGTTGGACCCTTTCATTGGTTCAGGAACGACAGCCGTCGCAGCCAGGGAACTGGGACGCAATTACCTGGGGATTGACATCAGCGAGGAATACTGCCACATAGCACAAGAAAGGGTGAGTCAGATTCAGCCGCGTTTGTTTGAAGAAACGGTGAATTGGGCGAAACTTGTGGAGTTCAACAGCGGGAACTACGATTCGGACAAGTTCTTACTGTGAACAAGGATAAACGATGAACCAACTTAGCTTTCCATTTCTATCATTGATCATCTTTCTGCCGCTGGCCGGTGCGCTGTTTGTGACCCTCCTGCCGGCCGGCAAACCGCAAACGGTGCGCCGTGTCGCTCTCGGCTTCGCGTTGCTGACGTTCATCCTGTCGCTGGGCCTCTACTTCGGCTTCGACTCCACGACCGCCGACATGCAATTCGTAGACCGCGCGCACTGGTTCGCGCCCCTCGGCATCCAATACTACGTCGGGCTGGACGGGATCAGCCTGCTGCTCGTGCTGCTGACCACGCTGCTCAGCGCGATCTCGATCCTCTCCACCTGGACGGCGATCACGGACCGCGTCAAAGAGTTCATGATTTCCATGCTCCTGCTGGAGACGGCCCTGCTGGGCGTCTTCTCCGCCGTGGACCTGTTCGCCTTCTACGTCTTTTGGGAAGCCTCGCTGATCCCCATGTACTTCATCATCGGCATCTGGGGCGGCCCGCGACGCATCTACGCCACGATCAAGTTCGTGCTCTACACCATGGCCGGCAGCGCGCTCATGCTCATCGCCATCCTGGCCCTGGTGTTCGCCTACCACCAGACCTACAACCTCTGGACGTTCGATCTCTTGAAATTGCAGACGTTGCACATCGCTTTCAGAACACAGGTTTGGATGTTCCTGGCCTTTGCTCTGGCCTTTGCCATCAAAGTGCCCCTTTTCCCATTTCACACCTGGTTGCCGGACGCCCACGTCGAAGCGCCCACCGCCGGCAGCGTGATCCTGGCCGGCGTATTGCTGAAGATGGGCACGTATGGCTTCGTGCGCTTCTGCCTGCCCCTCTTCCCTGATGCAGCAAAGCAGGCCGTCCCGCTGATGGCCACGCTGGCCATCGTCGGCATCATCTACGGTGCGCTCGTAGCCTTCGCCCAACGGGACGTGAAGAGCCTGGTGGCCTACTCCAGCGTCAGTCATCTGGGGTTCGTCATGCTGGGCGTTTTTGCGCTCAATCCGGAGGGGCTGAGCGGCGGCATCCTGCAAATGGTGAACCACGGCCTGAGCACCGGCGCGCTCTTCCTGCTGGTCGGCATGATCTACGAACGGCGGCACACCCGCCAGATCGCCGACTTTGGTGGGCTGTGGCGGCAACTCCCCCTCTTCGCTTCGTTCTTTCTCGTCATTATGCTCTCGTCTATCGGCTTGCCGGGCTTGAACGGCTTCGTCGGAGAGTTTCTCGTGCTCGTCGGGGCGTTCCGGGTCAACCCCTGGTATGCTGTGCTGGCCGCGACTGGCGTGGTGTTGGGCGCGGTCTATATGTTGTGGATGTTCCAACGGATGATGTTTGGGCCGCTGGACAAAGTGCCCAACCAGCAATTGCAAGACCTGAACAGGCGCGAGGTGGCCATCCTGGTGCCCATCGTGATCCTGATCTTGCTCATCGGCATCTACCCGCAACCGTTCCTGGGGCCTATGCAGGTCTCGATAGGACATTTGCTGGCGGGCATGTAGGGAGAGACTCTGGAATGATGAACGATGAATGATGAATCAGGGAGTAAGGAGTCGGGAGTTAGGAAGTAGGGGGAGTGCGTGGAGCAGGGCTGAAACGATGAATGCGGAATGATGAACAGAGTAATTCGTAACACGTAATGCGTAAGGCTGTTCGCTATGAGGTCTTTACGCAGTACGCAACACGTAGCACGCAGCACGCAGTACGTTTTCACGCAATGCGGCAATCCAAAATCGCAAATCCAAAATCCAAAATCGGAACACGTGACTATGGAGACTAGAATATGATCGCTATTCCGTCGGTACACTTGGCCGTTGTCGCCCCGCTGTTGGTGGTGGGGGTGACCGCACTCGTCGTCATGTTGTGCGATCTGGTCCTGCCGGCCAATGAACGGACATGGCTGGCCTATCTCAGCCTTTTCGGCCTGATCGGCGCCATGCTCATAGGAACGCAGCTTTGGGGCAGACAGACCAGCACCTTCAGCGGCATGTTCCTGCTCGATAATTTCGGCCTGGCCCTGACTTTCATCTTCCTGACTGTAGCTGTGATCACCGTTTTGCTCTCTGTGGCTTACACCAGTGACCGCGGACTGGTACGTGGCGAATTCTATGCCCTGATCCTGTTCGCGGTGATGGGCATGATGATCATGGCCACCGCCGGCGACCTGATCGTCGTCTTCCTGGGCATCGAACTCCTCTCGCTGCCCCTCTACGTGCTCAGCGGCTTTGCCCGTCCGGCCCTCGATTCGATTGAAGCAGCACTCAAATATTTCCTGCTCGGCGCGTTTGCCTCCGGCTTCCTGCTCTACGGAATCGTCCTCATCTTCGGCGCGACCGGTTCGACGAACCTGCTGCAAATCGCTTCTGTGTTGACGAAAGGCACGCACAACGGCATCATGCTGTATGCCGGAATCGCCCTTCTTTTGGTCGGCCTGGGGTTCAAGGTGTCGGTGGTGCCGTTCCACCAGTGGACGCCCGATGTGTACGAAGGCGCGCCGACCGCTGTGACCGCCTTCATGGTTGCCGGCACAAAAGCGGCCGGTTTTGCCGTCCTGTTGCGAATTTTGCTGGTAGCGGTGTTGCCGGTACGCGACGTATGGCTGCCGGCGATTGCCATCCTGGCCGTCGTGACCATGACGGTCGGTAACGTGACGGCCATCGCCCAACAAAACATCAAGCGCATGTTGGCCTACTCCAGCATCGCCCACGCCGGCTACATCCTGGTCGCCGTGGCCGCCGGCGGCGCAGCCGGCACCAGCAGCGCGATCTTCTACCTGCTCATCTACGCCTTTATGAACCTAGGCGCATTCGCGGTGGTGATCGCCGCCAGTCGCGGAGGAGAGGAGCGGCTCGACATACGGGACTACGCCGGTCTGGCCCGCCAACGCCCGGTGTTGGCTGCCGTCATGGCCTTGTTCATGTTGTCGCTGGCCGGCTTCCCTCCCACGGCCGGTTTCGTGGGCAAGCTGACCATCTTTCAGGCCGCCGTGCAGAATGGACTCACCTGGCTGGCTGTCATTGCCGTGCTGAACAGCGTTGTCTCGGTCTTCTACTACGCGCGCGTTATCGTTTTCATGTACATGCAGGAACCGGAAGGGGAACCGTGGCCCGCTGTGGCCGGCGAAGGCCGACGCATGTTGGCCCTGGCCCTGGGAATCTGCGTGGTCGGCGTGTTGTTGCTGGGAATCTTGCCGACGCCGGCATACCAGGCCGCGCAGACCGCATTGTTGAATATTCTATGACTGTACCGATCAACCACGATCTTTGCAGTATTGGTGCGACTCACGCAAACAACCGCGCAGAACATCTCACCACAAAGACTCCAAGACACAAAGATTGAAAGAGGTTCTTTTCTTCGGGCCTCGGTGTCTTCGTGGTGAGATGTTCTTGCTCAAATTACAAAGAGGGGAACGTATCTTCTCAATAACCTGGGGAACGCCCCCCGGCCCCCAATTCTGGGGGA
>CAZFFM010000155.1:0-8138 GCA_964517425.1 uncultured Ardenticatenales bacterium | reverse complement strand
ATAGTCCTGGCGAGTAGGCTTTCTCGCTTGCTCCACTTCGTATGCTTCGTGTCTTTGTGTCTTGGTGGTAAGGGCAGGGCGTGAATGACTGCAGACGCAAAACCCCGCCTGTTCGCAGCGGATGACAATCCGCCGCCGCAGGGACGCGGGCTGCCGTCTGCTGCGAGCAAGTAAGGCAACCCAGTCTTGGTCAGAAGAGACAAATTTGTGGTTTGCCGGAGCGAAAACTTTACCCATTCACTTCCCAGATATTGGTTATGGACGAACAATCGCTGATCGCTGCTGCTCAAAAGGGCGACTTACCCGCCTTCAATCGCCTTGTGGAGCAGTACCAACAACAGGTTTTCAATACCGCGTATCGCGTGCTCCTGGACGCAGATGCGGCGGCTGATGCCACGCAAGATGCCTTCCTCTCCGCCTATCGCGCGATCGGAAAGTTTCGCGGGGGATCATTCCGTGCCTGGCTGCTACGCATCGTTACCAATGCCTGTTATGACCAACTTCGCGCAAAGAAACGCCGGCCTACGGCGTCTCTCGATGCCCTGCTGCTTTCTCCCGACGAACCGAGCTCCTTTATCACAGAGCGAACCGGAGACAACCCGCTGGCCCAGGCCATGCGTGTGGAATTGCGAGACGTTATCCATGCCGGACTGCGTACGCTGCCGCCGGATCAACGGATGGTTGTTGTACTCTCCGATATTCAAGGGTTCAAATACGAGGAGATTGCGGCAATCATGAGCGTCTCCACGGGGACGGTAAAGTCGCGCTTGAGCCGGGGGCGGGCGAAATTGCGCGACTTCTTGCGCCGTCAAGAGGAACTTCTGCCCGACAAATATCGTCTCAAAAGAAAAAGAGTTGCTACTCAGGTAGGGCCCGTGCCGGATTAAAATCGGCACTGGGTTGCCCCGCCAAGCCGCTAAAAGCAGCTGCACTCCCACCGGGCAGTCGCTTCAGCGACTTTCTCGTGCAGCCAGTGACGGCTTTAGCCTGTCACGGCAAGGCAGCCTGAGTGGTAACGAAAAAGACGTAGAAGTTCAACGTCTCTGAGAAGTTGAACTTCTCATCAGAATAGCGGGATAGGATGTAGCTACATGTCAGTATGGAATCGCTTGCGCCAATCCGATCACGAAAAAGTGCGCCAACTCCTTTCGCCGTATCTGGACGGCAAGGTGTCGGAGCGGGAGAAAGCAACCGTCGAGAAGCATCTTCCGTCCTGTCAGACCTGCCAGGATGAACTGGAGAGTCTGCGCTGGACGACCGGCCTGCTGGGCCAGGTCGCCGCCGAGCCGCTGCCACACAGCTTCGTGCTTCGCCGCGCGGACGTGGAACCCGCACGGAAAGCGCCCCGATTGCGCTGGGCCTACCCCATCTTGCGCGGGGCGACGGTTGTCACGGCCTTGTTGCTGGTGGTCACCCTGACCGTTGATTGGGGAGCGAGTCGCAATGCCCTGCCGGCCGGCGCGCCCGTGCAGCCGCGCAGTATCCAGAGTCTGCAAGCAGAGAAAGCATTGCCACAAGAATCGGCCCCGCAAGCGGCACCACTGGCAACCGGCGTGGCCAGCGCGGGGGCACAGGAAACACCCCCCGCCGCCGACGCGCAAGCAGCCCCTCCGCCGCCTCTGCAGACCGCGCCCACTCGGGCGGGCAAGACCCCGCCGGTGCCGGCCGGTGGTGCGGGAGAGCAAGCCACGCCGCCTGCGCCGCCACCCCCAACGTCAGCCGGCAACCGGCATATTTGGAGGTTGGCAGAGGCCGCGCTAGGCATCTTGTTTCTGCTGCTGCTCGGAGCGACGTGGCGGGCCGCGAGTCGCGGTTAGATTGCCGCTGGAGTGTGTTCGCTAATGTCTTGCGTGTGGGTAGTCTCCCCGCTACGTGTTGCTGTGAAAATGTGGCGGGTTTTAGCCACAGGTTGCACGGATTTCACAGAGTAAGAAGCAAGAAATTTCTGGTTCTGTGGCTCGTTATGTTTATCAACACCCAAGTGGGAGATTACCTGCGTGCGGAAAACGCCAAGTCCTTCCCGCTCGCGGCCGTCGTTGCGACGCAGATCACATCCCCGGCAACACGTTCATGTAGTGGGAATAGACTGTCATCCACAATGGCACCAGTCCCAGCACGGCGATCAGGGCGAACAGGCCGAGAATAATCGCCAGCCAGTCAATCCCTTGCGGTTCCGGAAGTGACCTGGCTCGCCTAACAGGCAAGGCTGGAGAAACCCGTTTTGCAGGAAGTGGAGCAGCGGCGGGCGCGCGACGGCGCGACGGGGCAGAGACCGTCCGTCGGGGCGTGGGGGCCCTCGGTGCCGGTCTCTGCGAAGCGGGTACGGATGACACAGGGGCTTGCACCGCTTGTTGCGGGGCCGTGACCTCTTGGCCTAGCCGCATGTACCCGGCCAGCGCGCTGGCAAATGAATTTCCGTCCGCGTAGCGCCGGGCCGGGTCCTTTTCCAGGGCCTTTTCCGTAAGAAAGATAACCCCACGTGGCACAAGCGGGTTAAGTTGGTGCATCGGCGGAACCGGCGCTTGGATGTGCTGCAAAGCGATGGCTACGTTGTCCTCTCCCTCGAACGGGACGCGCCCGGTCAGTGTTTCGTACAGAATTACCCCGATGCTGTAGACATCAGAGGCCGGTGTGGCAGATTGCCCACTGGCCTGTTCAGGAGATAGATATTGGCTGGTGCCCCACACCACGCCCGGCTCCGTTGTGCCGGCATCGGTCAAGGCGCGGGCGATACCAAAATCGGCCACTTTGGCCACATCCTTAGGAGTCAAGAGGACGTTCTGGGGCTTCAAATCGCGATGGACGATCCCTTTCTGGTGAGCATGGCCCACGCCCATGCAGATTTGGCGGACGATGTCTAGCGCTCGGCGCACGGGGAGCGGAGCGTCGGCCCGGATGGCCTCCTTGAGGTCTTGCCCGGCCACGTATTCCATGACGATGTAATAGGTGCCGAGGTCGTGTCCCACATCATAGACCGCGACGATGTTCGGGTGGCTGAGTACCGCTTCGGATTGTGCCTCCTTGAGAAATCGGGCCAGGAACGAAGTGTCACTGCTGTACTGCGGACGCAGCACTTTGATGGCTACCTGACGCCCCAGGCGAAGGTCTTCGCCCAGAAAGACTTCCGCCATTCCGCCGGTGCCCAAGAGACTGCCCAGCCGGTAGCGCCTACTCAACAGCTTTGGTGCGGGCATAGAGATAGACCCTTATCCGTTATACTGGTTCATGGCCGCGTCCAGTCCCAAGCGCAGCCAGAGTTCAACGGCATCCGCCGCACGCTCCCGCATAATCTCACACTCGGCCCTCTCCGCGGAAGCGAAGTCGCGCAAAACGTAGGCTGCCGGATCCATGCGGCCCGGTGGCCGTCCGATGCCCATGCGCAAACGGGCGAAATCCCGGCTGCCCAGGGCCTGAATAATGGACTGCAGACCCTTGTGTCCTCCATCACCCCCTCCGGGCCGCAGTCGGATTGTGCCGACGGGAAGGTCGAGATCATCCAGGAGGATAAGAAGGCGTGCCATGTCAATATTCCGCTTCGTCACCAGCGCTCCCACGGCACGTCCGCTCATGTTCATGTAGGTCAGCGGCTTCGCCAGCAGGACCGGCCTTCCGCTGATGTCGCCCCGTACCAGGCGAGCGTGGTGCTGGCGTTGGCCAAACCGCAGGCCGTGTCTCTGAGCCAGCAAGTCCACGGTCTGAAAGCCGACATTGTGACGGTTATTCGCGTATTCCGGCCCCGGATTACCCAGCCCCACGACAAGCGAGAGGGGAGGGGCAAGCTCTGCGGGGTCAGGTCTTTTGCCTAGAATCAACGAGAGCGGAAAATCCATGGCAAGATTCGGCGCAGCAATTGCAGAATCCCGATGAGCAGAAACACGCCGAGCGTAATGCCTGCTCCGTAGAGAAACGATCCCCCAAGTTTCGTAATATCCAAATCTGGGACAGCGACCGGTATTTCAGGGCCGCTTGACTTGGTGGGGACCAGCACAGGTGCAGGGCTGGGGGTCGGCACCGGCGTTGAACGGGCAATTCGCACGGAAGGGGTCGTGGGAATGATCAACGTGGCCTGCGGCGTCAGCGTGGGCAAAGGTGTAAGCGTTCCCTCAGGGGTGAGGGTTTCCGGAGGCCCCGCGTTGGCAATCACCAGAGACATTACGAATACTTCTTCATAGTTGGAATCTTTCCTCACCACACGCAGCCTCAGATCATACGTGCCGTCGGGAATCAATACCGTATTCCACGCGGCCAATTGTCCGTCGATCACCTGGTTGTTCTGCAGGGTAATCAGATTCCAGGCATCCCCGACCCGATTCGTCGGAGCCCAGGACAGCTCATATTTCCAGAAGTCGGGGTGCATAGCGGTGCCACGAATGCTAATCAATCCCCGAATGGTGTCTCCATCGTGCGGCGACGTGATCTCTGCCCGCACGGACTGCTTCACCGGCGCAGCCGAGACCACTCCCCGTTGCCAGCCGGTCAGGCCCAACCATAGGATGGCCAGCAGCATGACGAAATAGCAAAGACGTTTTCCATGGGCTATAAGGTGTGGCCCGTTCCCTAAACCTGATGTGCGATACATGGAGTCCTCGAGGCCGTATAATTCATCCCTGCGTGATCCGAGTTTGGATTTTAGATTTGTGATTTTGGATTACCGTGATGCGTATTGCGTGGTGCGTGGTGCATAATCGATCGCTCCCCGCCCGACGCTCCCCGCTTCCACACCCCACGCTCTCTTCATCATTCATCGTTCCGCGTTTATCGTTGCTGCATCGCTCGACGCTGGTGACTGCACCGATAGTGTATCATAAAACCGGATGAATGACAAGTGGCGTTTGTCTCCCCCGCCGAACCGTGGTACAATCTGACAAACTGTGGACGGTTGACAGATGATCCCGAACAAACTAATGACCGATAAACGTGTAAGCCGCCGGGGAGCCTTTGGGGTGCTACTGCTCGCTGCCTTTGCCTTGCAAACGTATCATGCCGGGCAACAGAGCTTGTGGTACGATGAGGGATTCAGCCTCTACCTGGCCACCCAGTCCCTATCGCACATCACGGCCCGCACAGCGGCGGACATCCACCCCCCGCTCTACTATTACCTGCTGCACGTCTGGCAAGGGGGCAGCGGCACGACCGAATTCGCGCTCCGTCTGCTTTCGGCATTCTTCGGCGTGCTTTGCGTACCCCTGGCCTATATCCTGGGCGCTCGCCTGTTCAATCGCCGGGCCGCTTTCCTCGCCGCTGTGCTGACCACGGTATCTCCGCTCTATCTTTGGTATGGACGGGATGCGCGCATGTACACGATGGTCACTGCCCTGGGCATGATGGCGTCCTACTTTCTGCTGCGGCTGACGACCGGCGATGCGCGCAGATGGATGTGGTGGGGATACGTTCTCTCGCTGACAGCCGCGATATACGGGCATTTCTACGCCCTGTTCTTGCTGGCATTCCATGTTGCCTACGCCTTGCTCACCCTGCGCCGGCTCCGACCGGAGCAACGGCGACGCGCTCTGATCCGCACCGGCTCCGCGCAATTGCTCACCCTGCTTGCCTTCGCACCCTGGAGTGGCTTTGCGCTGACCCGTCTTGGGGCAGATGTCAGCTACTGGCCGGGGACGCTGCCTTTCGTCCAGGTGGTACGCGACACGCTGGCCTCTTTTGCCACCGGCCAAACCGTGACCGTGGACATCGCCACACCGGTCGCATGGGGCTACCTGCTGCTGTTCGCCGGAGCGCTCCTGGTCATGATTCGCACCGATAACCGTGACGGCAAGCCTTCGGCACTCTTTCTCGCGCTATATTTTCTGACCCCTCTGCTGTTGCTGTTCGCCATCTCGTATGGCCGGCCCAAATGGCACCCACGCTATCTGATGCTGGCCTCCCCGCCCTTCCTCCTGACCCTTGCGGGAGGCGTTACCCTGCTGCGGTCAAGCGTTGCGAATCGGCCGGCACACCGCGTTTGGGCACGAGGCGCGGCAGCCCTGGCCATTTTTCTCGTGGTCGCCACCTCTACCTATGCCGACATGAACCTCTACCAGGACGCGCGCTTCACCAAGGACGACTGGCGAAGCGTGGCCCGCTACATCAGCCGGCATAAGCAAGACGATGAAGCCGTCATCCTTCTATCCGGTCACACCTTTCCGGTCTTTACCTACTATTATAAGGAAGATAACTGGTTTCCCTTGCCAGACGAGCCAACACTCTCCACGCAACACGTGCTTGGCTTTGATGTGGCCACGGATCTCAATCGTATCCTGGCAGGCAAACGCGGAGCCTGGCTGGTACTGTGGGAGGATCAGGTCGTGGATCCGAACGGCATCGTGCCCACGATGTTGGCCACGGAGGGACAGGAGACGCCGGTTGGCCCGACGTTTTGGGGTGTGGGACTCCGCCACTTCCGCTTCGCCGCTACGGCCCATTTCTCGGCAGTTCCTCCCATCGAACATGAGGCCAAAGCCAACTTCGGGCAGGCTTTGCAGCTCCTCGGCTACCGGTTGCCGGCGCAACCTTCGCCTGTTGACGGCGGAGCGGAAATCACCCTGTTTTGGCAGGCGATGCACCCCCTGACCGGGGACTACCACTTGGCCTTGCGTATCCGCGATGCGCAGGGCTTCTTGTGGGGGCAACTGGACCGCCGGCCGGCCGACTATCTCTACCCGACCGACCGCTGGGCCGCCGGGCAGACCGTCCCCGGTCATTATCGCATCCCTGTGCTCCCTGGCACGCCTCCCGGGCCGTACTGGCTGGAGGTGGGAGTCTATGCGCCGGGGCAGCCTGAGGGCCTTGATGTCCTGGACGCGGCGGGGGCCGAGCAGGGCAAAACGTTCCGGCTCGGCCCCATTTCCCTGGCCCGCCCTGAACGGCTCGTCAATCCGGCCACGCTTGACCTGCGCACCACGCAGAATCTTCCGGTTGGGAACAACCTGACCCTGCTGGGCAGCGAGATTTCGGGCGGGCCGGTGCTGCCCGGAGCGACTGTGGCCGTGACGGCAATCTGGCAGGTGCGGCAACCGTTCGAGACGAAGCCAACGTGGCGCTTACGCTGGCAGGGAGAGCAGGGGCCGGCCGGCCCGGAGACGGCGTCGCCGCTGGGCACCACCGATTTTCCGGCCACGCGCTGGCGGGCCGGCGATGTGGTGCGCACGCAACGGTCGCTGGTTGTGCCACGGGAAGCAGAGGCGGGCAGCTTCACCCTGCTGGGGAGGTTGTACGACGCGTCTGACCAGCCCCTCTCTTCGGAAATTTCACTGGGCGTGGTGCAAGTCAGGCCTGCGCCGCACAGCTTTGTGCCGCCGGCCATCGCCAACGAACAGCAGGCAACATTTGGCAAGGGGGTCCGCTTCCTTGGCTACGCCGGCCTGCCCGGTGCCACACATCCTGGCGAATCGTTGAACCTCACGCTGTACTGGCAAGCGCTCGGCTCCATGGATCGCTCGTATACCCTGTTCGTGCACCTGCTCGACGCGCAGGGAAAGGTGTGGAGCCAAAGCGACCGCCTCCCGCTGGATGGCGCACGGCCCACGACCTCCTGGCTGGCCGGAGAATTTCTGACCGGCACGATCACGTTGCCCATCAAATCGGGAGCACCTGCAGGGTCATACCGGCTGGAGATCGGGTTCTACGATGGCGCAACGCCCAACTTAGCCCGCCTGCCGGCCTTTGATTCGGCCGGCCGGCTGGCCGGCGACGCCGTGGTCCTCGACCAGCCGGTCGCCGTTCGTTGACCGTGCCGCCACACAACCAATAAGTGGGTAAAGGTTGGCAACCTTCGTAAAGGGTGTCCGTCAGAGTTTTGCGTTTGGCCGGCAGCGGATGAATCGCGCTGCCTGGGTAAATATCAGCTTTACGGCTCGCAGCCCTCGTCCCCGAGGGCGCTGCCTGCCGGGCAATATCGCCCAAGACGCCCCCGTGGACGGGGACTTGAGCACTGTCCTTACCACCAAGACACAAAGACACGAAGTATACGGCATTTTCAGCCACAGATTGCACGGATTTCCACAGATTTTCATCTATGCTTTCTGATGTTTCCGTGAAAATCCGTGACCATCCGTGGCAAAAACAAAACACGCCAGTGTCCAGGTCAAAACATTCAAACTGGTTGTTCTTTGTGCCTTCGTGTCTTCGTGGTTCATTTGAGA
>CAZFFM010000154.1:0-8169 GCA_964517425.1 uncultured Ardenticatenales bacterium | reverse complement strand
AGGCCCCGACATGTGGTTTGAAGTGGACATGGGACGGGTGCAGGAAATCAACGGATTGTATATGATCTGCCCGGCACCGCGCGTACCCCGTGGGTACGTGGTCGCTACTTCGGTTGACGGCACACACTGGTCGGATGTGGTCGGAAACCCGAACAACTGGAGCGACACCTTGTCCCATGAGTTCAGCCCACGTCAGGCCCGGTACGTTCGGGTCTCGTTGACCCGTTCTTCCCCGTATCATCCCTGGGCCATCGCGGTCCTGGCCATCGGCAAACCGAATTCATCCTGGCTGACCGGCGCACAAGAATAACAACCGTCAATGAGCGTATCCATTCGTCAAAGCGACGATCATTCGGGGAATGGATGTCTTTCTACCTGCTTTGGGATGACCATGATGTTTGTCTTGCTGGCCATTATCCTGGCCATCGTCCTCAGTGTCGGGGCAAACGTCTTAACCCCCACTCCTGCCGGTCGGGTGAGTGTTTTGTTGCTGGGCACGGATGCCCGTGAGGATTCTCCGGGGCCGGCGCGGACAGACACGATGATCCTGGTTACAGCAGACCCGGCCGCAAACAAGGTGGTGATCATTTCTATCCCCCGCGACCTGTGGGTTCCCATCCCCGGCCATGGCTATAACCGGATCAATACAGCCAATTTCTTTGGCGATATCGAAAAGCCGGGGAAGGGGCCGCAACTGGCCGAACAAGTGGTCGCCGACAACTTCGGGGTTCCCGTTCAACACTACATTCGCGTACGGTTTTCTGGGTTCGTAGAGGTGATTGACACCCTGGGGGGGGTGACGATAGAAGTTCCCCGCGACCTGGAAGACGCCCGCTACCCGACGGCCGATTACGGGTACCAGCACGTTTTCATTCCCGCCGGTGTGCAGCACATGGATGGAGAGACGGCGCTCATCTATGCGCGGTCGCGACACAGCACCAGCGATTTTGACCGGGCACGCCGGCAGCAACAAGTCCTGCTGGCCGCCTACAAAGAGATCAACTCGCCTCTGAACTGGCCGCGCTTTCCCCTGCTCTTTGCCACGTTTCTATCGGCCACAGAAAGCGATATGTCGGGGGCGGAGATGTTGGGTGTGGGCAGACTGATCCGCAGCGCGGGGCGCGAAAACTTAAAAACGTTCGTCGTTGACCAGCGGTACACACAACCCTACACCACGCCGCAGGGCGCGGCCGTACTCCTCCCCCGCTGGGACAAAATTCGTCCGGACCTTGTAGCCCTCTTTCAGTGAAAGTGGTTTACGGCGTAGTCTGGCTCGTTACCTCTTCCGGTGTGGCAAAGCGATAGCCAACGCCTCGCACGGTCTGCACGTATTGTGGTTTGCTCGGTGTATCCTCGATCTTCTCCCGGAGCCTGCGGATATGCACATCAAGCGTTCGCGTGTCGCCTATCCAATCCGTGTCCCAAACCGCGTCAATAATCTCGTTACGGGGAATAACTCGGCCGGCACGTTCCATGAAGAGCCGCAAGAGGTCATACTCTTTGCGGGTCAACTCGACTTCCTGGCCGTGTCGCAATACGCGATGGCTTGCTTGATCGAGTGAAAGGGCACCGATGGCCAATGTCTCCTCTGCTGCCGGTGCCACATAGCTCGCCCGGCGCAATGCGGCGCGGATGCGGGCCAGCAATTCGCGAAAGCTGAAGGGTTTGACCAAATAATCATCTGCGCCGATCTCCAGACCGATCACCCGGTCCATCTCCTCGCTCCGGGCTGTGAGCATGATAATCGGGAGCATGCTCTCTTGCCGGATGGTACGGCAGACCTCCAACCCATCGATTCCCGGCAACATGAGGTCAAGTACCAGCAAATCAGGCTGTTCCTTGCGGGCCAAAGCGATGGCCTCCAGCCCATCGTGGGCAACAACGACGTCATAGCCCTCTTTTCGGAGGCTGTAACGAAGCGAGTCTACAATCAGCTTCTCATCATCTACCACCAGAATTTTCTTGGTACTCATCGTTCCTCCTAAAAACTTGATATGCCGGACAAGAAAAGGTTACGGCTCGAAATCGAACGCAATTGTGGAAGAACAGAACGATCCAGTACCAAATTATAATGCAGCAGTTCGGTTTTTGCAACCCTGCCCGCCCCGCAAAGGCGTCCGTCATTTTATTGCGAGGCGATTCTCTCAAATGAACCACGAAGACACGAAAATACGAAGAACAACCAGGTTGAATGTTTCGATGTTGGAACTGGAGTCTGGCGAAAATCATTTTGACCGCTTGACACGGGATTATTAGCCACAGATTGCCACGGATTTTCACAGATTTTCATCTATTCTTTCTGATTTTCCGTGAGAATCCGTGGCAAGAGTAAGAAACGCCAGCGGCCAGGTTGGAACATTGGATAGGCATGACGAGTAGGCTTTCTCGCTTGCCCAACTTCGCATACTTCGTGTCTTTGTGTCTTGGTGGTATGGGCAGGGCGTGAATGATTGCAGACGCAAAACTTTGACGCACACCCCGCCCGCAAACGAACTTGCCTTTTTCGAGCAATTGCGATATACTATCCACATCAATACATCTCGGGGCGTAGCTCAGCCAGGATAGAGCACAGCGTTTGGGACGCTGGGGTCGGAGGTTCAAATCCTCTCGCCCCGACTTGGGGATGGTGTTCGCGCGGGCGTAGCTCAGGGGCAGAGCCTCGGCCTTCCAAGCCGTTGGTCGCGCGTTCGAATCGCGTCGCCCGCTCTTTCTTCTACCATCCTGCACCTCCTGGCAGCAATAGCCGTTTGTCGCTCTATGAGGGAGCGGCAGGCGGCTATTGCTTTCTTTGCGCTTGTCGTTTCCGGCGGATTGTAGTACAATGGGACGGAGCAGCGCAGACGGCAATTCCTGGGAGGGGTGAATGACCACCTTCCGCAGGACGAACTAAAACAGTGGGCGACTCATGATTGTGGGGATAACCCGGTGACAGGAGAAACAGTGATCAGCGGTGCAATTCAGGAAAAGCGAAACGTGGCAATTGGCTCTGCCTTGGCCACGATATTGCTCACCGCCATAAAACTGATTGTTGGATTGCTCACCGGAAGCCTGGGCATATTGGCTGGAGCAGCCGATTCCGGAATAGACCTGGTGGCCTCGCTGATTACCCTGAGCGCTGTTTACATTTCCGACCGGCCGGCGGATGAAGATCATCCATACGGGCATGGCAAGGTAGAGAACCTTTCTGCCCTCACAGAAACCGCTTTACTCATGATCATCAGCGGTTGGATCATCTACCAGTCTATCCAGCGAATTTTCTTCAAGCCTGTTGTTATAGAAGTCACCTTTTGGGCCTTCGCGGTGATGGCCGTCTCGATTGTTGTAGATGCCGTCCGCTCACGTATCATGTTTCGAACGGCCAGGGAAATGAAAAGTCAAGCATTGGAAGCGGATGCCCTCAATTTTCGAATGGATATGCTCACTTCTGCTGTCGTAATCCTCGGTCTGGTACTGGTTGGCCTGGGCGACTTCTTGGGCCATCGTGAGATCCTTGCCCGCGCTGATGCTGTGGCCGCACTAGGGGTTGCCGGGTTTATTGCTTGGGCCGGTTTGGGCATGGCCCGCAAGGCCATTGACGTGCTCATGGACCATGCGCCGGCCGGCCTGGGCCACGAGCTTTGGGTGGCAGCCAACGAGGTGCCCGGCGTGATGACCTGCGGGCCGGTACGTACCCGGCAAGTGGGGCCAAGAGTTTTCGTAGACCTGTCTGTCGCCGTCTCTCGCTCGGCTTCATTTGAAGAGGCCCACGCCATCGCCTCTGCTGTCGAGACCAAACTGTGCAAACTTGTCCCCGACGCCGACGTTGTGGTCCACGTTGACCCGGCCGCTGATCCGGCGGAAACCGTTGTGCATGACATTCGGGCATTGGCACAACGAAAAGGGCTGTTAGTTCATCACGTTTCTGTGCAAGAGGTTGATCACAAGTTGCATGCGCAGCTCCACGTGGAAGTTGGGCACCACCTGACGCTGCGTGAGGCGCACTACATTGCCTCTGACCTCGAATCAGAAATCAGGGCCGCCCTGCCGTCGCTCGCGACGGTGAATACGCACATCGAACCGGCCATGCTGTACATAAGCAGGGGTGCAGACGTCACCGATGAATACCCTGATTTGGTGGAGAAGATAAAAGCGACCGTTGCAGAAAACCTCGATGCGGAGGATACCCCGGTGGTTACGCTCCAACAAGGGGAGTTGGGACTTGTTGCCGCCCTCAAATGTGGATTTCCGGGAGAGCGCGGTGTTGAAAGCGTACACGTTGACATGAGTGACCTCGAGCGCGCCGTGCGTCGTAAGTTTCCGGCCCTGGACCATGTGTTCATTGACCCTGAAGTTTATCCGGACGAATCGTCATAACTGTGATGTGCTGCTGTTTCTCCCAAAAAGAAGTTTGGTGACCATCGTTGTCTTGCCATGCAAGGAGGGATCATGAGTCAAGCCGAAACCCTTTATCACCTTCAAGACATAGACCTCGAGATCATAGGCCGGAAAAAGCAATTGGCCGAGGTTCGGTCCCAACTTGGTGAGAGCGTAGAACTGATAGAGGCGAAAGGTAATCTCCAACGCATCAAAGAAGAGGGCCAGATGTGGCGTACGCGCCTGAAAGCGTCCGAACTTGGCCTGCAGGATATTTTGGACAAGATCGCCCAGAACGAACAGCGGCTCTATAGCGGCAAGGTTCGAAATCCCAAGGAATTGCAGGGGTTGCAACGGGAAACCACCCACTTGAAACAGCGGCGCGGCGCGAAAGAGGAAGATGTCCTTGAGGCGATGGTACACGTCGACGAACTGGCCAGAGACTATGAAAAAGCCCGTCAGCATCTCCAGGCCGTAGAATCTGCCTGGAAAGAGGCCCAATCTGAACTCATGACGGAAGAAGAAGCGTTGATCAGCCGCCTGGGCGCATTGCAAGAGCGTAGCCGGCAAATCGTCGCTACTCTGCCCGATCAGAGCGTTTCCATCTATGAACACACCAAAAAATGGAAGACCGGTCGCGCCGTGGTTTTTCTGAAAGACGGGGTATGTCAGGGATGCCTGGTATCTGTATCGGCGAACAAAGTACGGGAAGTGCAGGAAAGCACCTCTGTGGTTACGTGTGGAAACTGCGACCGAATACTGGTCAGCAAGGGACCGTAACGTCCGAAAACTTCGGGCAATCTACGGTTTTTTGCAAGACAGTCACATCATGGTATAATTTAGGTGTACTGGCAAGTACCTTTTCAAGAATTCAGGGTCGCCCGAGAAATGTAAGGCGGGTTTCATACCCGCCATCCGGTGGCAGATATGAAAAACTGCCCGAAAACTAGAGGAAACAAGCGATGACAAGTAGGCCTATGCGCAATGCGCTGATCTATCTGCTGATAACAGCCGCCGCGGCTGCTTTCTTTTACAACCTTTTCGCACAACGAGAACCCCCTCCTACAATCACCATAAACAACGTCGCCGAGGAAATCTCGGCCGGCCGTATCAAGCAAGTTGTCGTGGATGGCAACGACCTTCACATCGAACATTTCGACGGCAGCCGCGTGGATTCACGAAAAGAAGAGGGCGTTGGTGTGGTAGAAACGATCAAAGGGTTGGGCGTCAGCCAGGAAAAGCTGGGAGATGTGGAATTCACAATTAAGTCACCACCGCAGTGGGGCGGTTGGATGACAATCCTGGGGTCCTTCTTGCCCCTCCTGATCTTTGGGGGACTACTCTTCTTCATGCTCCGACAGGCGCAGGGTTCCAACAGCCAGGCGATGTCCTTTGGCAAGAGTCGTGCTCGTCTCTTCTCCGGCGACAAGCCGACGGTCACGTTCCAGGATGTGGCTGGCGTGGAGGAGGCGAAAGAAGAGCTCCAGGAGGTGGTCGAGTTCCTCAAGGAGCCGGAGAAGTTCGTGGCCCTGGGGGCACGCATCCCCAAGGGGGTCTTGATGGTCGGACCCCCAGGTACCGGCAAGACGCTGATGGCCCGCGCGGTGGCCGGAGAGGCCGGAGTGCCCTTCTTCAGTATCTCCGGGTCGGAGTTCGTGGAGATGTTTGTGGGCGTGGGGGCCAGCCGGGTGCGGGACCTGTTCGAGCAGGCCAAGAAGAATGCGCCCTGCATTGTCTTCGTGGATGAGATAGACGCGGTGGGTCGCCAGCGCGGGGCCGGCCTGGGGGGCAGCCACGACGAACGAGAGCAGACGCTGAACCAGATTTTGGTGGAGATGGACGGGTTCGATTCGGAGACGAACGTGATCGTGATCGCGGCGACGAACCGGCCGGACATCCTGGATCCGGCGTTGTTGCGGCCGGGGCGTTTTGACCGGCGGGTAGTGCTGGATCGCCCGGACTTGCGCGGACGGCAGGGCATCTTGGAGGTGCATTCTCGTGGAAAGCCGTTGGGCCCCGATGTGGATTTGAAGAAGGTGGCGCAGGGTACGCCCGGCTTCACCGGCGCAGATATCGAGAATCTGGTCAACGAAGCGGCCATCCTTGCCGCTCGCCAGAATAAGAAAAGCATCGACATGAGAGATTTTCAAGAGTCTGTAGAAAAAGTGTTGATGGGGCCGGAGAGACGCAGCCGCCTTATCTCTGAGGAAGAAAAGGAAATCACTGCCTATCACGAGGCCGGCCATGCCCTGGTGGCCAGAATGACCCCCAATGCCGACCCGGTTCACAAAGTTTCCATCGTGTCTCGTGGCTTGGCCGGCGGGTACACGTTGATGTTGCCCGAAGAGGATCGGGCCCTGACCAGCAAGACCGATTTCCTGGCAAAGATTGCCGTCGGCCTGGGGGGGCGAGCAGCCGAAGATCTGGTCTTTGATGACATTACCACGGGGGCCAGCAGCGACCTGGACTATGTGACCAAGTTGGCTCGTTCTATGGTTACGCGCTATGGAATGAGCGAGAGACTTGGCCCCCTTACCTTTGGCGATCGTGAGGAGTTGGTTTTTCTGGGGCGCGAGTTGTCCAATCAGCGCAACTATGGGGAACACGTTGCCCGCGTGATCGATGATGAAATCAGAGACATCATCGGCCGATCTTACGAACGGGCAAAAGGGATATTACGAGAACACAAGGATAAGCTGGATGCGTTGGCCAAACGGCTGATTGAGGCAGAGACAATCGAGCAATCGGAATTTGAGGCAATCACAGCCAGCTAACTCATTATTGAAGGCTGCGTGGAAAAGCGATGCCCTGTTTGTCGACCAGCAAGCGTTCATTGCCTCATCATGCACGAGGAAGAGCTATTGAGCCAGGCCCTCTCTCCAATTTGAAATGACCTGGTCGAATTTGGCGTCTAGCTCTGCCCGGCTGGTGCTGTGAAGCAAGTCTTTTAGTTCTTCTTTCAGGCAATAGCCCTTTTCCAAGACTGTGTTTTGATGCTGCCACAACGCATCTACCACTTCGAGTTGTTGCGCCGGGCTCAGTTCGCATTGACGCCTCAACAGCTTGTGCCGCAAAGCGAAGAGCGACCTTCTTTGCCCTTTGGGCAGGCTGTGTCTGTACGCACGCATTATCCCCATGAAATAGTGGTTAACTTCCTCCTCCTGAAGCGGAAGATTCAAGACGAGTTGGTTCATGATTGCCCTCACCTTGTCTGGAAAATGTTCGCACTCAAAACGCTGTTGCCTTGTATACCCATCCTACCGCATCTGCTTGGCTTTGCATAGGGACTCTGGCCCTTTCTTCTGGTGGAAGAAGGGCCTTTTTTTGATAGCTTCTTCCCCTTTTTGCGCGGCAACGTACTCTCCGGAAAATAATTAACCACCAAGGCACGAAGGCACAAAGATCAACGGAATCAGCGAGTAGCGTGGTAGCAACGATCTCGTTCTCCCCTTCGTTTATTCGCCTATTCGTTCATTCACTTTCTGTCTTGGTGTCTTCGTGGTAAAGGAATCGAGAGGGTGATAGACGCAGACATTCACGCCCTGCCCTTACCACCAAGACACAAAGACACGAGGTATACGAAGTGGGCAAGCGAGAAAGCCTACTCGTCAGGCCTATCCAATGTTCCAACCTGGACGCTGGCGTTTCTTACTCTTGCCACGGATGGTCACGGATTTTCACGGAAGATCGGAAAGAATAGGTGAAAATCTGTGGAAATCCGTGCAATCTGTGGCTGAAAATCCCGTGTTGTACGGTCAAAATGATTTTCGCCAGACTCCAGCTCCAACGTCGAAACATTCAACCTGGTTGTTCTTT
>CAZFFM010000153.1:0-8226 GCA_964517425.1 uncultured Ardenticatenales bacterium | reverse complement strand
ACTGGCATCTGACGACTGGCATCTGACGACTGGCATCTGACGACTGGCATCTGGCATCTGGCATCTGGCATCTGACATCTGACACCTGACACCTGACATCTGACATCTGACATCTGACGACTGACTCATGCGTTCATCTGCAACACACGGATACCATCCGGTTTTTCCGGTCAGCCTGGTCCACCTCGATCAGGCTCGTAGTGTCGTTGTTGGTGGAGGCATGGTGGCCGAACGCAAGGTGACAGCATTGTTGGCCGTCGGAGCCCAAGTCACCCTGATCAGCCCCACAATCACTTCTCCCTTGGAATCGCTGGTGCGTGACGGTACACTTGATCACGTTGCCCGTGCCTACCAGGACGGAGACCTCGAGGGCGCGTTCCTGGCCATTGCCGCTACCGGCGATCCCGCTGTCAACGAAGCGGTGTGGCAAGAAGCCACCCGGCGCAACATCCTGATCAATGCCGCCGACGACCCGGCGCATTGCAATGTCATCTTGCCGGCGGTCGTCCGCCGTGGCCCCCTGACGATTGCCATCAGCACGGAGGGCCGCAGCCCGGCATACGCGGCTCACCTGCGCCGCCAACTCGCTGCTCAGATCGGCCCTGAACACGGCGACTTCCTCGAACTTCTCGGCAATCTGCGCGACGACATCACTGCTGCGTACTTCCCGTCGCCTTGTCGCAGAACCCTGTGGAACGCGCTGATTCATTCGGACATCCTCGATCAAATGACAGCCGGCGACGATCGCCAAGTCGAGGCACACGTTGAAGACATTCTCGCTTCCTGCGCGTTGCGCGATCCGGCCACGGCCTCCGTTGCCGGCTTTTCGCTGGAAGACCCGTCGGCTCGCTGCGTTCTATGTGGCGAGGGGGGCGACGGCAAAACGATGAACGGAGTGAAACGTGGTGCGTAGTGCGTAAAGACTTCACGACGAACGGCCTTACGCAGCACGCAACACGCAGCACGTTTCACGCACTACGCAACCCGTATTTTCAGAACGGAAACATACTATGCACGTCGTAGTCATTGGTTTGGATCACCATAACACGCCGGTCGAGTTACGGGAAAGCCTGGCCTTTCCGCCGGAAAAGCGGGAGCAGGCCCTGCGCCAGTTGGCCGGCGCTGCGACTGGCGGCAACCCGCAGCCACTCACGGAGACCATCATCCTTTCCACCTGCAATCGGGTGGAAATCTATGCCCTGGCGCACAACGCCGAAACAGCTTATGACGAGCTGACCTGCTTTCTCGCCGATATCCACAACGTTGCGGTCACGGCCATCAAACCGCGTATGTACGCATTGGAGGGACATGACGCCGTGGCGCACCTGTGTGCCGTGGCCGCCGGCACGAAATCGCTGATCATCGGCGAGTCGCAGATTCAGGGCCAGGTCAAAGAGGCCTTCGAGGCGGCACAAGCCAGCGGTGCTGCTGGCCCTGTCCTGTCCGCGTTGTGTCGCACTGCCCTGCGCGCCGGCAAGCGGGCCCGTACCGAGACCGCCATCAGCCAACACGCTGTCTCCGTGAGCCATGCGGCCGTGGAGCTGGCGCGCAAGATCTTCGACGACCTCTCGCCGCTGCACGTACTCCTCGTCGGCTCCGGCGAGATGAGCCGCCTGGCCGCCAAAACCCTGCTGGAGCAAGGCGCGCGCGACCTCACCGTGGTCAACCGCTCCTTGGACCATGCGCGAGAGATGGCCGCGCCATTCAATGGCTGCGCCCTTTCGTTCGATGAATTCGAAGAGAGCCTGAAACATTCCGACATCGTGATCAGTTCTACGTCTGCACCCGAACCGATCATTCGGGCGGACCTTGTGCGTGCCGCCATGAAAGCGCGCCAGCACCGGCCCCTCTTTGTCATCGACATTGCCGTTCCTCGTGACGTTGATCCTGCTGTCGGTAAGCTGGAGAACGTATTCCTCTTCGACATAGACAATCTCAAAGATGTCACAGAAGCAAACCTGGAACAGCGCCGCAAAGAATTGGGCAAAGTAGAAGCTATCGTCGAAGAAGAGACGCAACAATTCATGCGCTGGCTCGACACCCTTGCTGTTTCGCCAACCATTGCCGATCTGCACCACCGGGCGGAAGAAATACGGCGGGCCGAGGTGGACAAGGCCTTGCGCCGCATGGGCACCCTCTCGGAGCGGGAGCGCAACATTGTCGAGTCCCTCTCCAAGGGAATCGTCAACAAGTTGCTCCATCGCCCCACGGTACGTCTGAAAGCCGAAGCGACCAGCGGAAATGGCATCGTCTATTCTGCCACGCTCCGCGAGCTGTTTGGGCTGGTCGGGGAGGAAGAATAGTGAACGTGATCTTCTTCTCTCTCGCCCTCCCCTTGTATCTGCTCGGCGCAATTTTTTACGAGATTTACCTGGTGCTGCGTACAGCGTGGGCACGCACATGGGGTACGCGCGTTCTGGCTCTGGCTGCCGGCATACATGCGGTCGCGCTCGCCTTGCGCTGGTGGGAATCCGGACACCTGCCCCTTTCCAATCTCTTTGAAACGCTTTCCACCTATGCTTTCCTGCTGGCCGTTGTCTATCTGGTCGTGGAACGTTACTCCGGACGCAAGGTGGTGGGCGCCTTTGTCAGCCCGCTGATCTTTCTGCTCTTCTTCGCTGCCGCTACCTTGCCGAAGAACATCGACCAATTGGAGCCACAATTGCACAGTCCCTGGCTGGGGGTACACGTGGGCCTGTTCTTCCTGGCGTACACCTTCCTGGCTTTGGCGTTCGCTGCGGCTGTGGTCTATTTATTGCAGGAGCGGGGGCTGCGCCAGAAACGGCCGGGGGGCTGGTACTATCGCCTGCCACCGCTGGCCAAAATGGACAACTTGAGTCACAGCCTGGCCGCAATCGGTCTTTCCCTGATGACCCTGGCCATCCTGACCGGTTCGCTGTGGGCGAAGCAAGCCTGGGGAACTTTCTGGACACTGGATCCAAAATTGAATCTGGCCCTTCTTACCTGGTTCATCTATGTGCTATATTTCTTCCTGCGACAAAGTTGGGGCTGGCGCGGACGGCGAGCCGCATGGGTGTTGGTCGCCGGATTCATAGCTGTCATTTTCACCTATTTTGGTGCGGCGGTTATGTCCCCCGGTCCGCACAACTTCTTAGGGAAAGGATGAAGCGGAGAGCGACTCTAGAACGATGAATGCAGAATGATGAATGATGAACGACGTGAAACGTAATCCGTACTGCGTAAGGCTTTCGCGGGGGGGCATTACGCAATACGCAGCACGAACTACGTTTCACACCATATTTCAGGAGCGTAAGATTTGCAACACACATTCGTAATCGGAACACGGGCCAGCGCCCTCGCCCTTTGGCAATCGGAATGGGTGGCGGCGCAATTGCACCGCCTCTATCCGGAGTTGCAGTTTACGTTGAAACGAATCACCACGAAGGGTGACCGAATCGTGGGGAAGCCATTGCCCGAAATCGGCGGCAAGGGCCTATTCACGGCCGAGCTGGAAGAACAGTTGCGCACGGGCGAGATTGACCTGGCCGTACACAGCCTGAAGGATTTGCCCACGGACTTGCCCGAAGACCTTGTCATCGGTGCGATCCCGCAACGCGCAGACCCTTTGGACGTCCTCGTCTCGCGGCACAACCTGCACTTGGTCGATCTGCCGGCCGGCGCTGCGGTGGGCACCGGCAGCAAGCGGCGGGCGGCCCAACTGCTCGTCTATCGCCCCGACCTGCACATCTTGCCGTTGCGAGGAAACGTGGACACACGATTGCGCAAGGCCCAGGCCGCGCCTTACGACGCCATCATTTTGGCCCAGGCCGGCCTGACTCGGTTGGGTCGCGCAGACGCCATCACCGAGGTCTTGCCAGCGACGGTCATGTTGCCTGCGCCCGGCCAAGGGGCATTGGCCGTCGAATGCCGGGCCGCTGATGATCCGATCCGCACCCTCCTCCGGCTGTTGCACCACGAAGGGACTGCGGCCTGCGTGATGGCCGAACGCGCGTTCCTGGCCGGCCTGGGTGGTGGGTGTCAAGTGCCGGTCGCTGCGTATGCCGAGGCACACGAGGACACGCTGCACCTGTGGGGCCTCGTTGCCGGCGAAGACGGCAGAGAGGTGATCCGTGTCGGAGAGAGGGGTACGACGGCGACTGCCGGAGAGTTGGGCTTCCGCCTGGCCGCGCAGGCACGAGCACGCGGCGCGGAGGCGTTGTTGGGGAAATGAGTTTTATACGTACTCCCTCAATGCCCGTTCTTGGAGCCAAAGATTTGCCAGGCTCTCCGTGCCGAGTCCGCGCGACAGCGCAATCTGGCGTAATTTGGCCAACAGGTCGGGATCGACGGCAATATAGTGTTGGCTACTGCGAAGATCGAACTCGAACTCCACCTCGTGTGTTTGGGTATCGAAATCGGTCGCGTCGTGAGAGTCCCAAAAATCGGCCATTTCTTGAATGGAATGTGACTTGGAGATGTTACTAACGGTACCGTTTCTTTCCATAAGACTTTTTCTCCTTATTGGTCATATCTCGAGCGGTGATAACCAAAGCCGAAGATGGTCGTTTGAAGAGAAAATAAACGACCAAATATCGTCCATCATCTGTGCGTCCAAAGGCTGCGTAAAGGTCTTCCCCTGGCCTATGTCCGCGTTCCATAAAGCGAACGTGGGGTTGACTCAGAAGAACTTTTTCAGCCTCGTGAGGCCGAACGTGGTGTTTATGAAAGATTTTTCTTCAATTTGTTCTAGCCAGAGGACAGTGTGGACTTTCATCAATCTATACTTCGATTCTAAATCTGTTTGTCGTAGGCATGTTGGGAAAACAGTCGTCTCATAACATTATTATACCACAGGAAGAACGATGAAACAAGGAACCGTCTATCTCGTCGGTGCCGGACCGGGCGACCCGGGCCTGATCACCGTGAGGGGGCTGGCGTATCTGCGTCAGGCTGACGTGATCGTCTACGACCGCCTATCCCCGGTCGCTTTGCTCGATGAGGCACGTCCGGACGCCGAGCAAATCTATGCCGGCAAACGTGCCGGACACCATGCCCTGCCGCAAGAGGAGATCAACGACCTTCTGGTCGGCAAAGCGCGTGAGGGCAAAACGGTGGTGCGACTGAAGGGGGGCGACCCGTTCGTCTTTGGGCGGGGTGGCGAGGAAGCAGAAGCGTGCGTTGCCGCCGGCGTGCCCTTCGTCATCGTCCCCGGCGTGACCAGCGCCGTCGCCGTCCCGGCCTATGCCGGCATTCCGGTGACCGACCGGCGGCTGACCAGCACGCTGGCTGTCGTCACCGGCCACAAGAAAGATGGCGTCGAGGATGGCAACCTGGATTGGGAATCGCTGGCCCAGGTGGATACCCTCGTGTTCCTCATGGGCGTGACCAATTTGCCGCATATTGTGGGCCGGCTGGCTGCGGCGGGCCGTTCACGCGAAACGCCGGTCGCTTTGGTGCGTTGGGGGACGACCCCACGCCAGCAGGTCGTAACCGGCACGCTGGCCAACATCGTGGAGCGGGTACAGCAGGCCGATTTGCACCCGCCCGCCGTCATCGTCGTTGGCGAAGTGGTGAACCTGCGCGACCGGTTCCGCTGGTTCGACCGGCCGGTAGAGCGCCCCTTGCTGGGCAAGCGCGTCGTGGTCACGCGAGCGCGCGATCAGGCCCGCAAGATGTCGGCCCTGCTGGAAGAGCAGGGCGCGGAGCCGGTAGAATTTCCGTCCATCGCCATTGCCCCGCCGGAAGATTGCGCACCGCTCGACGAAGCCATCGCCACCCTCGAGCGCTACGACTGGGTGGTCTTCACCAGCGTGAACGGTGTGCGCATGTTCTGGGAGCGGCTCGACGCGCTGGAGAAGGACAGCCGCGCGCTGGCCGGCACACGGGTCGCGGCGATTGGGCCTTCCACGGCACGGGCGTTGGGGGCGCGCGGGATCGCCGCCGACTTCGTGCCCGCGAAATATGTCGCCGAAGAGGTGGCCGCCGGCCTGGGCGATGTGCGGGGCCTACGGTTCCTGCTCCCCCGTGCCGACCTGGCCCGCGAGGCGCTGGCCCGGCTCTTGCATGAGGCCGGCGCGACCGTGGACGAGATTGTGGCCTATCGCACCGTGCCCGGCCGGGGTGGACGCGACGTTCGCGCCCTGCTGGAGGAAGGCGAGATAGACGCTGTCACCTTCACCAGCTCTTCCACCGTCCGTTTCTTCTTGCAGCGGATCGGCACAGAGGCCAACCGGCTGCTGGAGGGTGTGACGGTCGCCTGCATTGGCCCGATCACTGCTCGGACGGCGCGCGAACTTGGCCTGCACGTGGATGTGGCCGCCGAGGAGTACACCGTCGAGGGGTTAGTGCGGGCGTTGGCGGAAAGAGCGTGGAGCGACTCGGAAATGATGAATGCGGAACGATGAATGATGAATCGGGGAGTAAGGAGTCGGGAGTAGGGAGTAGGCGGCGTGAAACGTGAAAACGCGCGAACGTTCTAACGCAATACGCACAAAGAAAGGAAAACCTGTCAGGTTTGGTCTGACTATCTTAACGCAATGCAATCAGAAATCAATCTAGCGAGGTTCGGAGAGACGAAACGAATGCCAGGAGCGGGTTTTCTGTTGTGCTTAATATCCGGCTCTTCGTGAGATATCTCGATCGAGTTTGATTTCGTAGAAGCCGGCCCACAGGGCGAAGTCTTCCTCGTGTTCGCCATCATCGAGAAGGCCTTGGGAATATAGCTCGTAGAAATCGGCTGAACTTAGCCAGTATCGACGCTCGAACCGTCGAGTGATTTCGTCGGCAGCACGCAAGTCGTCGAGAATTTCTGTAATCGTAACGGTTGTCATATTTGTCACCTCTTGGTGATCACTCGTAATTGATGCGCTGAGAAGATTATACCTGAAAAATGAATCCAGGACAAATAACGCAACTAGCTACCCTACAGTTTCTGTGCAGAGGTCATTCTGAGCGCGAAGCGCGAAGAATCTCATTCCTGCAAACGTGATTCTGCGCCCCGCAGGGGCGAAGAATGACAAATTTGGCTGGCCGGTTTCGTCTTAAAATGCGCCTTCGACAAAACTGTAGGGTAGCTAGATAACGCAATACAAAATCATGAGAACGGACAATCCAAAATCCCAAATCAGAAATCCAAAATCACGGGGCTGGCTGCGGAAGTATCTGGCTTTGCCACAAGAGCACGGTTCGTGGCCGCTCTTCCTCGTCCCCTGTTTCGTGGGGGCTGTTGTTGCCGGGGAATGGAACGGGCCACTCTGGGCCTTCCTGGTTGGCAGTCTGGCGCTGTTCATGGCTCGCCAGCCGTTGGGCCTTTTCGTGCGGACCCGCTTCGGTCGCCGGAAGGCGAAAGATGCGCGCCTGGCCCTCGGCTGGGCCGTCGCCTACCTGGTGCTGGCCGGCGTTTTGCTGTTCCCATTGCTCTGGCAGGGGCGCAGCGGGTTGCTCTTCCTGGCCGTGCCGGCCGGTGCGCTGATGCTCCTCTACCTGGGCCTGCTTGTGCGCCGGAAAGAGAGAGCTTTCTGGGTGGAGGTGCTGGCCGTGGCCGGTCTCGGCCTGGGCGCACCCGGCGCGTACTACGCCGCGACCGGCCGCTGGGCAGCGATTGCCGGCTGGCTATGGGTGCTGGTCTTCTTGGGCGGGCTGGAGGGGGTGCTCTCCGTTCAGGTGCGCTTGCAACAACGTGAACATGCTGAACCCGGGCAAGAGCGCGTTCCGTTGGCCTGGGTGACCGGCTATGAACTGCTCATGCTCGCCATCGTCGGGCTTTTGGCCGCCACCGCTTGGGTGCCGGGGCTGACCTGGGTGCCATTCCTGTTGCTAGCGCTGCGCACGGCGTGGTACATGATTCGCACGTCGCCGGACGTGCGCATTTCGCACATCGGGATCGCGCAGATGGGCGCTATGATTGCTTTTGGCATGTTGCTGGTGGGGGTGTTTGCTTTCTCGCTGAGATGAGGCCCTCTGGTGGAACACTGTTCCAGTCTTCGTCGTCAAGGGGGTTATCCCAGAAGTCCAGGCTGCTTTCGGCAGCAGATAACAGGTCAGCGAGAAGGTCTACGTGCTCTATTTCTTTTGGAGAGGAAACAGAAATCATTTGCTCATCCCTCATACGATAATGTCGAGTCTTTGGCCGATAGAATCTGACTCTCATGGTAGCATATTATTGAAGCAATGTCAAGAATCTGAAAGGGTGTGCGTCATATTCTTTGCAGGGCAATTCTCTCAAATGAACCACGAAGACACGAAGGCACAAAGAACAACCAGTTT
>CAZFFM010000152.1:0-8237 GCA_964517425.1 uncultured Ardenticatenales bacterium | reverse complement strand
AGGGCTTTGACGCGGGCGACCAATTCTCGCGGATTGAAGGGTTTGGTGACATAGTCGTCTGCGCCCAGCTCGAGCCCCACGATTTTGTCTACGTCGTCGTCTCTGGCGGTCAGCATGATGATCGGGATGTCGTTGTTTTCTTGACGCAGTTGCCGGCAGACGTCCCAGCCGTCCATTTCCGGCAGCATGATGTCCAGGATCAAGAGGTCGGGCCGGTCATTGGCTACGCGTTGTAGCGCTTTCTTCCCGTCGGCGGCATGGAGAACGTGAAAGCCTTCTTTGCCCAGGTATAGCTTTGCCAGTTGAAAGATGTTTTCTTCGTCGTCTGCGACGAGAATGGTAGACATGCGGTCTCCTCTGTTATGAAAAGCAGTCGTCAGTAGCCAGATGTCAGATGTCAGATGCCAGGTGTCAGTCGTCAGATGTCAGGTGTCAGGTGTCAGTCGTCAGAACGTGTTGCGTGTTGCGTAAGGCCGTTCGTCATACAGTCTTCACGCAATACGCTTCACGCAGCACGCAGCACGCAATACGCAATACGTTTCACGTCGTTCATCATTCTGCATTCATCGTTCTAGAGTCGCTCGACTCTCCCCGCTTCACGAACCACGACTATGTCCGCGGCTTCGGTGCTATCAGGGTCTTTATGGCATCGATGTGCTTGCGTGCTGCTTCTTCGCCCCGGCGGATGAACTCGTCGGCCTTCTCGTATTGCATGGTGTGCAGGTCGGCCACTTCCGGTTTGATGAGCACATCCACGGGTCCCATGCGCGACTGAATGATCTCGCTCTCCATGATTTCCATGGCCCCCATCAGAATGCCCACGATGTTGGGGAGTTTTCCCTGGCGACGGAGGTCTTGTCTTTCTAGGCGTTCTTCCAGGTTCGGAATTACGCTGGAGGCGATAATCGTTTCCACACCGTGGTCAGAAAGTACACTGGTGGGGACAGGGTTTACGGTGCCGCCATCAATGAAGTAACGGCCCTGCAGGTGCATCGGTTTGAATAGGCCGATGATGGAGATGCTGGCACGCACGGCATCGGCCACCGGTCCGTCGTGGAACACGATTTCTTCGCCGCAATGGTAGTCTGCGGAGACGACGTAGAAAGGAATCGCCAGTGCATCGAAGGTTTTGTTGCCAAGCAACTCACGGATGTAATTCAGAGTCTTCTTTCCCTGAATGATGCTGGAGCGTGGGGGAATGCTGAAATCCCAGAGACCGAAGCGATAGCTGGTGATTTTCGGCAGGTTGCGGGCAAAGTCGGCGATTTCGTCCACGCTTTTGCCGGCGGCGTAGAGCGCTCCGAATAATGAGCCGGCGCTTGTTCCGGCCAGGACATCAATGGGGATGCCTTCTTCTTCGAAGACCTTCAGGATGCCGATGTGGGCGATTCCGCGGGCGTTTCCGCTGGAGAGGGCCAATCCAATCTGCCTTCCGGCAATGTGGCGGGCCATACGGCCCAGCTTGACCGGGTCAAGGGTGGTAACTCTGTAGCGGTCAATGGCCATATCTTGTGCCCAGGGAACCTGCATGTCTCCGACCTGGATTACTTCTTCGGCCAACTCTATGGCCTTGCGTGCGAGTGGACTCTCTTCAGTATCTATGGCCAGGCAGACTCGGCTGTAATCTTGCAGTACCTGGCTGAGGACTTCGGGGAGTCCTTCGGCGGTCAAGTCATCCGGCGGGCGGAAGGGAATAACGCCGGGGGTATCGGGGTGTAGGGTTGGTGCGGAATCGCTGGTGGGGAACCAAAGGACGCTTTCTGCGGTCTGCATGGCCAGGGATCTGGCCAGCTCGCTGCTGAAAGCTCCGCTAACGGCAATGATGCGGATTTCCTTCCGCCGTGTGGGGTGTTGAATGGTCTGTTGGAGGCGACGGCTCAGTTCGCGGCTGATGGTCAGGCCAAGAGAGGGGTGTTCCTGGAGGAGTTGGTCCAGATCGGATTTCAGCAACACCCAGAGTTCTGCGTCAATGACCACTTCTACGGTTGCCGAACGCCGTTCGCTGAGAAGGAGGGCCATTTCGCCGAAGAAACTTCCGGGTCCCAGATATGCCAGGATTCGCTGGTCGTCGCCTATGCCGGATACAACCTGAACTTGTCCCGATTCAATCAGGTACATTGAATCGGCCAGATCGCCTTCGACTACCACCTTTTTCCCTTTTGGGTATCGTTGTATTTGCATGTGACTGTGGATAGCACGGAGTGTTTTGTCGGGCAAGTTGCTAAAGAAAGAGATACGTCGAAGGTGTTGTTCCATGGATGTGGCTTCTTTAGGCATTGGTTTTATCCCCTACATAAGTTGGCTGCTGCCGGTCCAAGAGCGAGGTGTCGTCGCTGTTGGGATCGCCTGCCGGCGGAAGTGATCTGCGCAGTTCGTCGGCCTTTTCCAGGGCTGGATTGGCTTGCAATTTCTGAAAAGTTTCGGTTGCCTGGTCGAGCAGTTTGTGTGCTTCTGGAAAGCGTTGTTGTTCTCGTCTGAGTTCTGCCAAAAGGAGGCGTGTTTTTGCCAGTTCGAAAGGATGTTCTGGTGATTGGTAGATGGTGCGAGCGGCTATCAGATACTCCTCTGCACCAGAAAGGTTCCCACTTTGCAGGCAAAGCTTTCCCAAGGTTCGCAAGGCGGCCCCTCTGTTGTTTGTACTCTGCACTTGTTTTGCCAGGTCGATGGCTTCTAATGCCAACGCGCGCGCTTCCTCGTATTTTTTCGACCCGATCAGGCTCTCGGCCATCAGCCAGAGTGCTTCGGAGAGCTGCTCTTTTGAGCCGATCTCGGTGGCCAGCGATTGGCTTTGCTGCAAGTATCCCTGCGCTGCTTGATATTCACCGCGCGAGAGGGCGAGGTGGCCCAAGTTGTTATAAGCGAAGACCATGAGCAGAGGGTTACGAATTCGTTCGGCCTCCGAAAGGCTCTTGTTCAAGGCTTCGTTGGCCCGGTCGAAATCTCCACGGTCGCGATAGATGAGGCCCAGGTTGTTGTAGGACACAGCTATACCCTCTATGTCTCCCATCTGTTCGCTGTAGTGCAGGCTCCGTTGTACGCAAGCCAACGCCCGATCCCAGGCCCCTTCGATGGTGAGGAGGGCGGCGAGGTTTCCCAATGAATTGGCAATGCCGTAGGTATAGCCGATTTGTTCGCGGAGCTGCAAGCCTTTTTCAGCGAACTCAATCGCTTTTGTCCACTGGCCTGTTTGATAGTATACGGCGACCAGGCGGTTGTACGCGGAGGCGATGTCTTGATAATGCTCTGTGCCCTCCAGAATTTCCAGCGCACGTACGGCCCACGAGAGGGCCTTGTGTGATTGTCCTTGACGATAGCTGACCCAGCCCATATCGTTGTAGACACGCGCTCTTTCCACCGTTTTGATCGTGTCGGATCCCATGTCCAGTTCTGCCAGGGCAAGCCCAAGCCACCGAAGGGATTCGTCATAATCGGCTTTTCGTTCCCAGGTGCGGCCGATCTTGCGCAGTTGCTCGGCTATGAGGCGGCGCTGGTCTTCTTGACCGGCTTGTTCACGGAGCAGAGCGAGGGCGCGATCAAAGGCTTTGAGTGCCGCATCGAAATCACTTGTGAAGGTCTTGGCATCCCCCAGACCCTGGTAAACGCGTAGGCTCTGATCAAGTGTGGGAGAGACTTCGCCAAAGAATTGCTCTGCGCGTTCGAAAAGATTCACGGCATCTTCGTAGGCAAAGCGGTTCATGGCTCGTTCAGCCGAGCGGATGGTGTATGGAAGCGCACGTGCCGGGTCGTTTGCCTCGCTGAAATGGTAGGCGAGCAGGTCGATGACTTCGTCCAGCCGGTGGGCGTATAGTTTCTCCAGGCTGTGGCCCACACGTTGGTGCAGTTCTCGGCGTCGTGGGGTGAGCAGTGTGCCGTACACGGTTTCGCGGACCAGTGTATGACGAAATGTGTAGGTATGTTTCTCTTTCGGTGCCGGGTCCAGAAATTCGCGAGAGGTCAGTTCTTGCAAGTCTGCGTCTAGTGACGGGCCGTATTCCTTTCCCACAACGGCTTGGAGGAGCGGAACCTGAACGTGGGGCCCGATAACGGAGCTACACTGGAGCATGTATTTTAATTCTTCCGGCAGGCGGTCTACACGACTCATCAACAGGGCGTGCAGGGACTGGGGAATGTCCAGAGTCTTCAGTTCCAGGTCTGGCTTGGCATTCCACAACCCGTTTTCGCGCCAAATTGCTCCCTGCTCGATGAGCAGGCGGATGACTTCTTCCAGAAAAAAGGGGTTGCCCTCGGCTTTTTCGGAGATGCCTTCTTTGACGCTGTCCGGCAGGACCGATTCTCGTAGGAGTGTCGTCACCAAGGTATGACTGTCCGTGCGGGTTAGTTTGGTGAGTGGAAGGGAAAGATAGGAGCCAGGGCAGGTGTCGGATGCCAGACGGTGAATCAAGTTGGCCGCCTGTCCTTCGTAGGGTCGAGAGATGAGACCCATGTAAAGGTCGCACTGTCCTACGAGGGGAATCAAGAAAAGGAGCAGCTCCAATGATGCCCTGTCTACCCAGTGAAGATCATCAATGAGAATGACGAGGGGCTGCAATTTGGTGGCACTCAATACCAGGCGGCGCAGGGCGAGAAATGTCTGGCGGCGAAGTTGTTCGGTGGATAGGTGGCGTATGCGGTCGGCCATCTTTGGGTCGGCCGACGTGACGTCCAACAGGCGAAGGAGGAAAGGGAGTACGTCTTCGTATTCTGTGGGCATCAGGGTTTTCGTGCCGAGGAGTATCTTCTGAGACTTTGTTTCTTCGTTGTCCCCTTCGCGCAATCCGAAGGCTTGGTTGAAGAGTTGCTGGAAGAGCCAGTAGCTGACATGGGCCGTGTGAGAGCGGCAAACTGCTTCAATCACGCGCAGGCGATGCTGCTGCATAAACTGTTTGCCCTCAGAGATAAGGCGAGACTTGCCGATGCCAGCTTCTCCCGTTAGAAGAACGATTTGCCCTTTATGCCGTTTCGCCAGGTCAGAAATGGTTTGGTGCAATTGGGCAAGTTCGCGGTTTCGTCCGATCATAGGTGCTTGAAGGCCGCGGATACCTCTTGCTGCGCTAGGTTGGGTTTTCAAGCCGGTGACCTGATAGGTTTCGACGGGAGCCTTGCGGCCTTTCACCGTCACCGGCCCGCGAGGCAGATAATCGAAGATGGTTGCTGTAGCGTCCCAAACCGTTTGGCTTACCAATATTTTGTCTGGGGTGGCCAGTTCTTCCAGCCGCGAGGCGAGGTTGACGGTATCCCCAATGACGGTGTATTGCATACGCAGGTCTGATCCGACGGTGCCGGCGACAACCATGCCGGCGTTGATGCCGATTCGTACGTGGAGGGTGATGCCGAAATTCTCTTTCAAGGATTGATTGAAAGTTTCCAGAAAGTCTAGCATACCCAGCGCGGAGCGAACGGCTCTTTCCGGGTCGTTTTCATGGGTGAGGGGCGCACCAAACAGGGCCATGATGCCGTCGCCGATGAATTTGTCAATCGTTCCTTCTTGTTCGTGTATCTGGTCGGCGAAGCCCCGCATACAGTCGCCTAAAAGGTCATAGACGCGTTCGGGGTCAAGTGTTTCGGCCAGGGATGTGAAGCCTTGGATGTCGGCAAACAGCACGGTGACGTTTCGACGTTCTCCCTCGATCTTGCTGCGGGAGGAGAGGAGTTTCTCGGCCAGTTGTTCGGGTATGTAGCTGCGCAGTCGTTCCCAGATTTCTTCGGTTTCGGAAAGGGTGGTTTGGGCTTTCTTGGGAAGAAGGCTCGCCCCGCAGTTTCCACAGAATTTGAAGCCGACAGGGCTTTCAAACCCACACCGGGGGCAGGCGTTGACTAGCGTCGCTGCACATGCTGTGCAGATGATTATGCCAGGCGGGTTGTCGTGACCGCAGGCCGGACAACGCTGTGACATGAGCGTTCCTCTCAGATGCAATCTCGTGTCTGGACACCGTGGCGTCTGGACACGATGCGAATCTGCAAACACGTTTGCTCGTATTGCCGGTTTCTACGCGTAGATTATACAATACATTGTCCGTGTGTGCAACACGGAGGCTCCGGGGGGGCATAATTTTTTGCGCGGCAATTCTCTAAACTTTAACGCACCCCCGCCTCCGGAACGGAATGGTCTCTTTGTCTTTTGACGCAAGTCGTGGTATAGTATGTAAGATCATGGCAAAGGAGGCCCTCCGTTGAATTCGTCTGATAATTTGGACAAAGGGGAATCTCTTCGCGCGGAGAGATTCTCACGAGAAATTACTATTCGTCTGCCGGCCCGTCACAACCCGACGCTGCAAGCGGTGATTGAGCGGGTGAATGCAGACGAGGAGCTATTCTTTTTGTGGCGCGCGCAAAATGTGAATGCAGTAGATCGTCTGGGAATGAGTGATCATGGTCCCGTTCACATGCAGGTTGTCTCTAACATTGCGCTTCGTTTGATTCGCATTCTGATTGATTGGGGCGTAGAACCAGGCGTGGTGCGCGATTACGGCCTATCGAACGACGACGCGGAGGTTGTGGTCGTCTTGGCGTCGTTGTTGCATGACGTGGGCATGTCCATCCATCGCGAGGATCATGAGCAGTTTAGCCTTTTTGTGGCGCAGCCCAAGGTGAAGGACTTGTTGGAAGGCGTGTACGAGCCGGCGGTGCGCACAGTGATGACGGCCGAGATTCTGCATGCCATTATTTCGCACCGCAGCGGGGGCCACCCCTATACGGTGGAGGCCGGGGTGATTCGCGTGGCTGATGCGCTGGACATGGCCAAGGGGCGTTCGCGGATTCCCTTCGAGACCGGCTCGGTGAATATCCATTCTTTGTCGGCAGCGGCAATAGATGATGTTGTGATTGAAAAGGGGTCGGAAAAGCCGATCTCTATTCACATACACATGGTGAATTCTGCCGGAATCTTTCAGGTGGATGAGTTGCTTAAGAAGAAACTGCATGGGTCGGGTTTGGAACCGTATGTAGAAGTGTCGGCCACGATAGAGGGAGATGCCGAGAAAAAATTGATCAGCGGCCTGAAGTTGTAGCGTTATAGGCCCAGAAATTTGGTCACAGCGCAATGGTTAGACGCGGGGTTGCAGGAGTTGGCAACCTGAGCCAAGCCCTCGACGCCCGATTGTCTGAATGCGCGGGCAACAAGGCAGAGTGGGAGGCCCATTACCGAGACGGGACAACCCTCTGTGTGTTCCACCGGTCGAAATGAAGGGTGCTGGATCGCGTAGGCGGCGGCTTTGTCGAGGGGGTCTCCGCTGGCTACATAATCGGCAATCTCTTGGTTTGTGTATGGGCGCATCCAGACGTGGGTCTCCGAAGTTTCAGCCAAGTCGAGTTCCGTCGTCACGTGAAGCAGGGCGAATGCGGTGAGAACGGTGTGACGTTGGCCACGCAGGCGGCGAAGGATAGCGGTGGCTTCGGCCGACCCGGCCGGCTTGCCGATCACTTCGTTGCGGAAAACGACCAGCGTATCGGCAGCCAGGACAAAAGCATCTGGGTTTTGCCGCGCGATCACCCGGGCTTTGCGATGTGCCAGACGTTGCACCGTTTTCGCAGGGTCTTCCGCGGCGTGGGGCGTTTCATCTATTTCGGCGATCTGGACGCGGAAAGGTATTTGCAAGAGACGCAAAAGTTGCTGGCGACGGGGCGAGGCGGAAGCAAGGATGACGTCGGGCGGCATGCCTTGTGCGTAGGCAGAGGACATGGGCGATTATGGTATGACCACTTGCACGGTACATGGGGCTGGAAAGTTGCTGGTCTGGTCCACGACGGTTAGGCGCACTGTGTAGATTCCTGCAGGGAAGCCGGCCGTGTTCCAAACGTCCAGTGTGCCATTTACAACCGCATTCGCATGGGTGCTGCTAAGGCTGTGCCATACGGAGGGTTTGCTTCCTGCTCCGTATTCTGTTTTATAGAAAGAGAAATTCGCGATACTGGCCGTTCCCTGGATCGGAACAATGCCTTGAATCTGGGCGTTCATGTGGGGTGAGGTAATGCGCACACCCGGGTTCGGACAATTGGCGACGGGATGCGGGGGTTGTGTTGGCGGGACGGGTGTCGCTGTCGGGCGTGGTCGCTGCGTTGGACTGGGGGGGGGCGTCGGCGTAGCGGTTGCCGTTGGCGGCGGTGTGGGGGTCAGCGGTATCGCCTCGAACGGCGGGGGGGTAGGGGTCGGGGCAAGCGGGGTTTGCGTTGGGAGAATAAAGATGGGAAGAGCACACGTCTGAACTCCAGTCACATTCAGAAATCTCGTATGCCGTCTT
>CAZFFM010000151.1:0-8350 GCA_964517425.1 uncultured Ardenticatenales bacterium | reverse complement strand
TGCTCCCCCGCTCCCCTGCTCCCCTGCCCCCCTGCACCCCCGCTCCTCCGCTCCCCCACACAAATTGTAGACGACAACGAAGGCACCCATTGCTGTCATGGCGAAGAAGGTCGGGATGAGCAGGTTGTAGGCGATGGCCGGAATCACGCCGGTCATGCGAATCAGGGTCGCCGCCAGGACAAAGCCGAAGTAGTAGTAGTTGATGAACCCGCCGGCATACCAGGGGTCATAAGGCGGGAAGTAAACACTCTTGGTCACCGCGTTGAGGTAGGCAAAGTCCATCGGCTTCTCCCCCCCCATCACCGGGTGCCACAGGTCGGGGTTGCCCCAGCGGATGAGCAGGAAGAGGATGAAGAAGCCCCAGAACAGCGCCTCTTCAGTCAGGATCAGCCGGCGACGTTCTCGCCAGAAGTCGCGCAGCGCTTGCCGGTGGCTGCGCGCCAACATACCGGAAAGGAGCGCGAGCAGGCCGGCGGCCACAGCAATGCTCCCCGGCCCAAACGGCAGCACCCGTCCGCTGGCCAGCAACCACGCCCCCCAGCCGACGATCAGCAAGCCCAACGGCTTGCTCAGCACGTACCCCCGGTCGCCGAAGTTGCGGAAGAGGACGAACGTCAGCGGCAGCGCCAGCAGGCCCAGCAGTTCCAGTGCCAGCCACCAGGCGATCACCGGCAGGCGATTGGCCAGCCCGTTTCGGTCGAAGATGAGCGACCACGTGCCGCTCCGTTCATAGATTTTGCGGTCTTCCGGCAAGAGCATGAGACCGTTCTTCGCCTCCGTGGCCTGCTTGGGCCAGAGCCGCAAGATGCCATCCCAATCAATGCCGTCGCCCAGCAGGTGGCGCAGTTTTTCCTTGTCGAAGTCGGGCGTCTTCTGGAAAATGTCCACCTTCGGATGGTCGTAGACGGTGAATGCTTCCTCGCTGCTCTGGTCCGGAATCTGGATGCCGAACAGCGTGGGGTAGGACGTGATCTCCGCGACGCGTTTGAAGCCCAGTTTCCCGGCAAAGAGGAGTTGGTAGTAACGGGTCGTCATCGGGTAGCGCATAGGCAAGCGCGGGATGGAGCCATAGAGCCGGTTGCTGGAGAGGACGACGTAGTCCGCCTTGGCCAGCAAATCCACCATTTTGTTCAGCTTTTCGGGCGTATCTTCATCGTACCAGGTGAGCATTTCCCCTTTGTACATGTTGCCGAAGGGGTCTTTGCCATCCACGCGCAGGGGGAGCGGGTCGTCCCAGTGTTCGTTGGCGATGGTCGCGCCGGCCGGGATGTGCTCGAACATCCAGCGCGAGGCGGTGATGCGCGAGTGCGGCCGGCGGTAGATCGCCGTGAACGCCGTCGCCCAGAGGAGCGTGCCCACGAGCACGATGATCCAGGGGGCGTGGGAAGTAATGCGTAATGCGTAACGCGTAACGCGGGGTGTATTTGAACGTTTGAACGTTGAAACGTTGAAACGTTGGAACGTTGTTTCGCCCATGCGCACCAGCAGGTAGGCGGCGAAGAGGGCCAGAAAGGGGTAGACCGGCAGCAGGTAGCGCAGCGATTTCACCCACTGGCTCCCCTGGTAGAGGAAGAAAACCGTGACCCAGGTCCAGGGCAGGAGCACGAGGAGGTTCTGGGATGCTTCCTTGAGCCATGACCGCCGCCGTCGCCACAGTTCCCAGCCGATGAAGGCCCAGCCGGCCCAGGCGGCCAAGCCCAGCGGCAAGCCCATGCCCCACAAGACCATGTTCTTCCAGGGGAACCACAACGGTGTGCGGGCGGTCCACTGGTGCCCCGGCGGATAGTCCCGCGCGCCGGTGACCAGGGCGTGCACCTCTTGCATGTTCGCCAGCCACTTTTCGGAAAGGTGTACGCCGAAGAAGCCCGGCCCTTGAAAAGCATACGGCTGGAAGATACGGAAGACAACGAGGGAAACGACGCCGGCCAGGGCCAGGAGGATGGCTGTGCGTTGCAGTAGGGAAGATGGGAGTAGGGAGTAGGGAGTAGGAAGTAGGGGAGAGTGCGCGTCGGGTGGCGCGTGATGCGTGTTGCGTGATGCGTGTTGCGCATCCGCTGATTCGCTCATTCGCTGATTCGCCGATCTGGCCATCCCCACAGCCCGAACCACGTGTAACAGGGCGGCAAGGGCGATGACGCCGGCCAGCGGGTAGACGCTGATCTTGGAGGCGACACCCATGCCCAACACCAGGCCGGCCCAGACATAGTCCCGCATCCGGCCCCGCTCCACGATGTTCAGGCTGAAGTAGATGCAGAGCACTACAAAGAAGTTGGCGAAGGTGTCCACCACGAAGAAGTGGCTGTGCTGAATGTCCAGCACGGTGAGCGAAAGGAAAGCTGCGCCAAGCAGCCCCACGCGGTCGCTGTACAGCCGGCGACCGATCAGGAAGATGAGCCACACCGTGGCCAGGTCGAACAGGCCGGAGAGGGCGCGGCCCACCAGGTGGATTTGCCCGTAGCCGGACTGGTGAATCAGCTCTCCGATAGCCTTGACCAAGAAGATCGGCAGCGTTCCGTAGACGAAGAAGCCGAAGCCGTTGTTGTACGGACTGAGCGGCGACTTGGCCGAATCGAAGTATTCGCCGAGGCTGCTCGGCAGGTGAATCGCCGTCTCCACCATCGTCAGGAAGCGTTCGTCCGGGTGCAGATGCTGGTCGGCATCCCAGTTCAAGCCGTGGAAGCGGAAGAACGCCCCAACCAGGAGGATGAGCGCGAGCAAAACCCAGGAGCGGTTGACGCGCCATGCTCGTGGAGAAGGCGTTTCCGGCGGAGGTGAAGCAGGGGGAGAGGGGAGCGTCGAACGGGGAGCGGAGAGCGTGAAGCGCGAAGCGTCAAGCGGCGTTCCTGCATTTTCCCCGCTGCTCCGCTGCTCCTCTGCTCCTCTGCCTAAATGCACGTTCTCCATTCTCCATCCTCTCTTTCTCCAGGTTTGTAGTCCCCCAAAGCGGACAAAAGCCGCGCCACTTAGCGCCAGCCAGATTCCCAAAAGGCTTGCGGCCAGGGCTACAGGGAATGCGGTGGGCCGATCCTCGGGTAGCTCTATCGTCGTCGTAGGGTTACCCTCCACTGGCTGATGTGCTGCCTGGGCCGTGCTGTCTCCTAGAAGCTGCTCGCCCGGCACCTCGTAGGCCTTGAAGAGCGGCTGTGCCATCCCACGACGGGGGCCGATCACCAGCCGGCCGTTGGGCCATCGCTGGCGGACGCGCCGGAGATCGTCCGCCCGTTCCGGCAAAAAGACGAACACGGCGTCCTTGCCGGGCAGGACTTGCGACAAGTCGTTGGCCGGGCCGAGGGGCATGTCGATCCCAAGCCGTCCCCCTCCCAGGTAGGGAATGGAGCCGAAGCCGTAGAACATGCGCGGCAGGCCGTGGAAATAGACGGTCAGGGGGCGGTCCGTGGGCAGCGTTTGCAAGTACAGCCCAACGGCTGTGCCCGCTTTGGTGTTGGGGTCACTGAACCGGCCGGTCGGCAGGTAATTGCCGAAGTAATAACCGAGGTTCAGCCAGGCCGACAGGAGGAGCACGCCTCCCACGGCCCAGTACCTTGCCTCAGGCCTGCGCAACTGATGGGCGACTTCGCGGCCCAGCCGCTCCAGGGCCAGGGCGACGAGCAGGCAACCCGCCGGGACGGCCGCCAGCAGCCGCGCAGCGTTCGGGGGGCGGAGCGTCAGCACACCGCCAAACAGCACCACACTCCAAAACCAGAGGTGCAGCAGGGCGTAGCGCGGGTCCTTCGCCCGCCATGCGCTGTAGATCAACCCGAGGATCAGCAGCGGAGCGGTGAAAAAGTCCAGGTACGGTTTCGTGGCGTTATAGAAGCCCATGTTGTCCGGCAGGGCGATGAAGCCGAGGAAGGCACGGCGGAATTGATCGAGTAGCACCATGCTGACCGGTTGGCCGAGACGTACTGCTTCCTGCGAGAGCCAGTGTTGCGGCAACACGCCGACCTGGTTCCAGCGGGCCATGAAATCGTTGGGGTGCGTTTGGAAGAAGCGCAGGAGGGGCAGCGATACGACCAGGAAGCCCCCGGCCATGACGAGCAGCGCCACGAGGCGTTGTTCCCGTTTTTCGGAATGGCGGATCAGCCAAAGCAGGGCAAAGCCGACCATGAGCGCCGGGATGAGCCGGGCGCCGGTGTAGAAATAGAGGCTCAGGCCGGTAATCAGGCCGGCGAGCATGAACCGGTTCGCGCGTCCCGTGCGCATTCCGCTGTAGAGGAGTGCGAAGGCGGTGATGGTCATCAGCAAGTCGGACGTGTTGTTGAGGGCCATCCGGCTAAAGTGGATGTGTACGGCGAGCAGGGCAAGCAGGGCCGCCGCCGCCAACCCGACCGTGCGTCCAAAGAATTGCCGGCCAAGCACGTAGAGCATGGGCACGGTGGCCGTACCCACCAGCACGGAGATCAGTCGCAGGCCCAGGATGCCCCGGCCGAACAGGCGGATCATGCCGGCGAGCAGGAAGAAGTAGTAGGTGGGATGCGAGAGCCAACCGGTCACAAAGGGGGTGCGCAGCTCGCCCTTGAGAACGCGCACCGCTTCCAGGCCCATGCTCCCCTCGTCGCCGGCGATGGCCCAAGGCCAGATGTCCACAGCGGTGATGCGCAGCAGGAAGGCGACCAGGGTGAGCGAGGCGATGATCCACAGTTCCAGGCGGTGCGATTGCACCCAGTCGCGCCAGTCGGGCCGGCGTGGGCGCAGCCAGGCCGCTGCGTAGAGCGCGATGCCGGCCAGCCACAGGAAAATGGCGGGGTGCATGTCTGCGGACTGCGGTTTGCCGTCCGAGAGACGCATGGCCAGGAAGGCGGCCGCGAGACCTGCGAAGGTGAATGCGGCCGTGCGCAGCGCACCGGTCGCCGTCATGCGGTCGGTCCAGACCGCCGGCGAAAAGACCGGGCGGTGTCGTTCCAGCAGCAAGAAGGCCGCACCGGCCAGCCCAAACAACACGAGTGCAGGACCCAAGTGTTCAGGTTCCTGCGCAACGCGTGCCCGGCCGAGCAGGGCCAGCACAATGACGACGATGAGCAATAAGCGGCGTTGGGTTTGGGACATATTATTTTCTCGCCGGCACGAAATAGAGCACGAAGTCTTTGCCCTCCGTGCGGGAGCGGATCGTGCGCGCGTAACCAAGCGGATAATGTTGGCTCAGCCAGACCAGCGCTTCGGTGTCGCGCGGATTGACCAGGTACAGCTTGGCTGCCGGATCGTTGCGTTGTGCTTCCATCTGTTTCGTGTTCAGGATCGCATTGCGCCAGGTGATGTCCCCCATGTCGATAGCGATGGCGCGGGTATCCGCCCAGTAGGGGTATGCCTTGTGGTAGACATGCTGCATGTCTCCAAACGTATGCGTAAAGCCGAGCAACGCCTCGGCCATCTCCGTCGAGTTTATCGCCGACTTGTGGTACTGTTCGTCGTAGGTCCCGAAGTACCAGGTGTAGGCGTGTCGGGCCAACAACGAGACCAGGAGCACGATTGCCACCCATCCCAGGCCAGACCCCCACGACCGTCCCAGCATAGTGCGCAGGCGATACAGCAATAGGGCTAGTGGAATAGCAACCAGCACGAACACCAGCGGTATCGCCCCGCCGGCCCGCACAACGCTGGGGTTCTCGTTGGGGAACGCGAGGCTCAATGTCGAAGGCAATAAGAGCACGAACCCGCTGAGCAGCAGGTAAGCGAAAATGGTTTGCCGCAAGCGTACCAACCGCCACACGGCAAAGACTACGCCGAGGATCAGCAGCGCGCCGGCCAGGTCGCTCAATACCGGCACCAGCGGCACCGTGTTCACCCACACGATGTCTCCTGTCCAGTTGAACATCAGCAGTGTTCGGGGCAGGGCGGCGACGAATTGTCGGGCGATCTCCAGAAACGACGTACCCTGCTTGGGCGCCCGGCTGAGTGCGCGAAACCAAAACATCTTGGGGTCATCGAACATGAACCGGCCCAGCGGAGCGAAGGCCACGGCCGTCGCCAGCGGGATGAGGGCCACGTTTCCGGCAAAGTTCAACCATCCCCAGTCGCGAATGTCGTACCCTTCGAGCAGCAGCTTGACGGCGACGCAGCCGGCAATCGCCAGGGCCAGAATGCGGACCGGTGTATAGCCGTACAGTCCCAACCCAAAGGTCAGGCCACACAGCACGTAGTCCAGCCGCCGGTTCGACCGCAGGGCGCGGACCAGAAATCCCAGCGACAGGGCCACAGGCAACGCCATGAGCGGGAAGCGCAGCCCGACACGGCTGATCGAGATGTGCCAGGTGCTCACCGAGACCAACGCCGCCGCCAGCAACCCCACCTCGCGGTCGAACGCCTCGTTCCCCAGAAAGTAGATGGCCGGAATCGTCGCCAGGCTGACCAGGCTGGTGCCCACTTTCAGGGCCAGGTGGCCCAGCGGCAAGTGGAAGAGGGTCATCACGGCCACGGTCATGTACATCTGCCACGGCTCGCGTCCCGTGTTTCGGGGGAAGAAGACGTGGTGCTGACCGTGCAGCACGTCGTACACATCCAGCAGCTTCTCGACATGGTCGCTGGTCATTTCGGCGGGCACGGCAGCCAGGCGATAGAACCGAAAGAAAGTGGCCAGCAGCAGAATCAAGCCGAGTACGGCCCAATGCCAGGGGATTTGCGGGCCATCGCGCCAGGCGACGCGCAGCCGGTTCCAGCGGGCGGCCAGCCAGTCCCGCGCGGTCGCCGGGGTCGCGTCGCTGACGGCCAGGGGCAGCGCGGCCATGCCGGTCAGCCAGGCGAGCACGCCGGTGCGGCGGAAGGTGTTGTCGCCGGAAAAGAGAAAGGCCGCCATGCCGCCCAAAATGGCCAGCCCCAAGAGAAGCGGGCGTAGGCGAGCCGCTGTGGGGATGGCTACACGGCGTGGCCGGCGGAGTAGAACGAGACCGGCTTCCCCGCGTGGCAAAGTGCGCCAGAAGAGGAAGAGGGCCAGGGCATAGAGCAGCAGCCCATCCACCCAGAACTCGTGGGTGCTCAGTCGCTGTTGCCCCAGGTAGGCCAGCAGCAGGGCAGCCAGAAATTGGAGCAGGGTGATTCCTTCGCGGCGCGCAGATACGGCGTCACGCCAGGTATATGGTTTGGAAGCGGATAAAGTTTGCTCAGTCATCGCCCTGTAGTGCGCTGGGGCAATCGTCGTCTCATGACAGTATCTCTGACATCAATTCGTCTGGCGTCATGGGGCGGGCATTGCCTGCCTTGAATTCCTCTTGAGCCTCTTGTATGTCTTTGGCGAGTTCCACCCGCCGCTCCTCGATGATACGGCGACAAACGATGTCTGGGATCATTTCTCGCTATCCAGTATCTCCACAAACTGGCGTGGGGTGACGATATGGATTCCATCAAACTCCCCCAGCACCAGCAAGTCATTGTCACCACTCACGATGAACGCTGCGTCTCCCTCCTTGGCGCAGGCTACGACAGCGTCGTCCTTGGGATCGCGAGTCACTCCGGGCAAATGGAGCCGGCCCGGGGTCACCTCGGCTTCGGAGAGCAAAGCGGTCAGGATCACGGCCAGTTCTTCCTCGTCCAGGCGAATCCGCTTGGCGATGCGAGGATAGGAGAGCACGTGGGCCAATTCCTCCACCAGGTAGAGCGAGGTTACAAGGGTATACGCTCCCTCTAACCAAGCATCAAGGATTTGGCGCGGATGGCCGTATTCGGTCATGAGGCCGCTGACCAAGACGTTGGTGTCAAGGACGACTCTAACGGGCATCTCGTTGGCTGTTTTGCAGATCGTAGAACTCGGCCCGTGCCTCGCCAATCAGACGACTCAGCTCATCGGGTTCGAGTTGCCGGCCCCGTGACCGGATACTGGCGATAACCTCCCGAAGCGAAGCGGTGGTCTGCTGCTTTCTCGCTGCCTGGATAAGGCGAAAGTCCTCCAAACTGACAATGGCCGCCGTAGGCTCGCCAAATTTCTCTACGATGTACTGCGTCTGCCCATAGCCTACCTCGTTTAGTACCCGCTTGATCTGTGTCCGTAGCTCAGAGGACGAGATGGTTCTCAGCATTTGTCTCTCCTTGATCGTTCTGAAGCCACAAGTTAGTGAAACCGAGAGCCTTTCGTGCATAATCGCGCATGTGCAGCATTCGCACTCTTGCATCTAACCTCGAAGAAGATCGGCCCTTCCGGTGGTCTCCTCTTTGGATACAGCATTGAGGCATCGGCTCCTGTGTCGGTTAGCCCTCTGTGTCTACAGAGGCAGAGCCTTGCCCCGTCTGCTGGTGTCGCTGTCTAACAGCTTCCCAGAACTCCGCCCGCGACAGCCCTTTGCCCGCCTGAATACTCTGTCGTGACTTGTCCAATAAGGCCTGAAAACGGGGTGAACGCGCCAAGACCAGCCGTTCCAAGTCA
>CAZFFM010000150.1:0-8414 GCA_964517425.1 uncultured Ardenticatenales bacterium | reverse complement strand
TCTTCGTGGTTCATTTGTTTGGGAGAGTTGCCGCGCAAAAATATGACGCACACCCCCGGCGAATCGGTTTCCGTGTCAAGTCAAAAAGGGACGGCGTGTGGTAAAATAAAACTGTAGTATATAATGATGCAAGGATGGTAGCTCTGCATTCAACCGGGGAGAGGACTCTTTATGGACACATCGCAGAGAAAAGTGAGAACCGTCGCCGACGTTCTCGTAGCGAGGGAGAAGGAACTGCTGGAGACCTGGATGGCGAACATTATCGCCCTGCAGGGGACGCAGACGCTGAAACTGATCACCGAGGCACATCTGCGGACGCAGACGAGGGATCTGTTGCGGGCGCTGACGGTCGCGTTCCGCAGCGAGGTCTACGACGACATCACGCAACCCGCGTTTGCCGACGTGGTGGCCATGCTGCGCGATACCAGCGCCGCGCGCGCCGAGCAGGGGTTCACCCCCTCAGAGACGGCGGTCTACATCTTCTCGCTCAAGGACTCGCTGCTGAAGTACCTCCAGGAGGAGTTCGGTGACGACCCGGTACTGCTCAACGCCGAGGTCATCAAGATGAACAAGGTGATTGATCTGTTGGGCCTCGTCACCTTCGAGGCATTCGTCCTGACGCGCGAGGAGATCATCGTCCAGCAGAGCCGCGCGCTGCTGGAACTCTCCACGCCGGTCATCTTGCTGTGGGAAGAGGTCGTGCTGCTGCCGCTGGTAGGCGTCATCGACACGCTGCGCGCCCAGCAGATGATCGAAGGGCTCCTCGAGGCCATCGTGGAGACCGAGTCGCGGGTGGCCATCCTGGATGTCACCGGGGTGCCGGCCTTCGACACACGGGTGGCCCAGCACCTGCTGAAGACGGTGGCCGCGGCCAAGATGTTGGGGGCCGAGGTGATCCTCACCGGCATCAGCCCCGATGTTGCCCAAACGCTGACCAAACTGGAAGTTGATTTGGGCATTGTCCGTACACGCGGCACGCTGCGGGCAGGAGTCGCCGAAGCCCTTGGCCTGATCGGCCAGCAGATTACATCCTAACCAAAAAGGATTCCCGCCACGAATTGCACGAATTGACATGAAAAAAGGAAAAGGAAAAGGGAAATTCGTGAAAATTAGTGAAATTCGTGGCAGAGATTTTCTTGCCCAGAAAACAAAAATCTCGTTGATAAGTTAGTGAGGAGGCACAAATGAGAATTCCGATACTCCGACTCGAGAACATCCTCTTGACCTCCATTCAGGTGGATCTGACGGACCAGGATGCGCTTGAGTTTCAGGCCGATGTGCTGCGCGTCGTCAAGGATACCGAAGCCAGGGGAATCGTCGTTGACATCACGGCCTTGAACGTGGTCGATTCCTTCATGGCGAGGGTGATCAATGACACGGCCGCCATGGTACAACTGCTAGGCACGGAAGCGGTCGTATGCGGTATGCAGCCGGCCGTGGCCCTAACGCTGGTGGAAATGGGTCGCGAACTGGTCGGCGTGGAGACCGCTCTCAACCTGGACCAAGGCGTGGAGAAACTCCATCGCCTCATCAAGGAACGGGAGGGCGGCGATGGCTGAGGAGACAACGGTTGAAATCAAGACCCAGAGCGACATCATCGCCGCGCGCCATGCAGGCCGGGAAGCAGCACATCTGCTCGGCTTTGGCCTGGCCGACCAGACGCGGTTGGCCACCGCGATCTCGGAACTGGCCCGTAACGTCATCCAGTACGCGGGGACGGGCGTCTGCACCATTTTCGCCAATTGTGCCCCGGACCCCAGCAGGCCCACGATCCGGGTTGTGGTCGAGGATCGCGGCCCCGGCATCCCCGACCTTGACCGGGCGATGAAGCCGGGTTTCAGCACCGGCAGAGGCCTGGGGGCCGGCCTGCCCGGCGCAAAAAGGCTGGTCGACGAGTTCCACATCCAATCGGGACCTGGCCACACAAAGGTCGCCATGAAGATGACTCGGAGGAGAATGTAGGGCGAGGAGTTGGGTTTGAAGAACGCGGCGGCAGTAAGGACAAGAGAGCCTGTGGTCGTCCGGGTCACTACGGAGTATCACGTCGCCCTGGCACGACGGGCGGCCAAGTCGCTGGCTGAAAGTGTTGGCTTCAAACGAGTGGCGATGTACTACGTGGCTACCAGCGTAAGCGAGCTGGCCACAAACCTCTGCTTCCACACCAGACGGGGGGGCACGATCACGCTTATCGCCGTCAGGCGAAATGGTGAGGTGGGCATAGAAGTGATCGCCGAGGACGATGGTCCCGGCATCCCCGATGTGAACCAGGCTGTGCAAGATGGCTATTCTACCGGTGCCGGACTAGGCGGCGGCTTGCCCGGTGTGCGACGGCTGATGGACGAGTTCGAGATCACGTCCACCGTCGGCGTCGGAACGCGGGTAGTGGCCCGGAAGTGGCAGCCGTGCGTGTAGCCATGGTCAAACGTGCGTTGCATGACGCTCCCCACTGCGGCGACGAGTGTGGCTATTGGCGCAGGGGTGGCCAGACGATCCTCTGTGTGGTTGATGGCCTGGGCCACGGCCCCTACGCGGAGAAGGCAGCGAGAGCCGCGATAGATTGCGTTACCCGTCACCTCTCAGAATCGCTGCCGGACATCTTCGCTGTCTGCAACGAGGCGATACGCGGCACGCGGGGCGTGGCGATGGGCATTGCGGTGATAGACGAAGAGGCGCAGCAGCTGACCTACGCCGGGATCGGCAACACGCGGGCCCTGATCGCGAGGGAGCGGCCTCCTGCGCCCATCGACAGACATGGGACTGGACCTTGTCGGAGGGTTGCCGAAGGGAGGACCATCCGCATGAGCAGTAACTGGGGCATTGTCGGTGGTGGTTACAAGACCTTGACGCCCGAAACCGTGCCGCTCATGCCTGGCGATTTGGTGATCCTCTTCACCGACGGCCTGGCCGAGGCGATTGACCTGGCGGGCTACAACGACGCGCTGCGCGCGGACGTGCAGAGACTGGCCGGGAAGATTCTGGGGGACTGGGGCCGCGAGACGGACGATGCGGCGGTGTTGGTATTCAGCATGATGGAGGTAGCGTGATAGCCAATCAAGCGGTCCGGGACAGGTACTTTGCGCTGCTCAAGGCCTACGTTGCCCAACCGGAGGAGAAATATTTGGCAGCCGCCGCGGACTTGGGCCGCGAGTTGGTGCTGGCGGATTGCCCAACCGAGGAGATCGTCGAGATACACGAAGAGGCGCTGCAACATCTGGCGCAAGAGAGTGTGGACATGACTCTGCTGGACGCTGCCCGACTCGTCTCCACACCGTTGGTAGAGTTGTTGATGGCCTATGGGCTGGCGTTCCGCGAGCAGCAAGAATTCCGCAGACGGGCGATGGATGCGCTGCAACTCTATGCTGAAGAACTACAAACCGTATTCGATACCATACCCCTCACCCTCTTTGTGGTCGACTCCGACCGGCGCGTCCGGCAAGCCAACAAGGCAGCCCAGACTTTTAGCGACCTGCCGGAAACCGAGATGATCGGCCGGCGAACCGGCACTGTGCTGCATTGCCTGCACCACCTGGACGTCCCGGAGGGGTGCGGGTTTGGCCCGGCCTGCCAGACTTGCGTGTTGCGAAATACGATACTGGCGACCTTCCGCACCCAACAGCCGGCCGCGGGCATAGAAGGCAACATTGCCATGCAGAAAGGCGGTGAATACGTTCAACGGGACGTCCGCATCGGCACAGCCTTCTTCGAGAGCGCAGCCGGGCCGCGAGTGATCGTTGCCCTGGAAGACATCACCGAGCACAAGCGCATGCAGGAAGAGCTGCTGAAAGTCGAGAAACTGGAATCGGTCGGCGTCCTTGCCGGCGGCATCGCCCACGACTTCAACAACATCCTTACAGGCATTATGGGCAACATCGGCCTGGCCAAGATGTATGCCAAGCCCGAAGGTCGAGTCTACCAGAGACTGGCGGAGGCGGAAAGGGCTTCCATGCGGGCGAAGGACTTGACCCAACAGTTGCTCACCTTCGCGAAGGGCGGAGCGCCAGTCAGGCAAGCGGCGTCCATCGCGGGGTTGATTATCGATTCAGCCGGCTTCGTCGTGCGGGGTACCAACGTCCGGTGTGATTTCTCCATCCCGGATGACCTCTGGCCGGTGGATCTGGACGAAGGGCAGATGAGCCAGGTGATCAACAATCTGGTCATCAACGCGGTGCAGGCGATGCCGGAAGGGGGCATGATCCGGGTACGCGCGGAGAACGTGACCGTGGACGAAGAACAGATGCCGGCCTTGAAGGCGGGGAGGTATGTGCAGGTCACAGTCGAAGATCAGGGGATTGGTATCTCGGAGGAACATCTCCCCAAGATATTCGACCCCTATTTCACGACCAAGCAGAAGGGGAGCGGTCTGGGGCTGGCGATTTGCTATACCATTGTCAAGAACCACGACGGCACGATCACCGTAGACTCCGAGTTGGGGGAGGGAGCGACTTTTCACGTCTACCTGCCCGCTTCCCGCAAAGAGATCCCGGGCCGGCGCGTGGTGGAAGAGGTGGTACTGGTTGGAGAGGGCCGGATTCTGGTGATGGATGATGAGCAGGTGGTCAGGGAAGTAGCGGCGGAGATGCTGAGGCACCTGGGATATGAGGCTGAGACAGCCAGGGATGGGGCGGAAGCGATTGCGAAGTACAAGAAAGCTCAGGAAGCGGGGCGGCCGTATGACGCCGTGATCATGGACTTGACCGTGCCGGGCGGTCTGGGAGGCAAGGAAGCGATCAGGCAGCTGCATGAGATAGACCCTGAGGCAAAAGCCATCGTCTCCAGTGGCTATGCCAACGATGCGGTTATGGCCAATTTCAGGCAGTACGGCTTCGACGGCGTTGTCTCCAAGCCGTACAGTATCCAGGAGCTCGGTGGAAGGTTGCGTGAGGTAATGGGGGCGGCGAAGTGAGAGGCTTGGCGGTTCAACCGCCAGCTTGCCGACTCATGGGTGTCCGTCAAAGTTTTGCGTTTTGGGCTGGGCGGTAGCGGATGAATCGCGCTGCCTGGGTACGCATTAGCCGTCCGGCTCGCAGCGGATGACAGTCCGCGTCCCTGCGGCGACGGATTGTCATCCGCCGCGAGCTGGACGGGGGTTGGCAGCCTGGGATTTCAATTCGGGGCTGCTGTTGCTACAGCAACTGTTCAAACAGGGGCGAAACGTCCCGGTCGTAGACGGCCATCTCCACCTGCGCCAGAGTCTGGAGACTGGGGCGACGTCTGGCGAGCTGTTCCTCGAGGGTCGTCGTCTCAAGCTGGTAGAAGACGCCAATGGGAATATGGTCTCCCCCCTCGTAGGAACGAGCCAGGGCTTGCACCTTCTTCGCCACCACCTCGTCCGGGTCATCTGGATTGTGCACAAGCGGATCATAGCCTGTATCTTCGAGATGATAAAGTCGCGGCTGACCGCCGGACCGGTCCTTGCCGGCGTACCAGTCTCGCGTGTGCAGGTTGTTGTACGTCGGACAAGTTTGCAAGACATCACCCAAGGCGGACCCCGGATGCTGAATGGCCCGTGTGATCAATCCCACCAGGTGCTTGACATCCAGCGCATATCCGCGGGCGATAAACGTATAGCCGGTGCTGAGCGCCAGGGCAATGGGGTTGATCCCTTCAACGATGGCTTCATCCGGCATAGACTTGGTACGCATTCCCTTATCCAGTGTGGGAGAGGCCTGTCCTTTGGTCAGGCCATATACTTCGTTGTCGAAGACGATGTACGTCAGGTTCAGGTTCCGTCGTCCGGCGTTCACAAAGTACCCGGCGCCAATACCATAAGCATCGCCGTCACCACCCAAGGCCAGCACGGTGAGCTTGTGATTGGCCAACTTCACACCGGTAGCCACGGTCAAAACCCGTCCATGAAGGGTGTGCAATCCGTAGGTGCCGATGTAGTGCGGCGTCTTGCCGGAGCAGCCAATCCCCGAGATGATCGCCACCTCGTGGGGTGGAAGGTGTAATTCAGCCAGCGCCCGCTGCACGGAACGCAAAATTCCAAAGTCCCCACACCCGGGACACCAATCGCTGGCGACGTCCGTTTTGTAATCCTTTGCTGTGTACGTTTGGGCGGTCATTTCCTGTCGCTCCTTTTTCCATCGTGCCACGGCTGCACACGCTATTGCTCTGCGCTCTCCGCGCCAATCGTTCAGATGTGGCTTACCTCTACCACCGGATCGCCGGTGGCCAGGGCCTTCTCCACGCTTTCCACGATATCGCCCTGCGAAAAGGGCCGCCCGTCGAAGCGGACGATGCGTTGCGGGACTGTGACACCGGTTTGTTCGCGGATCAGGCTGGCCAGTTGTCCAGAAAGATTCCCCTCGATGGTGATGCTCCGTTTTGCCTCCCGCAGAATACGGGTAACTGCGTCCACGGGAAACGGCCGCATCAGCCGGACCTGCAAGAAATTCACGGACCGGTGGCGCGAGAGTTCAGCCATGGCGTCCAGGATCGCTCCCTTCGGCGACCCCCAACTGACGAGCGTTACGTCTGCTACAGGCGGGCCGTGCAATTGGAACTTCCTCTCATCCGGAATCTCCTGCGCTGCCCGGGCAAGTTTGCGCCGGCGTTTGTGCGCCATGCTCATGCGATTCTCGATCCCCTCGTGGATGTGCCCGAAGGGATCATGTTCGTCGCTTGTGCCCCGGTACATTCCCCCCTGCTGACCAGGCCGGCTGCGGGGGCTGACGCCCGAAGCGGTGAGGCGGTAACGCCGGTAGGCTTCTCCGTCCGCATCCGTCTGCGGGTCGAAGCGTGCGCCACGGTCAATGGTCAACCCGGACGTGTCGAGCCACGGCGCTGTCTGGTAACTGTTGGCCATGAACTTGTCCTGCAACACGATCACCGGCATCTGGTATCGATCGGCCCAATTGAAGGCCTCGAACGTCGCGTAGAAACACTCGACCGCATCGCCGGGGGCTACCACGATGTGTTCGAACTCGCCGTGGGCGGGGTGCAGCGCAAAGTGAAGGTCGCCCTGTTCAGTGCGCGTAGGCAAGCCTGTGCTCGGCCCACCCCGCTGGTAGAGGCAGACCACCGGGCCGGCCGTTTCGATAATCGAAGCGAACCCCAAACCTTCGCCCATCAACGCCATTCCCGGACCGGACGTGGAGGTTGCCGAGCGGGCACCGGCATAAGCCGCGCCCACGGCCATGTTGATCGAGGATATCTCGTCTTCGCACTGAAAAACGGTGATGTCGTAGTCCGCTTGCCGCGCTTCCAGGTAAAAACTTTCATCGGTGGCGGGCGTGATGGGATAATAAGACTGGAACCCGCAACCGGCCTTCAGTTTGCCAATGGCCGCAGCCAAAACACCCCGGATGAGGATCTGCTTCGGGGGATCGGCTTTTGCTCGCAGGTGAAAATCTATGCCCGCGGGGAAATGCTCCTTGACGTACGCATACGCGGCGCGGGCGACTTCTACGTTGAGACGGGCCAGATGCGCCTTCCGGCCGGTGAAGCTCTCGCCAATGATCGTCGTCACCATGCCGAGGTCGTAATCGAGAAGCGCGACTGTAGCGCCGAGAAGTACGGTGTTCTTCATAATCTGGTACTGCGCGCCGGTGCCCTCTTTTCCGCCGGCACGCAATCCCGCCTCGATCAGGTCCAGGAAGGGCAAGGGGAAGAGTCGCAAGTCTCCGCGGCCAAATTCTTCCGTGCCCATGTTTAGGGCCGCATCGTAGATGACGCCCCCCTGCGGCACGACCTGATGTAAATGCCCGATGTGGTGGACCTGCGGGTCCGCGCTCTTGCCGAGGAGGGTCTCTTTGTCCAGGGCAACCAGCAAATGCACTTCATCCACATGTGACCGGATCTCGCCGTCGCCGGCCCGCACGCGATAGAAGCTGTGTTTGCCTATGATATTGGAGTGGTATTCGATGTTGGAAAAGACGGCCAGCCCCCCGCGACTGCAAGCCTTTGCCAGTATCTCTGCCGCCGCATTGATCCCGCTGCCCTGCGCCCCCCCCACCATCCAAGAAACCTGGTTTGCAACCATCGCTCGTTTCTCCTTCGTTGGAAAACTTACTGTAGCCACCCCGCTACATTTAGGCAAACACGTTTGAAAATGCTATCGTTGCCACTCAGGTAGCAACCTGAGCAATGAATTGCCCGCCTATAATTACGAAACCTGTTGAAACAGGTCACTGTCGTGCTGGAATAGTGCGTTAAAACGCGCTTCGTAGTCGCCTTGGTGGCAGGCTGAGCAGTAACCATGCTATCAAGAATATAGCACAGCCAAGGAAGAAAGTCAAATTCCTTATGGGGTCTGGGTGTGCGTCAAAGTTTTGCGTCTGCAATCATTCACGCCCTGCCCTTACCACCAAGACACAAAGACACGAAGCATACAAAGTGAGGCAAGCGAGAAAGCCTGCTCGCCAGGACTATCCAATGTTCCAACCTGGACGCTACGTTTTTTACTTTTGCCA
>CAZFFM010000149.1:0-8515 GCA_964517425.1 uncultured Ardenticatenales bacterium | reverse complement strand
TGTGTCGTCGTGCATGATACCGCCGAAAACCTGGAAACGATTGGTGATGCCGGCCTCAGTTACGTGGGCAGCGACGGTGGCAAGGCTCTGGCCCAGGTCTTGCGCGCGCTATTAAACGACCCAAAACGAGTAGAGGATTACCGGCAGCGCGCGGGCGAGCACGTACGTCGTTATTACACATGGGACCGGATCACCGATGCGTACGAGCAGCTATTCGTGCAGCTTTTGGAGGGGGAGGCGTAGCACGCGATGACGACGATTTCGGAGCAAGCAGAGCGGCGTTTGCCGGCTGGCGGGCGATGGCCGGCGCTCCTCCGCCTCGCAAGCGCCGCTGTGCGCTACGAGCTGGTTGTGCTGGCCGGGGTCGTGGCCGCGTTGACTTTTGCCGGCCATCTACCCCCGTGGATCGTAGCCCTGGCAATGCTCGCCGTGCCCATCCTGTGGACCTGCCGCCGGCTCGCTTTGGGCTATTTCGTAAACGCGACGCCGTTGAACTTCGCTATCCTGCTGATGTTGTTCATGATGCTGCCCGCTCTCTACGCCTCAGCTATCATGGAGCTGAGCCTGTTGGGCGTCTACCGGGTCGTGGCGACTGTGGGGCTGTTCTACGGCCTGATTTCGTTTGCCCGCACGTGGGCACGCGTGCAGACTTTGGTCATGCTCCTCCTGGGCGGCGGGGGTGCCCTCGCCCTGGCGGCGTTGCTGGACACGCGCTTTTCGGAGAGCAAGGTGCTGCCGCTCGGCGGGATATATCGCCTTCTCCCGCACGTTTCCCTGCCCATCATGGCCGAAGCCGGCGCGAACGCCAATATCTCCGGAGGTATCCTGGCCTTGCTCATGCCCATAGGCCTGGCCCTGCTCATTTTTCCGGGGACGCCTCGTAATTTGAAATGGGTAGCCTGGCCCGCCACCCTGCTCACCGCCCTGGCGGTTTTGCTGAGCCAGTCACGGGGGGCCTGGCTGGGGGTGGCCGGCGCGATCTTCCTGCTGATGGTACTGCGTGATCGGCGGTTCTTGCTTGTGGTGGCAGCCGCTGCAATTGCCGCAGCCTTTTATGTCCACCAGGTGGGCACAGCATTCGTCGCCGACATGCTTCTGCAGTCGAGTACCATCCCCGGCGCGGCCGGCCGCATGGAAATCTGGCAGCGGGCGATTTATATGCTGCAAGACTTCTCGTTCACCGGGGTCGGTTTAGGCACCTTCGGTCGCGTGGCGGCTCTGTTGTATCCCTTCTTCTTGATTAGCCCTGATGCGTCTGTGCCGCATCCCCACAACATCTACCTGCAAGCAGGTGTGGATTTCGGAATCCCCGGCTTGGTCGCATTTATCGCGTTGCTGTCCGGGTTTCTGTTGCTCCTGGTTGAGGTCTTGCGCGACAAAACGAATCCCTTTGCTCGCGCCTTGGCCGCCGGCTTCCTGGGGAGCATGACGGTCTACATGACCCACGGGATGGTGGACAGTATCACGAATTACATCAAGGCAAGCCTGGTGCTGTGGTCCATTTTGGCCTTGGGGGTAGCGGTGTGGACGCTGACCCGTACTGGGCATTCGCAATCATCGTGAGGTACGCCCACTCATGACTCAGCGATTCCAGCAGAACCGGCGGCAGTGGCTCGCCGCGCTCTTTTTCCTTGCCCTGATCCTGCGTTTGGGGGCAGTCGCCTTTCTGCACAGTCCCGACATCACCACGTCCGAATCGGGACGCATTGCCGCCAATTTACTGAGCGGCAAAGGCTACACGTTTGATTTGTATGGCTACCGGCAGCTTCACCCCTTGCGTTCGTTCATGCCGCCGCTGTACACGGCTGTTTTGGCGGCGGCGATGAAGGGTGCGCCTGCGAATCCGGCGATGGCGCTCAATGTGTTCCAGGCGTTTCTGTCGTCGCTGAGTGTCGTGCTGGTCTACGCCATTGGGGAGCTGGCCTTTGATCCGTTTGCCGGCATCCTGGCCGCCATAGCCACGGCAATCTACCCGGTCATGCTGGTGGTGGTGACGCAGCCGACGATCACGGCCACCAACATCTTTATGCTATGCCTTCTGCTCTGGACCCTCCTGCGCATGGCCGAGCAGGCCACCTGGACGCGCGTGGCGCTGGCGGGCCTCGTTTGGGGCGCGAATGCGCTGAACCGGCCGGTCATCTTGGGATTCTTGCCGGGACTCGTCTTGTGGTGCTTCTTTATGCGGAGCCGCTTGCGGCGGCCCTGGTATGGCGTTGCCGGTGGCGTCTTCGCGATTGCTCTGCTGACCGTCGTGCCCTGGACGGCGCGCAATTTTGCCATCCATCACCAAGTCGTCCCTGTTTCGACGAACGGCGGCTTTACGTTTTGGAACGGCAATAACCCCTTCACGACCGGAAGCGGGTTTGATGTCTATACCGCTCGCGCCGAAGCGTTCGTCGGCCATTCGCGCCAACCGGCAGACGAGCCCGACCCGCCCATCGTCGTCTGGGAGCCGTATCCGCTGCCGCACAGCATTTCCGCGCAGGTAGAGGCTCTGGACGAGGTCGCTCTGGATCGAGCGTTCTACGCAGCCGGCCTGGCCTTCATTCGGGAACATCCTGCGCAGTGGGCCCGTCTGGAGATCAGCAAATTCGTGAGCTTCTGGTGGTTCCGCTCCAACATCGGCACGTATCGCAATTTCTACCAAGCTTCCTGGGTGCGACCGTATCAGATCGTTTACGGCCTGCTTTTGGCCCTGTTTCTGCTGGGCATCTACCAGACACGCCGGAATTGGCGGTTGCTGTCTCTGTTTTATCTGCTGTTTGCTTTTCTGAGTGCAGTGTATTGCTTTTTTAACGTCATTACCCGCTACCGGTGGGAGATAGAACCGTTGATGATCTTGTTTGCGGCAGCGGCCGTAGTACCGGCCCTGCGAGCCAGTCGTTTATGGTTACCGAGAAGATAGTCGAGCCGGCCGGCGCCGGACGAATGCGCCGGATAGGGCGCTTTCTGCTTGGCGCTGCGGCGAGTTTGCTCGCTCTTTGGCTGCTCTCGCGAAACGTCCGCTGGTCGGATGTTGGGGCTGCCCTGGAGGGACTGAATGTCTCTGTGCTGCTTCTGGCGGTGACCATGGCCACGGTGAACTACGTGTTGATTGCCCTGCGCTGGCACCTGCTTTTTGCTCCGCAGAAAGACAGGCCTGCCCGGCACGACCTCTTTTCCTATCTGATGATCGCACAGTTGGCGAATGCCGTACTCCCGCTCCGGCTCAGTCCGCTGATCCGCGCGTACCTTGCGGCACGGGAAGGAGTTTTGGGCAAAGCCTATGCCCTCTCCACGATTGCTGTCGAGAAGGTGTTGGATGGGTTGACGTTTTCGCTGATCTTGTTGGCTTTGCTTCCCTTTGTTCTGTTGCCCGATTGGCTTCGTTCTGCGGGATGGCCAATCGGGCTGACATTCTTCGGCATGTTTGCGATCATGCTGGTCGCTGCCTGGCAGAAGCAGGCTCTCCTGCGTCTGCTTGATCGCCTCGCAGCGCGCTACGGCGGCGGAATCGGGCGGCGTTTGCTGCGCATGATCGAAGCGACGGCGCAGGTGCTCGATGTCTGGCACGACCGGCGGCTCAGCTTGTGGCTGGGGGTGAGTTCGCTCCTGATCTGGCTGAGTACGGCGGCGACGTATGCCCTGACGATGGTGGCCTTGCACATCCAGGCTCCTCCGGTGGTCCCTTTTGTACTCGTCGTCGTCTTGCAGGCCGGCGTGCGCGTGCCCTCACTGCCGGCCAACATCGGTGTGTTTCACTATCTGAGTGTCTTGGTGTTGACCACCTTCCTGGTTCCGCAGGGACAGGCGGTGACGTATGGGTTGCTGTTGCACGCCATCAGTTTCATCTATCCGGCGTTGCTGGGCGTGTTCTACCTGGGGAGACAGAGTGTGTCCTTTGGGCGATTGGTTCGCCTCTCATGAGCGGGTGCGAAAATGGGGAAGGCCATGAATGACTCGCCTGAAACAAATCGCGCAGCAGCCCGTCCTCGGGCCGATTTCCCGCACCCGAGGACAGGCAAAAATGGGGACAGTTATGAATAGACGGGCTATACTTGTCCTGCTCTTGCTGGGACTGTTGCAGTCGTTGCTGATGATCGCCATTATACCACCCTGGCAAGGGCCTGACGAGACGCGCCACTTTGAATACGTGCGCTTGCTCTATGAGAAAGGCCGCTTGCTGACGGCCAGGGATACGTCGTTGCCGCTCCAGCAGGAGATTCTGGATTCCATGCGGCGGTACGACTATTGGCGCTACGGGTACACGCAGTTCCCGTACAATCCCCAGAATCCTCCAAAATCCTTCAAGGACGTCTACTGGCCCGTAGACCCTTACTGGCTCTTCCAGCCGCCGGTGTACTACGTGATGGCTGCCGCCGCGCTGGTGCCGGTGGCCCACGCGCCGGTGGGCACGCAGCTATATGCGTTGCGCTTGATTTCCCTCTTGCCCGGCTTGCTGACGATTTGGGTGGCTTTCCTCGTAGCCCGCGAGCTTTTCCCTGACGACCTGCAACTGGCTTTGGGCATTCCGGCATTTGTGGCCCTTTTGCCCATGCAGGCCTTCATCAACAGCACGGTGAGCAACGACCAATTGGCGGAATTTTTTGCCTCACTTTTCTTCTTGGGAATCGTGCTGCTTTACAAGCATGGCTGGTCCGTGGATCGCGGTGCGTTGGTTGTGGGCGCGCTCGTACTCGCGCTGCTCACCAAGCGAACCGCGCTGGTCACCGTAGCCGTGCTGGTGTTGGTCGGAATTGACTATGGCGTGCGCAGCCTCCGGCAGCGTCGCCGGGGAGGTATGCGGCTCCTGGCCGCCGGGGGTGTTGTGGTCGCCGGGATCGTCGCCCTGCTCTACAGCTTCCCCAGCCTGGCAGACCGCGTTTTAAGATACTATCTCTTTCTGCCCACGTTATCGCAACTCTCCGCGCTCCGCGCGATCCAGACGACTTATCTATGGGGGCTGTTCGGTTTCTTCGCGCGGGGGTTGTTCGAGAGTTTTTGGGGACGATTTGGCTGGCTCAATGTGCGGATAAACCCGATTTGGTACCTGATGATGGGGGGGATGACTGCCCTTGCCTTTTTGGGTATCGGCGAATGGTTCATGCGCCCCGCAAAGAGCCGGCCGGAACTGGAACGCGAAGACTGGCAGCGCCGCGTGATCGCAATTTTCGCCATCAGCGTGCTGCTGGCCATTACGCTGGCCATCGGTCGAGAATTCCGAACCTGGTCGCACTTTGTTATTACCCGGCACGATTTGACCATCTTGAGTATACCGCAGGGGCGGTATATCTTTCCGGTCATGATCCCGATTGCGACGATTTTTGTCTTAGGCGTCCGAGAAATCTTTCCCACGCGTTGGCGGTCTGTGGGATGGACTGCCGGGCTGCTTTCGGTGGCTTTGCTCAACGTGGCGTCTATCGTGGGTTACATCATCCCCTTTTATTTGGGGCGATAGTTTGCGTGCGGGAAACTGTTTCGACAACGTATCCGTTCAGCCCCCCCTGGAATAGGACGCAGATGACGCAGATAGACGCAGATTTTCGCTGACTCCTTGATATTATCTGCGTTTATCAGCGGGTAATCCGCGCAATCAGCGTTCTATTTTCTGGGTACCTGAACGCTTACTCGACAACATCTGGAGGGCTTCATGCAGACGGATGACGATGTGAGGCAAACAAGGCATTTTGTACTTCTCCTGGCCGCTTTCCTGGTGGCCGGAATGGGCCTGTCGGCGGCCGGCTTCCGCCTGTTGCCTGCTGGCGTCGCAGCACAAGCGCCTACCCCGTCTCCGACTCTAGTTTTCCCTTTTGGCGTGCAGACCTTTGGGGAGTTGGACGATAGCGCCGTCGTTGCCCGCGCTCAGCAAGCAGGCGTACGCTGGACTCGTTTCGATGTCTACTGGAACGCGGTGGAGCCGGACCCCCCCGCTGCGGGCATCCACACCTATCGCTGGCAGGCACTTGACGCGACGATAGACCGGATGATCGCCGGTGGCTTCTATCCCTTGCCCACCATTGGCCGGGCGACCGGCTGGGCCGTGGATAGCTACCAGGCACTCTGGGACGCCGACAACAATCCCAATACCCCGGGGGTGCAGTTCACCGGCGGGCCGTTGGACGCCGATAATGTCGCCGATTTTGTTGCTTTTATGTCTGCTTTGGTGCAGCGATACAAGCCCGGAGGAGAGCGCGCCTTGCTGGCCGGTTGGCCGGAGGGGGCGGGCATCCAGGTCTGGGAATTGTACAACGAGCCGGACAACTTCCGCATCGACGACCCTGTTTGTGCAGCAGTGGGCAGCGCCTGGGGCGGCGATCTCAACAGCAACGGCGTGCCCGATCCGCAAGAATACGCAGACCTGCTCGTACAGGCCTATCCGGCGATCAAGGCGGCAGACCCCAAGGCACAGGTCGTTTTTGGCAGCCCTGCGTACGAGATCATTCCCGAAGATTGCTTCAAGATGGATTTCACCCAACAGGTCTTGGATTATCTGCAAAAACAGTATGGCCAGGCCCCTGACTTCCCCTTCTTCGATTTGATGGGTATCCACCAGTACGATGCCTTCCGCGAAGCATGGGATTTGAAGGGCACGACTACGCTCCCGTTCAATCAGGCTTTCCTGGCCAAGGCGATGCACTCGTCCGGTGATTGGCCAGCAGTGCGCGAACTGCTCGCCCGATATGGCCTGGAGCGTATCCCCTTGCTCTGCACGGAAATCGGGTTATACAGCGACCGTTCGGAACAGAGCGACGAATGGCAAGCCCGCCATCTCGTCCATGCTATGACCCAGGCACTGAGCCTGTGGCCCCAACAATTGCCGGTGGTGTTCGTCTTCACCTTACGTAATCCGCAGTGGGGCCTGGTCAATACGGACGAAGCGGCTACGCCATTTCCGGTGTACTACGCCTACAAATGGCTTGTCGAGGAACTGGCCGGCTACCGCTTTGATCGCCAGCTTGGCCCTGAGCCTGCCTCGGAGGGGGGTACCGGCTCGATCTACATCCAGGCCATGCGCTTCTCCGGAGCAGACGCCGGCCCGAAGCTGGTTCTGTGGACTGATCCCGGCTGCCCGATTCGCGTAGCTCCCTGGAATCCCTGCAACGAGGTCACGGAGCCCATGGCTATCGGTGCGCCGCAATTGGCCACCGGCTGGTTGGGCACGCTGCGTCTGCGGGTCGTGGATAGCACATCGTACCCCAGCAAGGTCGTGACGACGGTCGAAGACGGCGGGGCGGGTGACTTCGATGGCGCGGTGAACGGGTCGGTCACATTGCAAGTGGGGCAGGACCCGCTGTACGTCAGCGTGCTGGATGCGGCGACGCCGACGCCGTCGCCAACCATGCCGCCCTCTTCCACGCCGACGGTGACGGAAACGCCATTGCCATCGCCGGCGGCGTCGCAGACAACAACACCCCTCCCCACCCGGGAAATCTTCGTGCCCAATGTTTCGGTCCAGCCCAGCCCGCCGCCGCGAGGGGGTGCTTCGTCTACCCAGGGCTACCCGGCTCCGCGAGCGACGCCATCGCCACGACCGGCAGCCGGTTCAGGCCAGCGCCCGGTTACGCTGGCGGCTGTGCTGGCCACGCGCGCACCGCTGTCACCCTTCAACATGTTTGACCGCCTGACGGCGAACAAGCCGGGAATTCTGGGACATCGCAGCGTGTATGTCGTGCTGGGACTTTTCTATGGCGGGCTTCTTGTTGGGTTCCTTCGTTACATCCTGGCGATGTCCAGAAAGGCGATGTGAGCAACATGTCATGGCTGGAGTTTGCCTGGTTAAGTTTGTTGCTTGTAGTGCCCCTCTATTTTAACGTCTATGCGGCGGCACCCTTCGAAGCGGCCAAAGCTCAACTTGCGATTCTGGGGGGTATGGCGCTGCTGTTCATTTGGGTTGTCGAGGTGGCACGCCGCCGGCCGCCACGGACAACGCGCACTTCGGAAGGTAGGCCGCCGCGTCTCCCACGGTTGGTTTTGGTCCCGGCAATCTTTTTGATGCTGGCCACGGCGTTGGCGACTCTCACCTCGGTGGCTCCCGTGCGCAGCCTGCTCGGGGCCCCCTTCCGGCAGCAGGGGGCGCTCTTCCTCTTGCTTTGTGCGATCGTTGGATTTGTTGTGGCTGCGCGGCTCGATTCGCAGGAGAAGGCGGGGCGGTTGATCTGGGCCCTGATCGTGCCCTCCGTCCCGATCGTGGCCTATGCGCTGTTGCAATCCCGGGGAGGGGATTTTTATGCCTGGCACTTGGAAGCTGGCGCGGCCAGCTACCGCGTCTTCGGGACGCTGGGACACCCCTCGTTCCTGGCGGCATACCTGGTGATGGTTATCCCTCTGACGATTGTGGAGGCGTGGAGATTCCTCCCGTCAAGCCAAGCTGCAGGAGCCTCCGGCGGGCGCGCGGCCCTTCTGCTGGTGCTGGCGAGCGTCCAGGTCACCGTTTTGCTGTGGGCCGAGCGGCGGGCTGCGTTCTTGGGCTTGCTCGCTGCCTTCCTTGCCTTGATTTTGCTGGCCTACCGTCTGCGACTCCTGCGAAAACGTTTGG
>CAZFFM010000148.1:0-8517 GCA_964517425.1 uncultured Ardenticatenales bacterium | reverse complement strand
CTGACGACTGCCATCTGTCGACTGGCGACTGCCTACTTCCCCGTCCAGTCCATCACGCGCTCGCTGGCGAAACCGTACTGCAAGGGCAACGCGTCCACTTCCGTGCCGGCGAACAGCGGGCGCTGGTTGCTGCCATCCGCGTTCATGATGTAGAACCGCCACCGCCCGTCCCTGTCGCTGACGAAGGCGATCTGTTTTCCATCGGGCGACCAGACCGGTGCGGCGTTGTTGGCCGGTTTGGCCACACCCAACCCGTCGCCAAAAGTCAGCCGCCTTCGCCCGCTGCCGTCCGCGTTGATCACGTGAATTTCCAAGTGGTCGTGCTGGCGATAGGTGACGGCAATGTGCGTGCCGTCCGGCGAGACGCGCGGGTCCATGTCGTGCGTATCCAGCGTCACGCTGTTGACATAAGGCAGATGGACATCGGGAGCACCAAAGCTGTCGTCCCGCGCCGTTTTGTGCAGACCCTTGTCGCTATCGTAGACGATGGTCTGGTTGTCCGGCATCCAAGTGGGCGAAAAGCTGTGATCCCACGAGAGCAAGTCGCGGAACTTCCAGGTGTCCGCCTCGATCAGGCCCAAGCGCCAGCGCGCATCGGGTCCGGAGGTCATGCAGAACGAGCGCCCGAAGAAACTGAAACACTTTTCGATGTCCCCATGTGTCGGGCCGATCTGCCGCGTGAAGACGATGGCCTTGCCGTCCGGCGACCAAGCCGGCGTCTTGGCCGAGGGCCAGTCGAACACGCGCCAGGAATAGGAGCCATCGGCACCGGCCACGTAGATTCCGCCGGGGGACACCCAGTTGGCGTAGGCGATACGCTTCCCGTCGGGCGACCACGAGGGGTCCAAGCCATCGGCGATGTGTCGCAGATTCGTGCCGTCGGCATTCACTGTGTAGATCGGCCCGCCGCTGGCAAGTTGGAATACCAGCCGGCCGGTCAGCCCGCCGGTGCCGGCCGCGCGAACGATCACCGTCCCCGGCTCCGGGATGGTCAACCGCTGCCCCGGAACAATCAGGTCCGGGTTGGCCAGGTTGTTGGCCTGCACGATGGCCCGGTAATCCACCCCGTATTGGCGGGCGATCGTGCCCAGCGTGTCGCCACGCTGCACCACATAGCTCACCGGCCCCTCCGCCGGCGGTGCGGCCAGAGCCGCGGCCGGCAGCAGGGCAGCGATGAGAAAAAGAAGCAGTGACAAAATAACACGTCGTTTACCCATTTCCGAACTCCATTTCTTGATCACCTGTAAACTTCACGTCGGTGTTTAACGGTGTACACGACAATTCGCTTTTCTTGATAATCTACAGTGTAGATGACGCGATAATCGCCGATGCGTAATTTGAACATCCCTACCAATTCCCCGGTTAACGCCTCTAACGACAACTGCTCAAAGTTGTTGGCGAGGTATGCCAGTTTTTTCAACACGCGTGATACTGTGCCGGGGGCAAGCTTGCCCAAGTCGGCCAGAGAATCCGGATAGAATTCTATCGTATAAGATCTCACAGCTCGACCTTGAACCGTTTGGCTACTTCCGTCAAGGGCACACCTTGTTCTCCACGCAGAAAACGAGAATGCGCCTGTCGCAGACGCTCTCCAATTTCCGGCCGTAGGGTCATGCCTTCGTCCGGATCAGCGAACATCTCTCGTAACGACTCCGCCATCGTTTCAGCAATCAGTGCTTTCAAATCCTGGGCGGTCATTTCTGACACAGGCGTAGTCATATTCAGGTTTACACTCATTCTTCCAATCCTCCATGGATGTATATGACGACATTCATGGTCATAGTATACTGCCATTACTGTCCAGTGTCAATCAATTTGCACTTGACCGGGTGTCCGTCAAAGCTTTGCGTCTGCAATCATTCATGCCCTGCCCTTACCACCAAGACACAAAGACACGAAGCATACAAAGTGAGGCAAGCGAGAAAGCCTACTCGTCAGGCCTATCCAATGTTCCAACGTCGAAACATTCAACCTGGTTGTTCTTTGTGCCTTCGTGTCTTCGTGGTTTATTTGAGAGAATTGCCGCGCAAAAAAATGACGGACACCCGCACTTGACCATTGCCAATTGATCATTGAAAATTACCCCTTGCCTACCTCGCCTCCTGCTCCACCTGCACCGGCACCTGCTGGCGGCGACGCTGGAGCGTAAAGTGCGGATGACGCAAGAAATTGACCGCGTCGTCCATCAACCCGTAGGCCGCCGGCACCAGCAAGAGTGTCAACAGCGTCGAGGTGATCAGACCGCCGATGACGGCGATGGCCATCGTCGCCCGGAACCCGCCGCCTGCGCCGAGACCCAGGGCCACGGGGAACATGCCCACGATCAGAGCCAGCGTGGTCATGATGATCGGGCGCAGCCGCAAGGGGCCGGCCTCCATCAAGGCCTCGTCGCGTGGTAATCCCCGTTCGCGTGCCTGATTCGTAAAGTCCACCAGCATAATCGAGTTCTTCGTCACCAGACCCATCAGCATGATCATGCCGATCAGGGCCATCATGTCCATCGGCTTGTTTGTGAGGAACAACCCCAGAAACGCGCCGACGAACGAGAGGGGCAGGGCGAGCATAATCACCAGCGGCTGCGTAAAAGAGCCAAACTGTGAGGCCAGCACCATGTAGACGAAAATGACCGCCAGCAACATGGCTGTGAGCAGCGACGAGAAGGACTTCTGCATCTGCTCGGTCTGGCCGCCGAAGCTGAGCGTCACGCCATCCGGCAAGTTCACACCCTCCAGCCGCGTGCGGATGTCTTGCACGACTTCGTTGTCCGTCCGGCCGGCAGAATTCGCACCAATGATGATCTCGCGTTGCTGATTCTCGCGGAAGATTTGCGTGGGGCCGGACGCCTGCACCAAGCGAGCCACCGAACCGAGGGGGATCGTCGTACCAGTCGGGGAGCTCACATACAGCGAGAGCAATCCGGCCGTGTTTTTGCGGTCCTCCGGACGCAAGCGGACCAGGATGTCGGCCTCGTTTCCATCCAGACGGTAACGCGAGGCTTTCTGGCCGTTGATCAGCGTGCGCACGGTCGAGCCGATCTGTGCCGTACTCAGGCCGAAGTCAGCGGCGCGCTGACGGTCCACCATGATACGCATTTCCGGCTTGCCCGGCTCGTAGCTGCGTGCCAGGCCCACCACCCCCGGCACATCCTTGATGGCATCCAAAACCTGCTGAGAGGCCTGGTCCAGGGCGGCAAAGTCGCCGGTAGAGAGCAACTTGATTTGGATCGCGCGGCCAGTCACACTGGTCGCGCTGCCTCCGCCAAAGCCGCCACCTCCAAAGGCCAATCCGGGCACGGCGGCCAGGCTGGTTCGTAGATCATCTTTCAAATTCTCTGCGACAATGCCTTTATGCAGCTTGACAAAAAAGCTGGCCTGCTCCGGAGACCCTCGGCTCCCGACCGTCGTCAAAACATCTTCGACCTCTGGGCGCTGCGCAAGGATGGTTTCCACTTTGTGTACCTGCACATCCGTTTCGGTCAGGGTGGTCCCGGCGGCCAGTTTTATGCCCATGTCCAGGCTGTTCTGTCCGGTGTCGGAAAGAAATGCGAACTTCAGGAAGGGGAGGGTAGCCAAGCTGGTCGCGAAGAATGCCACAGCAATGATCGCAGTCGCCACCTTGTGGCGCAAGGTCCAGCCCAGGAAACGCCGGTAGACGACATCAATCTTTCTATAAATCGTGCCGTACTGTTCCCCCTCTTCTTCCACCTTTTTCTCTTGCTGTTTGAAGAAATAGGCCGAAAGCATCGGCGCGAAGGTGAAGGCCTCAAACAGCGAAATGAGTACAGCGAAGGCCACGGTCAGACCGAACGAGCGGAAGAAGCGGCCGGTAATGCCGGTGGTAAAGGCGACCGGCAGGAACACGGCAACGATGGTAAAAGTCATGGCCATAACCGAAAGACCCACTTCTGCGGTCCCTCGGGCGGAGGCTACTTTGGGGTGTTCTCCCTTTTCCATGTGCCGGAAGATATTTTCGCGCACCACAATGGCATCGTCAATGACCAATCCGACAGAAAGGGAAAGAGCCAGCAAGGTAAGCATGTTGATGGTCAGGCCGGTCAACTGCATCACGGCGAATGTGCCGATCATGATGAAAGGCAGGCCGGCGACGGTGACCAGCGTGTTGCGGATATCTCGGAAGAAGACCAGGACAACAAGCATAGCGCCGAGACCGCCGAGGATCAGATCGAAGATGGCGTCGTTTGTCGAGTCCTTCACGAAGACCGAATCGTCGCGGGCAATGACAACGGTCAAGTCGGGGTTGTCCTTTTCCAGCTTCGTGACTTCTGTCTTCACGCCATCGGCGACCTGCACGGTGTTTGTGCCAGACTGCTTTTGGATGGAGAGGACAACACTGTCCTGGCCGTTCAGGCGACTCAGTTGCTCCACGTCTTTGAAGCTGTCCTCGACAGTAGCGACGTCGCGCAGGTAAACCGGGGCGCCCCTCGAACTGACCACGATGTTGCGCAGGTCATCAAGCGAGGTGAACTCACCCGGCGTGCGGATCAGCAGGTCCTGACCATTTTGGGTGATGTGTCCGGCCGGCACGCTGATGTTTTGCGACTGGATCGCCCCCACGACTTGCTGGGGCGAGAGTTGCCGGGCGCGCAGTGCGGACAGGTTCAGGTTCACGTGAATTTCCCGCTCGCGCCCACCGGCAACGCTCACCGAGGCGACCCCTTCGATCCGTGCAAAGAGTGGTTTGATGTCGTTATCTGCCCGCCTGCGCAATTCGCCGGGGGCAAATTGCCCTTCCTTGGGAGCAATGGCAAAGGACATGATCGGCAGCGCGCCAAAATCGAACTTCTGGATCACAGGGTCCTGGATGTCTTGTGGCAGACGGTTGCGAATGCCGGCGATCTTTTCCTGCACGTCGCGCACACCCTCCGAGGCGGAATGATCCAATTGAAATTGGATCACCAGCTGCGAAATCCCCTCCGCCGAGGTAGACTGGATCGTGTCCACGCCGTTCAAGGAGCCAAGCGATTCCTCCAGCACTTTGGAGACACGGGTCTCGATCTCGTCTGGGCTGGCCCCCGGATAGATGGTGGTCACGGAGACGACCGGAATAGAAACATCGGGCATCAAGTCTACCGGCAGTGAGAAGTAGGCCAGCAGACCGACCACGATCAAGGCAATCATGATCATGGCAATGAGAATAGGTTGCTTAATCGAAGTATCAGAAATCCACATAGATTATTTACCCCTCTCTACGGAACGAGACCGTGGCAAACATGCCGGGACGCAATACGGAATCGCCGTCCAATGGTTCGACAGTGATCTGCCGTGTACGGGTCTTCGGGTCAACCGTGGGAGAGATTCGGGTAACGATCCCTTTGAAGGAACGGTCGACGATAGAATTCGGTTGGATGTCCACCTCTTGCCCACGGCGAATCGCTTGCGCAATTGACTCCTCTACGTCAATTACGATTTTGGTCTTGGCAGAGACAACGGTAAACGCTGGGAGGCCGGGGCTGGCATACGTTCCGGTCACAACGTTTCGCGCGGAAATGACACCGTCCATCGGTGCGCGAGCGTAGGCATTGTCCCGTTGCACCTTCATGGCGTCAAGGGCAGACTGCGCTTGCAAGATTTGGGCGGCGGCCATGGCCAACTGTTCCGGCTTGGGCCCGTCCTGCAATTTCTTCAGACCGGCGCGAGCTTGTAGCAAGCCGGCATAGGCCTGGGCAAGCCGGTCTTCGGTGGCTCCTTTGGCGATCTTGTCATACGTCGCTTTGGCCGTCTGGTAGCCGATGGTGGCCTGTTGCAGACCAAGAGACTGGGGCATGAGGCCGGCGTTAGGCATGCCGGCGATCTGGTCGTAGGCAGCTTGGGCTTGTCGCAAACCTGCTTCAGCCTGATCAACGGCGGCTTGCACCTGAATCAGGTCTTCTTTCGTCGCACCGGCGAGTATACGCTTGTAGGCTTTCTCGGCAGCATCTACACCTGCCTTTGCAGCCGCCAAATCGGTTTCGTCGGGCGGGGCCTGGAGCAGAGAAAGCTGGGCATTGGCCACCTTGAGTGCCGCTCCCATTTGCGTAACCTGCGCGTCCAGCGTGCGATGATCCAGCACGGCCAGTACCTGACCGGCCGTTACGTTATCGCCCACGTTGGCCTGTACTTCCTGCACACGTCCGGGCACAGGAAATACCACGTTCACTTCCTGCTTGGCTTCCACATCCCCCGGCAGGCTAATGGCCGCGAAAGTATTTGAAACCGGTTGCGCCGGCACGGCCGTGGGTTCCACAACGGCGGTCGGGGCAGTCTGTGCGGCTGGTTTGGAAGCAGGTGCTTCTTGCTGTCCAAAGCTACATCCGACGGCCGCGAGGGTCACCGCAAGTGCCAGCGTAATCCAGAGTAATTTCCTAGACATAGATATGAACTCCCTTCCTAATTGTCAATGATCAATTGTCAACGGTCAACGGTCAATTCCGTGCAGGCCTCTGCCGGTTGCCAGGCTACTGCCGGAGCACGCCGTTTGGCATCATGCGAGAAGAAGCGCAGGGCGAAAAAGAAAATGACGACAAACGAGATCGAGCCGAAAATATACGGCGACTGGTAGCCGATCAGGTCGAAGAACAGGCCGCCCATGATGGGGCCGGCCACGCGCCCCAAACTCTGGGCGCTCTGTACGTAGCCCATCATTCGGCCTTGCTCCTCCGGTGTACTTCGTTTGGAGAGGAGCGAGGCGATAGCCGGACGCATAGCGGCCTGCCCGACACCCATCACAGCCATAATGGTGGTCAGGCTGGGCAGGTCCCAGGCGATGAGCAGCGCGGCATAGCCAATGGTGCTGGCGATCATGCCCACTTCGATCATGCGATCCTCGCCCCAGCGGTTGATGAACGGGCCGACGAGCAATCCCTGCGTAACGACCATCATGATTCCCATGAACACGAAGATGGTGCCCATTTCGCTGGCTCCGAAGCCAAGCGATCGTTCTGCAAAGAGTGCGAAAGTTCCTTCGACGTTGGCGGCCGCGAAACTGACCAGGAAGCCGAGCAGCAGGATGAAGCCAATGGGGCTCATCAGAGCCTGCCAGGCTTCGGCCCACTGACCGGTTTGCGTGGCAGCCCGTTCCTCTTTTGCGCGCGCGCGGTCTTCAGCAGTCAGCGATTCTTGCAGGAAGAAGAAGCCGGCCACGGCGATGGCCAGCGCAAAACCGGCCGCGATGAAGAAGGGCATGGACATGGAAATGTTGCTGGCGTAGCCGCCGATGGCCGGACCAAAGATCATGCCCATGCCCATGCTGGCACCCATCATGCCCATGCCACCGCCCCGTTGTTTCTCGGTGGTAACGTCGGCGATGTAGGCCATGGTGGTCGGCAATACGGCGGAGGAAAGTGCCCCCCCCAGAGCGCGGGCCACGAACAGCTCCCACAACCGGTTGGACAGACCAAACAGGATGAAGGAGACTGCAAAACCGAGCAAGCCGATTAGGAGCACCGGCCGGCGGCCGATCCGGTCGGAGAGTTGGCCCCAGTAAGGTGCCAGCAAGAATTGCACGATGGAATAGAGGGCGAACAGCAGGCCCAGGTGGGTCGCTGTGGCACCCATGTTCTCCGCATAAAACGGCAGGATGGGCATGATGATACCAAAGCCCACCATGACGATGAACATCATGCTAAACAGAATTATCAGTTGACGACGGTTACTTTGTTCTTTCACAAGCTCTCCTTATTCCAAAACGTGTTGCGTATTGCGTATTGCGTATTGCGTGAAGCGTGACATCTGCCGTCTGACTACTGGCTGCTGGCTGCTGGCGTCTGACCACTGCTCACTGTGCCCACGCCGTCAAAGAATATCGATACCAAAGATTCTACCTTCTTTGGGTCAAAGTCCTCTTCCTTCAGAAAAGTGCGGTACATGATCAGGCTGTTTGCCAGCCCCATCAGGGCAAAACTGGCCCCGTTCACGTCCACGTCGGGGCGCACAGCGCCGGCGACCTGCCCGTTGCACAAGATTCCGCCAATCAGGTTGATGAGCCAGTCTCGTGCCTCCAGCCAGATTTCATGTACCGACTCGGCCAGGTCTACGATGTCCCGCCCGCCGTAGTGGAACATGCTCTTCTGTTCCATGGCCAGCCGGATGTACGCGTTGACCAGATGATCGATCTGCTCTCTGCAGGAACGGCTCTCCTCCACTGACTGTTCTAAAACCTTGCCGATTCGTTGCAAATTATAACGCAGCATGTTCAGGAAGAGATCTTCTTTGCTGGAAAAATGGTAATAGAGGGCTGCGTTGGTCATGCCACAGGCCTGAGCGATATCGCGGATCGAGACCCCGCGGTATCCGTGCTGTACGAAGAGCTGTTCAGCCTCACGTAATATACGCTCCCGCCCTTCCAAAGTTTCTTTCACATCTGAGTGCATGTGTATTCCTTAGCCCTGTTTACTGAACGTTTGGTAAGTACGAGGGGAAAGTATACCACGGCTTGGAGGTTCTGTCAAATGAACAACTTCGAGGGGGTGTGCGTCAAAGTTTTGCGTCTGCAATCATTCACGCCCTGCCCTTACCACAA
>CAZFFM010000147.1:0-8617 GCA_964517425.1 uncultured Ardenticatenales bacterium | reverse complement strand
ATTTTGCTTATCGAGCAAATCATTTATGCGGGCGGGGGGGGGTGAACGGTTACGAAAAAAGCAAAAAAATTAGTGAAAATTCGTGTAATTCGTGGCAAAAAAGAGCTTGAAGCAGGTGTTTCCAGGGTAGTCCCTGAACGCTTACGTCTGTCGCTCGACATGATCCCGCAGTTCGGCGAAATTGCCGGCCACTGCCCTTGAACCAGCCCAACAAAAAAAGCAAGGCTTGATGCCTTGCCTTGCTATCGGAAGGGAAGGGTGCGTTGCACCCAGAGTTGCCCCACTCACCTGGCAATCGGTTTCCGGCAGAGTATTGCTCCTAATAAATGGTTTCCGGCGGTCTCGCCAAAGCTAATGAATCATGGCGATGATTGTGCTTGACAAACCGGCCAATCCAGCACACATGCCCAGGTAGGCCAGAATGGTCACCGTCGTCGCTGTGCCGAGTACGATCTGCTTCACAGGCGAAGGCCAGGCGGATGGTGCAATCACCGAGAATATCCTCCTTGTTTACCACGACATGCTCTACGTATCAACCTGTTGTCATTCGATACGTCTTGCTACCAGTCTACCCTATTATCACTTGCCCGTCAATAGGATATGGGTACGGGACCCGACGAAAAAACTTGTAGTTCAAACGAGAATACGGTATAATACACTGCCCCTCCCGTTGGTGCTTTGGTGAGGTGCGGGTTGCCAGGGGGCATAGGCGAGGTAGATGGTCTACGCATTTTTTCAGGTCAACGAGTCCGTAGTCTTTTTTATCTATGGACTGGCCTTCTTCACGTTGGGCCTTTCTGTAGCCCTGCAAACACGAAAGTACAGCCGTCTGGAGATGGCGCAGTACCTTCCCTGGTTGGCCATCTTTGGAATCACCCATGGCCTGACCGAGTGGGGCTATCTATTTATCCCCATCCAGGCTCGCTACTTGAGTCCGGCAGTGATTCAGGGACTGGACCTTCTGCAACTGGGGCTCATGAGCTTCTCGTTTGTCGCTTTGTTCCAGTTCGGACTCAACCTGGTTGTCCCCAAACACTTCTCCAACCGCTGGCGGTGGGCACCAACCGTAGCCATGTTTTTGCTTTGGGTTGGCATTCTCATCATCAACAACCTGCTGGAACCTTTCACCCCGGCCCACCTGCGGATTACGGGTGAGATCTGGATTCGCATTTTGCTCGGTTTCCCCGGCTCTTTGCTAAGTGCGTTGGGGTTCTTACGTCAATCGCGCAAGATACGTGAGATGGGGCTGCCTCGCATTGCCTCATATATGTCCCGACTCGCTTTTCTGTTCGTGGCCTATGCCCTTCTGTCCGGCTTGCTCACGCCCCCTCACGACATCTTGTGGACCCGTTGGCTCTACGATCGCGTCCTTGATAACATCCTGGGCATTCCCATACCCTTCTTCCGTTCCCTCATCGGTATTGGCATGGCCTACTTCATCCGGTTGAGCCAGGAAGTATTCGTAGTCGAAACAGACCGCCGGTTGGAAATGGCCGAGCGCCAAAAATACGAAGTGGCCGACCGCGACCGCAAAATTCTCAACGCTGTGGCGCTTACCGTCACCCGCCCGTTAGAGTTGCCCGAACTTTTGGACGATGCGCTGCGCTGCGTCTTGGTCGAGCTAAAGCTGCCCGCCGGCTGGATCAATATGCCCGGCCCAGACGGAGAATTGCACACGACCTGCCAGCAGGGCCTGTCCGTAAATTTCGTCACCACAACCTGCGAAACGCCTCATGAAACCTGCCTTTGCCGGCAGGTCATGGAGACCCGGCAAGCGAGCATCCCCGAACGCGGCCAGCAATGCTTGCGCGCGGTACCCATCGAAACGAGAGCGATTCAACCGGTGCACGGCGCTTCTATCCCTCTCGTCGCCAGGGATAACGCTCTGGGGGTTCTCAACTTGATGAGTGCCGGCGAATGGCGGTTGGCTCCCGAGGAATCGGGCTTGCTGACGGCCATTGGACGCCAGATCGGCGTTGCCGTAGAGAACGCCCGCCTTTACAAAGAGGTACGGCGCAAGGATGCGCTGCGTGGCCAGCTGCTGGACAAAGTGATCACGGCGCAAGAGGAAGAGCGGCGTCGCGTTGCCCGTGAACTTCACGACCAACTGGGACAAGACCTCAGCGGATTGAGTATGAATATCGGCGCCGCGACGACAGCGCTGCCGGCCAGCCCCGAACGAGCAGCAAGCATCCTGCGCGATACCTCCGAGATCGTTTCTACTATGCTCGGAACCCTGAGATCGCTCATCCTTGATTTGCGTCCGGCAGCGTTGGATGATTTGGGGTTGGCCCAGGCCCTACGCCGCTACGGGGGCTACGTTTCTCTGCGGTCAGGGATGCAGATTTCAATCGTTTGCGATAATCAACATGACCGCTTGCACCCACAAGTTGAAACAACGGCCTTCCGCATTACCCAAGAGGCGCTGATCAATGCAGCCTTGCACTCTGAAGGCTCAGAAGCTACCGTACACATAAACCACATCGATTCTCATCTGCGGATTGTCGTGTCAGATAACGGAAAGGGTTTTGCGCCAGAGACAGTGTTGCCTCCTGACGAAGATGGACGTGGCTGGGGGCTGTTGGGCATGCAAGAGCGAGCAGCTTTATTCGGCGGGACAGTCGAGGTTGAATCCGCGCAAGGGAAGGGAACCCGAATCATCGTGGATATTCCCCTGGAAAACCAAGGAGTTTCATCATAAAAAAAACTCGTGTACTCATTGCCGACGACCATGCCGTGGTGCGTGCCGGCATTCGCCTCCTGCTGGACGCGCAAGCCGATATTGAAGTGGTGGGAGAAGCGCACACCGGAGCCGGCGTCTTGCCCAAGGTTCAAGAAACCAATCCGGACATTGTCCTCATGGACCTCGGCATGCCGGATATGAACGGACTGGAGGCTACACGGCAGGTCATGGCCAGCAAACACCCGGTCAGGGTCGTGATCTTGACCATGCACGAGGACGAAGACTACTTTTTCCAGGCTCTGAGTGCCGGAGCATCCGGTTATGTCCTGAAAGAAGCGGCTCCGGAGGAATTGCTATCTGCGATTCGCGTGGTAGCTGCCGGCGGCGTATTCCTTTACCCGTCCGTGGCGCACTTGTTGCTGGATGACTACGTCCGTCGGGCCCAATCAGGCGAGGAAGTCAACAGCCTCGCCCGTCTGACGGACCGCGAACGAAGTGTGCTCCGTCTCATTGCCCAGGGTGAAACCTATCGAAAAATCGGATCGGAACTGCACATTAGCCCCCGCACCGTAGAGAAATATCGAGACATCTTGCTGGAAAAACTCAGCCTGCGCGACCGGGCAGAACTGATTCGCTACGCTGTGCGTAAGGGGTTGCTCGATATCGCCTAGCAGGCTGTCGGAGAGAACAGTTTTTTCTTTTTAGAACACAGCTTTTCACAGAGAGACACAGATTTTCAGGCCAAATCATCGGAAAATCTGTGTTTATCCTGCAAATCTGTGTCCCATTTATTCTTTCTCCGACAAACTGCTAGGACTCTGCAAAATCTCCGGATTTCGGAACCATCTGTTTTTCTTCTCCTCTCTTCTCCTTCCATGCTTGCGCTTGAACCCAAAGAAGGGGGATATCCCCACCCCAAGAATAGGGGATTTTACCACTAGGCAGCCGCCGCGGTTTGTCTTATACTAAGGGGAGCAACGGGCAAGCGCATGTCAACGCGCCTTAGATGAAATGGGAGGGAGGTGAAGATACGCAGGAAAGTATTTGCGAATATACACAAAAAATAGCGTAAGACTACAATCTCGTTTACAAATCTGGTTAGCGTAACTACCACGGCCCCGAGTTCCAGTCACCGATATTTGCGCTTGGGCCTGTACGTGAAGGTGAATACAGGCAAATCCTGGTTGTGAAGCGTTGGCAAAAGTGTCTGACACCTGTTTGCCTCTGATGTCGGAGTAGTTACGGAATATGAAAATCATAAGTAAAAGGAGGAAGCACCGTGAAGTTGAGGAGAAAATGGATGGTTTTGTCCATCCTGGTACTCGCAATCGCACTTCTTGCAGCTATGGTAGCCGGCTGCGGCCCCACGCCAACCCCGGCACCGCAACCGACCAAGGCTTTGGCGGCTCAGCCGACTGCCGTTCCACCAACTGAAGTTCCCCCAACTGAGGTCCCCCCGACCGCAGTTCCGCCAACTGAGGCGCCAGCCGCCGAAGGCGTGACCGCCGCACAAGTACAGACACTGCTTCAGGACAAGTTCAACGCCGTTGATCGAGACCTCACGCTCTGGAATATCCAACCCGGCCTGGGCACGGTGATGATGGAGTACGGTCGCCGCTTCGCCATGGCCAAGCACGCTGCGGATGCCGGCGATTGGGGCATGGCTCAGTACCAGCTCAAAGAGCAGACCGAAATCCAGGAAGTGGGCGAAGCAACACGCCCGGGCAAAGCAGACTTGCTTAAGAATTTTGAACACTCCGCCCTGGATGCGGTCATCGCTGCCGTAGAAAAGAAGGACAAGACCGCATTTGACAAGGCGTACGACGCAGCAGTGCAAGGGTGTAATGCCTGTCACGCCGCCACGGACCACCCCTACATCAAGTTTGTAGCGCCAGCCAACAGCCCGCAGGACTTCTTGAACCTGGCTGCGAGCGAGCCGGCCGCTGCTGAAGAAAGTGCAGCCGCTCCGAAGCCGACAGCCGCTCCGGACACGGTCCTTACCTGGCCGGAACTGGGTGACATGGTCGATAGCTACTTCAACAACGTTGACCGCCAACTTTCCTTGTGGGGCATTCAGCCCGGCCTGGGCACGGTGATGATGGAATACGGTCGCCGCTTCGCTCTGGCCAAGCACGCTGTAGACGCCGGTGATTGGGGCATGGCCCAGTACCAGATCAACGAACAAATCGAAATCCAGGAAGTGGGCGAGACCACCCGCGCCGGCAAAGCCGAGCTGCTCGCAGGTTTCGAGCACGCCTATCTGGACGCGATTTCCGAGGCCATTGTGGCTCAGGATGCAGACGCCTTCAACCAGGCGTACGAAGCCGCCATCGGTGGCTGTAACGGCTGCCACGGTATGACCGGTCACCCGTACGTCCGCTACCAGATGCCGCCTACCTCGCCGGAACCGTTCCTGAAGTTTGCGGAAAGCAAGTCAGGCCCGGCTCACGAAGAGACACATCCGGAAGCAGCTACACCTTCCTACCCGTCCGGCAATCCGACGCTGGATGACGCCAAGAAGATGATTGACGACCGCTTCAACAATGCGGACCGCGCCCTGGCCCTGTGGAACATCCAGCCGGGACTGGGAACAATCATGCAAGAGTACGGTTATCGCTATGGCAACGTCTGGTTCGCGGCAGAAGCCGGCAACTGGGGGCTGGCAGCCTACGAGTTGAAGGAACAGACCGAAATCCAGGAAGTGGGCGAGATCACCCGCCCTGGCAAGGCCGAACTGCTCAAGAATTTCGAGCACACCTACCTGGAAGCCGTCTCCAACGCGATTGACGCGAAGGACAAAGCCGGCTTTGAGAAGGCATACAACGCGGCCATCGAAGGCTGCAACGCCTGTCATGCCGGCACCGGCCACGGCTACGTCCGCTACGTGACACCCGAGACACCGCCGGCGGACTTCTTGAGTATGAGTGGTAAGTAACCAAATTCAGGGGAAGGTTGTTTTCCCCATTTGAACACAAGACCTGTTGCTCCACGAGGTGTGGAGCAACAGGTCTTTTTTTTCTCCCAGACATTGTGCCTTCTATATGCACCTCATTATACGGGAGAATGTATTCCTTGCAAGTCCCTAACACAGAGGGCTTCGAGCCGTGAAGCGGGTACTTACCCACAGTGCGATTCATCCGTTGCCGGCCAGACGCAAAGCTTTGACGGACACCCCATCGCCACGGTTCATTTGCGTTTGTCTTCCGTTTCAAGTATACTTAAATACGGCAAGTTAAAACGGAAGGAGATTGCGTCCGTGAGCGGTTGGGGTTGTCCGAACGAAGTACAATACTACTGCAAGCGTCTAAAGAAAGATTGCGATCCTGGCGTTCCGGGCTGCGTACTTTATGGGCTTGTGGAGCGCAAAGACCGTCCTCGTAAGCGGCGCGTTTCCGACCGCCGACGCCGGCAACCTGCCGGCAGAAGGCAGCGTCCACCACAGACGACGACCCTGTGACAGGGCCGTCCGTTTCGTATTCCGGCTCGGCTCGGCATAGCGTCCAATTATCGCAAAAGCATCTGATCAATTTGACAGGCCCCAGGAAGGTCAAGCCCTCTGGGGCCTGTCACCGCAAGTCGTAGAGACGTTACGACGCATCTTCGCAAGCATCCTCGTCCGATCACTTCTCCCACCAGCGCACTTCGTATTGCGTCGTGCTTGTCACGTTTCACGCTCGACGCTCCACGCTCGACGCGTTGTTCCTCATTCTGCATTCATCGTTCCGCCGTCGCCCCCCCCCGCTCCACGTATCTGCTGATTACTGCGGCGTCCAGCGCAGGCGCAGCTTGCGTGCCGCCGTCACTTCGTCCAGCCGGGTGGCCGGCGCGTTCTGTGGCGCATTGTGCAGCAGGTCGGGATCCTCGGCTGCTTCGCGTGCGATCTGGCGCATGACTTCGACAAAACCGTCCAACGTGGCCTTCGTTTCGGTCTCCGTCGGCTCGATCATGATCGCGCCCTCGATGAGATGCTCGATGTGCGGGAAGTAGATCGTTGGCGGATGGTAGCCAAAGTCGATCAACCGTTTGGAGATGTCCAGGGTGTGTACGCCGTATTCTGCCTGCCGCTTGTCTGTAAAGACACACTCGTGCATGCAGGTGCGGTCAAAGGAAAGGTGATAAACATCGCGCAGCCGGGCCAGCACGTAGTTGGCATTGAGCACCGCGTCCTCGGACACCTGGAGCAAGCCGTCTGCACCCATCATGCGGATGTAGACGTAGGCCCGCACCATGATGCCGAAGTTGCCGTAGAAGGCGCGCACACGCCCAATGGATTGCGGCCGGTCGTAGTCCAGGCCGTAGCTGCCATCGTCGCGGCGAACGACGAGGGGCGTGGGCAAGAACATCTCCAGCGCCGGCGTGACGGCCAGCGCGCCGGCCCCCGGCCCGCCACCGCCGTGGGGCGTGCTGAAGGTCTTGTGCAGGTTGTAATGGAGGATGTCGAAGCCGAGGTCGCCCGGCTTGGACGTTCCCAGCAGGGCATTCATGTTCGCCCCATCGCAGTAGACCAGCCCGCCGCAATTGTGTACGATCTCGATGGCCCGCACGACATTCTCGTCGAAAAGGCCGATGGTGTTCGGGTTGGTGAGCATCATGCCGGCGACGCTGTCATCGGCCAGTTGTTCCAGCGCGGCCAGGTCGGTATTGCCTTGCGCATCGGAGGGCACGGTGACCACATCGTAGCCGCACATCGCCGCCGAGGCCGGATTCGTGCCGTGCGCCGAATCGGGGATCACGATTTTTTCGCGCGCGGTATCGCCGCGATGTTGGTGGTAGGCCCAGATCACCTGCACGCCGGTGAACTCGCCGTGGGCGCCGGCGGCCGGCTGCAAAGAGACGGCCGGCAGTCCGGCAATTTCTCCCAGCGCCTCTTGCAATTCAAACATCAGACGCAAAGCACCCTGCACAGATCGTTCGTCCTGGTAGGGGTGCAATCGCGTAAAGCCGGGCAAGCTGGCAGCGGCATCGTTTATCTTGGGGTTATATTTCATCGTGCAAGAGCCGAGCGGGTAGAAGACGGTGTCTACCCCCACGTTCAATTGCGACAAGCGGGTGAAATGACGGACAATTTCGACCTCGCTCACTTCCGGCAAGGGCAGGTCCTCGCGGGCGAAATCGTCCGGCAGTGCCGAGGCCGGCACATCGAGGGCAGGCAGCGTGTAGCCTCTCCGCCCCGGCGTGCTCAACTCGAACAATAATGGCTCGGTCATGGTAAGCTCCTTTCGGGTACCAAGACCTGACAGGTTTTCAAAACCTGTCAGGTCTACTCAGGCCCTACAGACTTCCACCAGCAGGTCAATATCTGCGCGGGTATTCCGCTCGGTGACGCAGAAGAGCGTCGTATCGCGCAGGTCGGGGTAGTCGCGGCCCAGGTCGTAGCCGCCGATGATGCCGGCTTCGGAGAGGTCGTTGGCCAGTTCGGCAGCCGGCTTCGGCCCACGGACGGCGAATTCATGGAAGAAGGGGGCCCGAAAAATCAGGCTGTAGCCGTCCAGGTCGCCGATCTGTTCGGCCGCGTAGTGCGCTTTGTGATAGCAAAGCTCGGCCACCTCGCGCACACCCTGTTTGCCCATCGTGGCCATGTAGATCGTGGCGGCCAGGGCCATGAGCGCCTCGTTGCTACAGATATTGGAGGTAGCCTTCTCGCGACGGATATGCTGCTCGCGCGCTGTCATGGTCAGCACAAAACCGCGCCGGCCTTTCGTATCCTTCGTCTCTCCGATGATCCGGCCGGGCATACTGCGCATGAGTTTCTTGCGAGCGGCGAAGAGTCCCAGGTACGGGCCGCCAAAGCCAGGCGGAATGCCCAAAGGCTGCCCTTCGCCGGTGACGATGTCGGCGCCCAGTTCGCCCGGCGACTTGAGCAAGCCCAACGCGATGGGGTTGGCGGAGACGATGAGCAGCGCGCCGGCATCGTGCGCCCCCCCCCCCCCCCCC
>CAZFFM010000146.1:0-8748 GCA_964517425.1 uncultured Ardenticatenales bacterium | reverse complement strand
GAGGGACACGCATCCTCACATAAGTGAGTACGCGTGTCACCACGGGAGCGACGGGATTTGAACCCGCGATCTCTGGCTTGACAGGCCAGCATGTTAACCACTACACTACGCCCCCAGTTACAGTGCAATCTTACCACAAAAGCTGTTGTACGTCAAATGGCTCACGCAACACGCATTCACTCGTTCGCCCGGTCACGCAAAACGACGACGACGGCATCCACGCCCAGCAGATAGCTGCGCCACCCAAAGCCGCTGATTTGTCCGACGCAAACCGGTGCGATCAGTGACCGCCGCCGGAATTCTTCCCGCGCATGAACGTTCGACAGGTGTACCTCGACGACCGGCAGCCCGATTGCAGCCACCGCGTCACGCAAGGACACGCTGGTGTGCGTGTAGCCCCCCGGGTTAAATACCACCCCGTCCGCCCAATTCCGCGCCTCCTGCAAAAGGTCAATTAGCCGGCCCTCGCTGTTCGACTGGGCAAAGCGCACGGTACACCCCACAGCCACGACGTGCTCGCGAACCCGATCCTCAACCTCTGCCAGCGTCAACGTACCGTACACGTCCGGCTCGCGAGTGCCGAGCAAGTTCAGGTTTGGACCATGCAAGACAAAAATCTTGTAATGACTCATCGGCCTTCCTCCAACACCGCCATGATTACATCCTGGGGAACATCGTCTGTGACGATCACGTCTCCCAGTGCGCGGGGCAGCACAAATCGCAACTTCCGCCCCCGCTTCTTCTTGTCACTGCCCATCGCTTCCCAGATCGCTGCAGGCGAAAAGGCGCTCCATGTCGTCGGCAGCCCCAACCCTTGCAACAGGTCCTCGATCCGCCCGGCCAGGAAAGGCTCGCACAGGCCGGACGCCACGGCCACCCGCGCCGCAATCACCAACCCCACGCTCACCCCTTCGCCATGCCGCAGTCGAAAATCGCTCAGTACTTCGAGGGCGTGGCCAAATGTGTGACCCAGATTCAATACGGCCCGCCGGTCTCGCTCGTAGGGGTCTTCTTCCACCACAGCTACCTTCACTGCCACCGCCCGCTGTACGACCTGCCGCAGATCGTCCGGCCCCTGTTGCTCAAGCTGTTCGAAAAGCTCCGCATCGCCGATGATCCCATGCTTCACTACCTCGGCCAGGCCGGCACGCAACTCCGCCTGCGGCAACGTCGCCAGCACCAGCGGGTCGGTGACCACCAACGCCGGCTGCTTGAACGCGCCGATCAGATTCTTGGCACGAGGATGGTCCACAGCCACTTTGCCCCCCACACTGGCGTCTACCATCGCCAGCAGACTCGTCGGGCATTGCACGAACCGCAGACCGCGCATGTAGGTCGCCGCTACGAACCCGCCCAGGTCCCCGACGACCCCGCCGCCCAGCGCGACCACCGTCGAGCTGCGGTCAATGCCGACCGATAGGAACCGTTCGTACAACTCGCTCGCTGTGTCCGGCGTCTTGAACGCCTCGCCATCAGGAATGGTGAACAGCTTTGCTGCCAGACCGGCCCGGGCCAGGCTGTGCAAGACGTTCTCCGCATAAAGCGGCGCGACCGTATCGTTGCTGACCAACGCCACGACGCCCTCCAGCCCGCGCTCCCGGAGAAAGTCTCCCAGGTGGGACAAAGCGCCCGCGGCCAGCAGAATGTCGTATGCCCCATCCGGCGTGCGAACAGATACCCGATTTTTGATTGTTGATTTTGGGGCATGAAGTATCTCCAGCACAGTTTCGACGACCTGTTCCACGGCATTCCCCGTCGTATCAATCTGGTGCGGGATGGCGGCATAAGCCGTCGCCCGCTCCGCCAGCAGCACCTCGATCCGGGCGCGCCGGTCCGGTGCAGCCAATAACGGGCGATCCTCGACGCCCTCCAACCGTCTCAAAATCTCATCGGCTGTGGCCGTCAGGCAAATCAACCGGCCGGTGCGCTCCAACACCTCGCGGTTCTCCCGGGGGATCAGAGTGCCACCGCCCGTGGCGATCACCAACCCGCGCTGCCCGGCCAGCTCCCTACACAGCACAGCCTCCAGCCGGCGAAAGTATGACTCGCCGGACGACGCAAATATCTCCGCAATGCTGCGACCCTCGCGCATGACGATCACCTCGTCCATATCCACGAAGGGCCGGCCCAATCGCCGGGCGACTTCATGGCCCACGGCGCTCTTCCCCGTGCCCATGAAACCGGTCAGGACGATGTTGGATGGTTTCGCGTTTTGAGTTTCAAGTTTTGGGTTGCACGTTCCCTCATCGCTCACCGCTTCCCGCTCTCCGCCCCCCGTTCATTATTCTGCATTCATCATTCATCGTTCCGCGTTCATCATTTCGCCCCTCGCACCCCACTTCGCAGCCACTCCCACTGCGCTTCCTGCATGGCGACAAACCGTGCCCTCATCTCGGCCAGACTGTCGCCGCCCAGCTTCTCGATGAGGGCATCAGCAAGCACGAACGCCAGCATCGCCTCGCCAACGACGGCGGCGCGGGGCACGGCCGTGTAATCAGAACGCTCGTATACGGTGGTCGCCGCTTCACCAGTGGCCAAGTCCACCGAGCGGAGCGGATTCAGCGTCGTGGAAATCGGTTTCATCGCCGCCCGCACCACGACCGGCTGACCGGTGGTGATTCCCCCCTCGAAGCCGCCGGCGCGATTGGTCGGGCGCACGATCTGGCCCTCCTCGTCCAGAAGAATCTCGTCGTGGACCTGTGTGCCGGGGCGGCGCGCACTGGCAAAGGCCGGACCAATCTCCACGCCCTTGATGGCCGGAATGCTCATCATCGCCTGGGCCAGCCGGGCCTCCAGCTTGCGATCCCAATGAACGTGGCTGCCAAGCCCCGGCGGCACGCCAATCGCCACGACCTCGAAGACGCCACCCAGCGTATCCTTCGCCTTCTTCGCCTGGCGGATACGTGCCCGCAACGGCTCGACGGCCGCCGATTCGGGGCAGCGCACATCGTTTGCCTCGGCCAGCGCAAACCGTTCCGCGTAGGGCCGGGCGGGCGAGACCTGCACCACAACGCCGCCGATCTCCGTCACGTAGGAGCCAATCTCGATGTCAAATTCGGCCAGCAGCCGGCGGCAGATTGCCCCGACCCCCACGCGCATCGTCGTCTCGCGTGCGCTGGCCCGTTCCAGCGAAAGGCGCAAATCGTCGTAGCCGTACTTCAGACCGCCGGTCAGGTCGGCGTGGCCAGGGCGGGGGACGGTGAAGGGAGGCACGTCGCGGTCCTTCCAGTTCGGCCAGTCGAGATTCTCTACGCGCAAGGCAATGGGGCCGCCGGTCGTCTGTCCGCGGGCCACACCGGACGAAATCTCCACCCGGTCCTTCTCGATTTTCATGCGCCCGCCACTGCCGAACCCCTTTTGTCGCCGGGCCAGGTCGCGGTCGAGTTTTTCCGTGGCAATGGCCAGGCCGGCCGGCATCCCTTCCAGGATGGCAGTCAGGGCCGGGCCGTGCGATTCGCCGGCGGTCAAGAATCGGATCATAGCAAACTCCGCACTGTATCGAACATTACGTCGAGCGGAGCCTTTCGCCCCGTCCACAATTCAAAAGCAATCGCACCCTGATGAACCAACATGCCCTCACCGTGAATCGTCCGGCAACCGGCCTCCTCCGCTTGCCGGAGCAGCTTCGTTTGCAGCGGGTTGTATACCAAGTCGTAGACCGTGGCGCCTGCCGGAATCGGCAGATCATCCTGCCAGGGACTGGCGTCCACGTTGGGCCACATGCCCACCGACGTCGCGTTCACCAGCAGCACCATGGTATCGTGTGCCAGGGCATCGCGAACAGCACCGGCAAGGATGGAGTGGGCATGCAGAACAGTTTTAGGGAAGAGCGGCTGCAAGTCATGCGCCAGAGCTTCCGCACGGGCCGACGTGCGATTGAACAGGTGCACGGAAGCCGCACCCGCACGCCCCAACGCATACACGACAGCCCGCGCCGCACCGCCGGCACCCACAACGACGCAGCTTCGCCCGGCCGGATCAAATCCCGCTTCCCGCAACGGGACGAGAAACCCTCGCCAATCGGTGTTGTCGCCAATCAACCGGTTGTCCTGCCGGACGATGGTGTTCACTGCTCCGATGGCTTTTGCCTCTGCAGTGATTTCGTCCAGCAGCGGCATCACCGCCTGCTTGTGCGGCACAGTCACGCTTGCACCGCAGAAGCCGGCCACCCGCACGTTGCGAACGGCCTCCGCCAATCCGGCAGGGGGCACGTCCAGCAGGAGATAGCGGCCATCAAGACCCAGCGCAGCGAACGCAGCATTGTGCATGTCGGGCGAAAGGCTGTGCGCCAGCGGGTGTCCGAGAATGCCGACCCGAAATGGCCCCTGCGCAGACGAATGGCTCATCGTGTTATCAACCTTTCAGAGAGTTCACGGTTGCCCAAAAGCCGGGGAAGGAATCGGCTATGCAGGCAGCATCGGACACACGCGTTTCGCCATGCGCGATCAAGCCGGCGACCGCAAGCATCATGGCCAGGCGGTGATCCTGATGGCTGTCCACGGCCGTGCCTTGCAAGCTAATCGGCCCGCTGATCGCAAACCCGTCCGCGCTTTCTTCCGCCCGGCTGCCCAGTCTGTGCAATTCTCGAATGACGTTACCGATACGATCCGATTCTTTCACGCGCAATTCGGCGGCGTCCCGAACCACGGTTGTGCCGTTCGCTTGGGTGGCCAGTAGGGCGATGAGCGGAAATTCGTCAATGGCTCGCGGCACCAGGTCGCCTCCGATGGTCGTAGCTCGCAAGTCGGGCGAATAGCCAGCCGTCACATCGGCAAGCAACTCACCGCCCGATTCGCGTTCGTGGTCAACGGAAATGGCCGCTCCCATCGCGGCCATGATGTCCAGCAAACCGGTGCGCGTGGGGTTGGTTCCGACTCCCCTGACGGTCACCTCCGAGCCGGGCACAAGGCAGGCGGCCACGAGCAGAAATGCGGCCGACGAGAAATCGCCGGGGACGGTGATGTTGAGGGGATTCAAGGGACCATCCGGCGGCGTGAGCGTGATCGCGCCGCCTTCGCTATCCACGCGGACTCCCTGCGCGGCCAGCAAACGTTCGGTGTGGTCACGCGCAGGGCCGGGTTCATAGACAATCGTTGGGCCGTCTGCGTAGAGGCCAGCCAGCAAAATAGCCGATTTGACCTGGGCGCTGGCCACGGGCAGCGTGTATTCAATGCCGCGAAGGTTGCCACCCCGGATGGTCAAGGGAGGCAAGCGGTTCTCGTCCCGTCCCAGCACGGTGGCCCCCATTTTACGCAGCGGCGTCGCCACGCGAGCCATGGGGCGGGCGCGCAAGCTCTCGTTGCCGGTCAGGACGCTGTAGAAGGGATGGCCGGCGAGGATACCGGCCAGGAGGCGCATGGTTGTGCCCGATCCAGCGCAGTCCAGGACGACGGCCGGCTCACGCAAACCACCTCGGGCGCCCACGCCCTGCACAATCAGTTCCGTGGATGTGCGCTCCTCGATGGAAGCGCCCAGTACCGTCATGCAGCGGACGGTGGCCAGGCAGTCATTCGCCGGCAGGAACCCTCGGATGGTGGTGGTGCCTTGCGCCAGGGTGCCGAGCATGACCGCTCGATGGGAAATGGATTTATCGCCGGGGACATAGATGGTGCCTCGTAACGGGCCGGCACCGGTGGATGTCAAGACCATTTGTACATTCGCTTTCTCTGCTCATGCGCTGTCTGGAGCCAGGCTCGCAAGGCATCCTCGTCCTCAGAGGCGAGGAGATCGTCCAGTCGGTCCAGTTGACGGCGGAAACGGGCCAGCATTTCGGTCACCGCCTGACGGTTGGTGAGCAGGATATCCAACATCATGGTGACATCGCTGGCGGCCAGGCGGGACGTGTCGCGGAAGCCGCTGGCAGCCAATTTCCAAACCTGATCGTCTCGTTCGGCAACGCTGATTGCCGTGCGCACCAGGGTTGCCGCGGCCAGATAGGGCATGTGACTGATGGCAGCGACCAGCCGGTCGTGACGACCGGGGGCCAATATGATTGGGCGTGCTCGCACAGCATGGGCCAGGGCTTCGCCAAGGGCCAGCGCCCGGTCGGTGGTACGCGGTAGGGGCACGAGAATGAAAGGCGCGTCGTCGTACAACGCCACGTCGGCGGCCGATAGCCCCGACATCTCCTTGCCACACATGGGATGGCCGCCCAACGGTTGTACGCCATCCGGCAGCCGGCTCATGGCCCGAAAGACTTCGGTCTTGGTGCTGCCCATGTCCAGCAAGAGCGTGCCCGGCCGAAGCAGCGGACCAAGTTCTTGAATCTGCCGCAGGATCACGCGAACGGGTGTGGCCAGGACGACGACATTCGCGTTTTCCACGCCTTCGGCCAGGTCGCCGGTGGCCCAGTCCACCGCCCCCATCGCAAGTGCTTCGGCGCACGTTTCGGGCCGGCGGGCAATGCCGATAACTTCTTCACAGGCATGTCGCTCCCGCAAGGCCAGTCCCATGGATCCGGCCATCAGGCCGAGACCGACGAGGGCCACACGAGAGCGTGCTAGTTCCCGAAAACCAGACTCTCCACTATCCATCAATCTGCTCTACATCGTGCGGCCAACGGCCTGGGCAACCGTTTGCAACTGCTGCATGAGCGCGTCAAAGCGGTCGGGGCGCAACGATTGCGCGCCGTCGGAGAGCGCCTTTTCCGGTTCGGGATGGATTTCCACAATCAGGCCGTCGGCTCCCGCGGCTACTGCGGCCCGGGCTACCGGTGCGACCAAGTTCCACTTGCCGGTGCCGTGGCTGGGGTCGGCGATGACGGGTAAGTGGGTCAGGTACTTCAAGGCGGGTATGGCGTTGATGTCAAAGGTGTTGCGGGTATATTCCTCGAAGGTGCGGATCCCGCGCTCGCACAGCATCAAGCGATAGTTATCGTGTGAGAGGATATATTCCGCGGCCATCAGGAGCTCCTTCAGCGTAGCACTCATGCCTCGTTTGAGGAGTACCGGTTTGCCGGATTGGCCGGCGGCGTGGAGCAGGCTGTAGTTTTGCATGTTGCGGGCACCGATCTGTAGAATATCGGCGTACTCTCCGACGAGGGGCACTTTTTCCTGTGACATCACTTCCGTTACGACCAGGAGGCCGTGCGCATCGGCGGCGTCGCGCAGCAATTCGAGGCCTTTCAGCCCCATGCCCTGGAAGCTGTAGGGCGAAGTGCGGGGTTTGTACGCACCGCCACGCAATATCTTTCCGCCCGCCTCTTTCACGATCCTGGCCGATTCCATGATTTGCTCCCGGCCTTCTACCGAGCAAGGGCCGGCCATCATGACCACATTGTCCCCCCCAATCTTTACGCCATTGATAGAGATCACCGTGTCCTCAGGGTGGAAATCGCGACTGGCCAGCTTGAAGGGCTGCAATATTGGCAAGACGCGCTCAACGCCGTCGAGCATTTCCAAGTTTTCGGGAATCAAGGCGCGCTTGTCCCCGATGACCCCAATGATCACCCGTTCCTCGCCCTGGGAGAGATGGGTTTGGAGGTCTACAGATTCTACCCAGTCCACTATATTCTGTATTTCATTGCGGGTGGCCCCGCTTTTCATAACAATTATCATGGCATCTATCTCCCTTTTTCCGTTTGGCCCACCGAGTCTTTGGGTGAGTGATATGGAGGCACGGGCGGTTTGAATATAGGGCACTCCACGCGCGGAATCCTTGACACGAGAACTCGTGAGTTGATCATGGGCAACACCAAAAGTGTGAGGGTGCAGTTCTTACCTCACGCTTGGTGCCACGTCGAACGACTGCAACATGCCCGTTACCATTTCCGTTTGAAGACATTTGCGTTTCCTTTCCGTTCTTATGAATGTTGGTTGTTCCAATCAGGCCGTAATTTTTCTGCGCGGTGAAGATAGATATGGTGAATTTGGTTGGCTTTGCGTGCTGTATTCCAGTGGATCAGCACCCGAATGCACTTTTGGAGAGAACCCGGCACGGCAACCTCGTGCGTACACAGTAATGCAACATTGTTCCATCCCCGTTGTCTGGCCGCCAGCGCCGGAAACTCCGCGTTGAGGTCCGGCGTTGTCGAGAAGATGGCACTGGCGACGTCTTCCGCTTCAATCCCGTTGGCTTCAATAAGCTTGTCAAGCAATTCGCGCGTTCTCGTCAGGATGGCTTCGCGTTCGTTGTCTTCTACTGTGGTTGCGCCCCGTACGCCGCGACATTGTGTGTTCTGCACGTTTGTTTCTCTCCTCAACAACAAAAAAGGCGTGAAGCTTGGCTGCTTCACGCCGAGTTTGGTATCTCTCGCTTGGGGTTTAGAACCTACCGCCAGGCGCGAAGCAACGCCAGCCAGACCGCCAGCCAAAATAATAGTAGCTAAACGAAAAAGCAGCCACGACTTGCTCCCCGGAAGGAGTGGTGGCTGCAATTTGCTGCTTCGGGTGTAGGTTGCGAGTCATCGTTTCTCTTTCTCGTCGGAAGCTACGCGACCATTTTCGGCGTGCATAGCTTCTTCCCCTGCAATGACACCATGATAACATAAAGATGATGATTTGTCAAATCCGTTTCGGCCCCAAGGGTGTCCGTCATATTATTGCGTTTGGCCGGCAGCGGATGAATCGCGCTGCCTGGGTAAGAGGTGTCCGTCACATTATTGCGCGGCAATTCTCTCAAATGAACCACGAAGACACGAAGGCACAAAGAACAACCAGGTTGAATGTTTCGACGTTGGGACTGGAGTCTGGCGGGAATCATTTTGACCGTATGACACGGCATATTCAGCCACAGATTGCACGGATTTCC
>CAZFFM010000145.1:0-8841 GCA_964517425.1 uncultured Ardenticatenales bacterium | reverse complement strand
GATAGAGCACCGGCCTCCGGAGCCGGGTGCAGGCGTTCGAGTCGCCTCGGGGGTATAGAAACGACGTATTCTTCCTGGAGTGTGTTAGTTGGGGTGATGCGTAGGGAAGTGAATCCAGTTACGTGCGATCACGATCCCGTAACTGGTTGGTTGCCACCACAATCTGCCCTTTGCCAGCCTTCTTCGCTGCGTAAAGCGCTTCGTCGGTGGCTTGCATGAGGGAAGCGATGGTGTCGTAATCTGGAAAGTTGGCGATACCGACGCTTACGCCCATGCTGATCTTGTGGGTCTCCCCGTTGCTTTCACAGTGAACCTTATGCTCACCGATGGCCACGCAGAGACGATCGGCGACAATCTCTGCCCCGGAAATCCCTGTTTCTGGCAAGACGATTACGAATTCGTCTCCCCCATAGCGTGCCACCCAGTCAACGTCTCGCAACAGGCTACGGATTTGAACTGTGAGTTCCTTCAACACATTGTCGCCACAAAGGTGGCCATATTGATCGTTGGTGTCTTTCAAGTTGTCGAGGTCCAGCATCAGCAAAGACACAGGCTTCATATATCTCTCAGCGCGTTTGACCTCTATTTTCAGACGATTGTCCAAATAGCGCCGGTTGTATACCCCGGTTAGCCCGTCGGTAACGGCAAGCATTTCCACTTTGCGGTGCAAATGTCCGGTGTAGAGTGCCAATGCGGCTTCATGGGCCAGCAGAGAGAGCAACTCATAATCGAGTGGGGTCAGGGCTTCTTTTTCCGGTGAGAGGTGTTCCAGGATAAGGACGCCGCGGGCATCCTCTTCAATCATCAGGGGCACACAAGCGATGGGGGGCTGGGTTGGGTCTGAAATCGCAGGCTGTGGCCCAGAACTCACCGGTTTTTCGCGGAAAAAGGGTTGCCCTGTGTGCATTACCTGCTTGGCTATTTGCCAGGTTGCTTCGGGCATTTCTTCGTGAGACGAAGATTGTGCTTCCCCTTCCAAATGCGAACGATACACGGAGGGTTCGCCATCCGCATAGAAAATTGTGGAGAACTGATCGGCACCGATGAAGTTCGTGATCAGGTCCTGTATCGTAGCATACGTGTCGCGCAGATGAATAGACTGGTGCAGTTGGGCACTGAAAAGGGTCAGTGTATTCAAGTGGAACATCTGTTGTTCAAGAGATTTGTGCAGTTGGTCCAATTCATTGCTGCGCGTGTCCAGTCGGGTTGTGTAGGACCGTATTTTGCGATAGAGCCGCGCACTGTGTACGGCAACAGCCACCTGCGTACTCAGCATAGTCAACAACTCGAAATCGAGGCCGTTGCCGTGATTCGAGACGAATTTGTGTACCAAGATCAACCCTTCGACCTGCCGTTGCACAACAAGGGGGAGAGAGGCGGTCAAAGGCATTGTCACATCGGCGAAATGCACGGTCAAGTCTTGCGGAGGTTCATCTTCCAGGGCTTGGTGAAAGAATGGTCCTCGTTCCAGCGCATAGCGGATGCTTTCTTGATCTGCGGGCAGGAGTGTTTGCATGGGCACAGAGGAAGGCAGTCCGCGAGAGGCGGCCAGGGAAAACTCCTCTGTCTCATCATCTTTCACGAATATCGAGAAGCTCTCCGCCCCCACAATTTTTTGCAGGATGTCCTTCGCGACGCGGTAGACGTCCGACGGGTCCAGACTGTCACGCAGCTGGTTGGCAACGGCAAAAAGCGTGGTCAAAAGGTATACTTTTTCTCGTAATGCCTGGTTATCGTTGTGCAGGCTCTGTTTCTGGGTATTCATACGCAGGAGCGTACGTATGCGGGTGGTCACCTCTGTGCTATTCAGCGGATCGATGATGCAGTCGTCGGCACCAGCCTCGATTGCGCGTTGATAGTCCAGCATACCGCCGGAGCCAGCAAGCATCACGATGGGGACATTCATGGATTCCGGATGCGCTTTTAGCTCTGTGCAAACGTCATAGCCACGCCCGTCGCGCATGGCGACATCCAGTACCAGGACAGTAGGGTGTTGCTCTATGACGGCTGCCTGGATGCGGGCTTCTTCGCTAACTCGGCTTACCTGATAGCCCGCATCGGCTAACTGTTGGCCAATCTTCCGACCAAGAGCCTGACGGTTTACGGCAAGCAAAATGGGGGCACCCGTGTTTTGCTGCATTTCTTTGTGCCACTCCTTGTTTGATGATACCGGTCTATTTATTCCATACGCATTTGAGAATTCCTTCATTCCCTCAATTATAAGAGACTTTGCAAAGATGTCAAATTGGGCCTTTAGAGTCGTGCATACATTTGATTTATCAAGTGCTTGTGGTACAATTGTGATACGACACGTTGCCATGCAGTTTGGAGAGGTTCAAGAATAGTGCCTTTCCAACGGACTTCTTGTGCTGTGGGCAAGAATATCTCACCACGAAGGCACAAAGTCACGAAGGAAAGAACTCCTTCGTGTTCATTCGTGCAATTCGCGGCGGGACTCTTGCAGGGTTCCGGCTTGTCCGGGTTAGGGAATGGGACTGTACTATGCTCATTGGAGTTGACGCCAGCCGGGCCACCCTCGCACAGCGAACCGGCACGGAGACCTACAGCGCCGAACTTGTGCGCCGGCTGCCTGATTTTCTACGCGGCCATCGCCTCCGATTCTATGCGCATACGCCGCCAGATGACGACCTGCTCCTGGCCACACATTCCGCTGAATGGCGTGTGATGCCCTTTCCCCGCCTTTGGACGCACATACGCCTAAGCCTGGAGATGGCCCTTAATGCGCCCGATGTCTTGTTTGTGCCGGCTCATGTGATTCCCCTTTTGCACCCCAAGCATTGCGTGGTCACTGTCCATGATCTGGGATATCTGGCCTATCCGCAAATGCATCCGTCATTCAGCCGGCAGTACTTGACGATTTCCACGCGCTGGAACGTGCGGGTCGCTGCCCACGTGATCGCCGACTCGGAGGCTACGCGCCGCGACTTGCACGCTCGTCTGAGCGTGAATCCGGCCAAAGTTTCGGTCGTTTATCCCGGATACGATAAGCAGCGCTTCCAACCGGTACGCGATAAGCAGCAAATTGAGAAAACTCGCGAAAAATACGGCATCCGCGAACGCTATGTACTCTTTCTGGGAACAGTACAGCCGCGAAAGAACCTGACACGCCTGGCAGAAGCATTCGCCCAGATCGGCGACCCGAGGACGCAGTTGGTCATCGCCGGGCGGCGAGGCTGGCTGACCGACGACCTCTACCGGCACGCGGACACGTTGGCCCTGGGCGAGCGCGTACGCTTTCCCGGCTACATCGCGCAGGAGGATGTACCCGCCCTGCTGACAGGAGCGACCGTCTTTGCTTTCCCCAGCCTGTACGAAGGGTTCGGATTACCGGTGTTGGAGGCAATGGCTTGTGGAACGCCCGTGCTCTGCTCCAACGCTGCCTCGCTGCCAGAAGTCGCCGGCGATGCCGCCTTGCTCGTAGACCCGCACGACACGGACGCCCTCGGAAGTGCCCTGCAGCGTTTGTTGTGCGACGAAACGTTGCGGTGCGACCTCATCGCACGCGGGTTCGAGCAAGCCAGTCGCTTCAGTTGGGACTCTAGTGCACGACAGATTGCCGGAATCATCGGCCAGATTGCGGCCAAATGAATCCCTTTTCTGCAAATGTGGGTGTCCGTCATTTTTTTGCGCGGCAATTCTTTCAAATGAACCACGAAGACACGAAGGCACAAAATAACACAGCATTTTTAGCCACAGATTGCACCGATTTCCACAGATTTTCATTTCTGCTTTCCGGTTCTTCCGTGAAAATCCGTGACCATCCGTGGCAAAAACAAGGCATTTTTAGCCACAGATTGCACCGATTTTCACAGATTTTCATTTCTGCTTTCCGGTTCTTCCGTGAAAATCCGTGACCATCCGTGGCAAAAACAAGGCATGTTCAGTCACAGATTGCACCGATTTCCACAGATTTCCCATTTGACCTTTCTGATTTTTCCGTGAAAATCGTATCCTCTCAATAACTTGGGGGACGCCCCCCGGTCCCCAATTCTGGGGGAGCACATTCCCCCCAAAGTTGGGGGGTTAGGGGGGCTTGACGTTCGGCTCACCCCGCAAATGTGACAAAAGTGCAGATTGCGAGTATAATTTGATATTATCAGGGTCCGCTTGTCAACTGCTCCGTCAGGGGCCTCATTTTCTGAGCGAAGTCGCGGCCAATGCGTAGATTCTAAATTGCAACCATGGCAGCTTGTCGGAGAGCTCTGTTTTTTTCTATTTAGAACAGAGATTCTCACAGAGAAACACAGATGTTCAGGCCAAATCATCGGAAAATCTGTGTCCCGTTATTCTTTCTTCGACAGCCTGCTAGAGTCCCTGTTCCGGGGAAACGGTTCCAAAGAGGTGACGAGATAACAACCATTACAACCATTGCGAATATCTCCCAGTTCGAAGGGCAAGAGATCACCATCAGGGGATGGCTGTATCGCCGGACGGACAAGGGCCGCCTACAATTCTTGCAGGTGCGCGACGGCACAGGTATGATTCAGGCCGTGGTGTTCAAAAAAGCGGTTCCGCCGGAGGTCTTTGACCTGGCTAAAGGTCTGACCCAGGAATCGTCGGTGATCGTTACCGGCACAGCACGCGCCGATTCGCGGGCCCCCGGCGGCTATGAACTTGCCGTGTCAGGCATGGAAGTCGTCCAACAGGCTGCCGAATATCCCATCCAGCCCAAAGAGCACGGCGTCGATTTCCTCATGCAACATCGCCACTTGTGGCTCCGTTCTTCCCGGCAACACGCCATCCTGCGCGTGCGGGCCACGATTGTCAAAACCATCCGCAACTGGCTGGACGACCACGGGTTTGTCAACGTGGATACACCGATTCTGACCCCCGCGGCCTGCGAGGGCACGACGACGCTCTTCGAGACCGATTATTTTGGCGAGCCGGCCTTCCTGACCCAAAGCGGGCAACTGTACAACGAGGCCACGGCGATGGCTTTCGGAAAAGTCTATTGCTTTGGGCCCACCTTTCGGGCGGAAAAATCCAAAACCCGCCGGCACCTGACCGAATTCTGGATGGTGGAGCCGGAAATGGCCTACGCCACATTGGAAGATGTGATGGATGTGGAAGAGCAGTTCGTGAGCGCTGTTGTGCAAACGGTATTGCGGGAGCATGCCGACGAGTTGGCCTTGCTGGAGCGGGACACAACGTTCCTGGAACGCATTGTGCCCCCCTTTCCGCGCATTTCGTATGACGAAGCGGTAGAAATCTTGCACCGCGAAGGCTTCCCCGATTTTCCGTGGGGCGAGGACTTTGGCGCGCCACACGAAACGACAATCTCAGAGCAATTCGACCGGCCGGTATTTGTGTATCATTATCCAACGAAGTGCAAAGCGTTTTACATGGAAGCGGTCGCCGATCATCCGGAGCTATCTCGTTCGGTCGATTTGCTGGCACCCGAAGGATACGGGGAAATCGTCGGCGGAGGCCAGCGCACGGCCAGTGCCGAGTTGCTGGAGCGTCGCATCGAGGAACATGATTTGCCGCGCGACGCATACGAGTGGTACCTAGACTTGCGCCGCTATGGCTCGGTGCCTCATGCCGGCTTTGGCCTGGGCGTGGAACGCACGGTTGCCTGGATTTGCGGCTTGCCCCACGTGCGCGAAACGATCCCCTTCCCACGGATGCTGGAGAAAATGTACCCATAATCACGTGCAGCGGAGAGCCGTGCATATCCCGACTGCGCGACGACTGCCGACTCGAAAGGAGTTCACACGAAAATGCCCTCACCATCCACAGCCTTCCAGGCTCTGTCCGAAGAAATCCTGAAGTCATTCCACGATTTTCACCCCACGATGGCTGTTGCGTTGGGGTTCCACCAGTACGACGGCAAGCTGCCAGACTGGCACCCGGCAGCGATTGCCGGCTGGGTGGACGCGGTGCGCCAGTTTCAGCACCGGCTGTCGCACATCGACTTATCCGCGCTCGACGTGGAACAGCGTCTGGACCACACCGTGTTGTCCCTCGCGCTACAAGAGGAAATCTTCGGCTGGGAGGAGTTGCGCGATTGGCAACGAAACCCGATGACCTACAGCGATTATTGCGACGTGAGTGGCTACCTGAAACGGGATTACGCGCCGTTGGAGGAGCGCTTTCGTAGCCTGGTCCGCCATCTTAGCGGTGTGCCGGCCTTTCTGGAAACCGGTTGGTCCAACATCCGACGTCCCGTCCCACGGACGTTTGTGGCGACGGCGATGGAGATGTTCAATGGGCACATCCGCTTCCTCAACGAGACGTTGCCGGCGCAATGGGATGCCCTCCCCGATGAGGGTTTGCGTGCCGAGGCGCGACAGGCCCGGAACGTGGCCCGCACAGCCATCGCCCAGATGCTCGATCGCCTGAAAAATGAACTCCTGCCCGAAGCCACGCAAGACTTCGCCATCGGAACCGACCACTACAGCAAGCTGTTGCGCTTTGGCGAAATGGTGGACATGCCGTTGGAGCAACTTGTGCGCATGGGCGAACAGGACCTGGCCCGCAATGAGAAGGCTTTCGTGGCGGTGGCCGGCCAGATCGAGCCGGACAAACCCCCCCGCGAGGTTTTGGCCACGCTCGCCGGCCATCACCCGACCGAGCAAAGCCTGATCGATGACACGCGAGCCACGCTTGACGATCTGGCCCAATTCATCCGCGCGCGCAAAATTGTCACCATTCCGTCGGACGTCCCTTGCATTGTGGCGGAGACCCCGCCGTTTCTACGCTGGGCCTTCGCTATGATGGATACGCCGGGCGCGTTTGAAGAGAAAGCTACGGAGGCCTTCTACTACGTGACACCGGTGGAGGACGATTGGACAGCCCAACAGAAAGAGGAGTGGCTGCGCAAGTTTGATTATTATACACTGCGCGACGTTTCTGCGCACGAGGCCTATCCCGGACACTACGTTCACTATCTGCACTATCGCCAAACGCCATCGAACGTGCGCAAGACGTTCGGCGCCTACTCGTTCTGGGAAGGGTGGGCCCATTACATCGAAGAGATGATGCTGGAAGAGGGATACGGCGATGGCGACCCCCGCCTGCACCTGGCGCAGCTTTCCGAGGCGCTGGTGCGCAATTGCCGCTACCTGGTTTCCATTCGCCTGCACACAGCGGGGATGACGGTGGACGAAGCCTCCCAGTTCTTTGTGAAACATGCCTACATGGATGAATTGCCTGCTCGCAAGGAGGCCGAACGGGGCACATTTGACCCGGGCTATCTAAATTACACCTTGGGTAAACTCATTTTGCGCAAGCTGCGCGCTGATTATGCACGAAGGCAGGAGCAATTGGGGAAAACGTTCTCCTTGAGCGCGTTTCACGACCAGTTCCTTTCCTACGGCGCGCCCCCCATTCCGCTCGTGCGGCAGCAAATGCTTGACGACCATGCACTTTTCCCGGCAGAGTGACAGAGTGTCTCATCAGCACGAAGACGCCCGGACAGAAAGAATCAAAGAGATTCGTTGCTACTCAGGTCGGGTCCGTGCCGGATTGGAAATCGGCACTGGGCTGTCCCGCCAAGCCGCTAAAAGCGGCTGAATTCGCACAGGGCAGTCGCTTCAGCGACTTTCTTGCACGGGCCCGTGACGGCTTTAGCCCGTCACGGCAAGGTAGCCTGAGCAGTAACAGAGGTTCTTTCCTTCGAGCCTTTGTGTCTTCGTGGTGGGAGCTTTTTGCCCAACAAGCAAGGAGCCTGGTAATAAGCGCCTCAACAAGTTTCGTCAGTGTTCAGTAAAATAGAAAACGCCAATGTCCAAGTAAGGAGGATTCAACTGATGGAGCCGAAAGTATTTGATCTGGAAGGAGTAGAGAAAGATTGGGAATGGGTAACGAAGGTCTATGGCTCCCTGCACGTGCGCGCTGAGGTTTCTCCCGGTGACAAAGTCTATCGCCTGGTGGAGGTCATAGAGCGAGAGGGGGCATCTACCGAAATCGTGACGGTTTTGGACGAAGCGAAAGACCCTCTCATCGGTGTCTCCGTGGCCCGTTACTGGCCCGGAGCCCCAGAGCTGATCCACAAGCCCGCGTCCCCCTGGAAGGGCAAGGCGGTGATCGGAAAGACAAACGACCGTGGGGACGTTGGCTTTGGCATGGGCCGCGGAGATTACATCAAAAAGGCCGGCGCCGGCGCCTCCGCTGTCTGGGTAGCCGACAAAGACATTCCCAGTGACTTGGCCGACAAATTGGGAATGATTGCCGGAACCAACCACCGGCGGCTCGATTTTGTTTTCCAGCTCACCGAAGAACCGGGCGGTGACCATTCTCCGACCGCGCCGGCCGGTGATCTCACGAAACGGGTGACGAATCTGGAAGCGAACCTGGCTCAACTTGCCGACAATCTTCCCGCCGAAGAAACCATCCAGGCCCTTCAGGACAGCCTGGACTCACTTCACAATCAGCTCAGCAAGATTGAGACGGCGTTGGATACCGTTCGTCAGGCCCTGAGCAAGATTAGCGAATAGCCCCCTTCCGGCCGCGTGTAACCTGATGCTCCTGCGCTGGCGCTTTGTGCGGGTCGTAACCTTTTTCGCGTACACCCTGCTCAGTTTGTGGTGGTGGGAGGTCTTCCTTCCCCATACGTTGCGGATCGGGCTTGCTCGCCGGGGCAGCGCCAGCCGTCGCCGAAAATTGTCACGCCGCTTCCGCGTCTTGGCTGTGGAGCTGGGCGGCGTATTGATCAAACTGGGGCAATTCTTCAGCGCGCGCGTAGACGTCCTTCCTCCGGAAGTAACCGATGAACTGAGCGGGTTGCAGGATGAAGTGCCTCCCGTGCCCTTCAACCAGGTCAAGCAGGTGATCGAGGGCGAATTGGGAGATGCCTTGGATCAGCTCTTCGTCCAGTTC
>CAZFFM010000144.1:0-8970 GCA_964517425.1 uncultured Ardenticatenales bacterium | reverse complement strand
AATAATCGTCACTACGCTGTCTAGCAGGCTGTCGGAGAGGTCTGTTTTTTCTTATTAGGACACAGATTTGCAGGATAAACACAGATTTTCCGATAATTTGGCCTGAATATCTGTGATTCTCTGTGAGAATCTGTGTCCCATTATTCTTTCTCCGACAAGCTGCTAGGAGCTTGAGGGTGCCACCAGACGATGATAGACCGCGGCGTGAATCATGGCGATGGCGGGCCAGTCATGCCTTTTCAGGAAGTGCCGTATAGCGGCTTGCGCACGCTCCCCGTCCAATGCCTGCGCCTGTTGTAATGCCAAGGTCAACCCCTGCGCATGCGCTGCGTCATAGCCCAGGCCGCGCCCGTCCGCAACGAGGTCTCGGAACGGGGGGCGATTTGGCGCTACGATGGGCAGCGAAAACGAAAAGGCGAGCCAAGCCGCCCCGGACGTGGTGACATCACGATACGGCAAAACGGAGACATCTGCCGCATTGCAAAACACCTGTACCTCGTCGTCCGGCACGTATCCGGGCCGCAGCAGAATACGCGGGTCTCGCCCGGCCTGTTCGACCAACGAGTCAAGGTAGTCCGGCTCTGCGATGTGGCCGGCGATCACCAGCCGCATGTTCTCGTCCGGCATGGCGGCGAAGGCCGCGATCAGCGTCTCCAGGCCTTTGTAGGGCCGGATTAGCCCCATGAAGAGATAGACAAACTCATCGGAGGCCAGTCCCAGCCGACGACGGGCCTCCTCGCGGCTCACGGTGTTCGCGTACCACGTCGCGTAATGCCCGTGCGGCGCAACGTAAATCGCGGACCGGTGGCCGTAGCGGCGGGCCACCTCCTGCCGCGCCGCTACGTCGTGAACGTGGATCGCCCCGGCCAGCCGGAAGACGAGCCGGTTAGCGAGGGCATTGAGCAGCGGATAGCGCCGCTCGTGTTGGGCCAGGTTGTGTACGGTGTAGACCAGTTTGATTCCAAACATGCGAGCCGCCAGCAGCCCCGCTCCCACAGAAAAGGCCCGCTTCAATCGCAAACGCCGGTCGGGATAATCGAAAAGCAGCTCCAGCCAGTGCAGGTGCAGAACGTCCACGTCGCGCCGGTGGCGAAGAAGCCAGGGAAGCGAGAAATTCGGTTCCACGGAAACACTCAAGTCTTCGCCCGCCTGCAAAAGCCCTTGCCGGAGGAGTTGCACGTACGGATTCAGGCGAACCTTGGAAAGCAGGACGATGCGCAACGAGCGGCCGCTCATTTTACTCGTGAATTCACAGCCGGCAGCAGGCGACCCAACAGCCTCAGCCCGTAGGCGATGATGTCGGCAGTCAGCCTGCGGAAGTTGCCATCAATCAACCAGAGGATAACGACATACGAAGTCATCATCAACGCACCGGCCAGGGGGAAAGCCAGAATCACCCGCAGCGTGTTGATGCCATTCTGAAAGGCCAGCTTGGCGATAACGGAAGCGCCGGCCGCGGCCAGAAAGGGCAGCGTGAGCAGCCGCACCCAGTCGGCGACCTGCGTTCCCACGATGCGTCTCGTGATCCACACGGAAATGCCAAAGTCCACGATGGCTACAATTGCCGAGAGACCACTGACCCCGACAATGCCATACCGTGCCGTGGCCGGATAAAGAAACACGGCCATGGTTACCAGCCGCCAGGTAGCGATGGCCGTAATCCATTGCGGTTTGCCGCCCGCTTTGATGGCATTGCCCATGTTCACGGCAATCGAGCGGGCCAGCCCATAGACCACGAGCAGTTGCAACGGAATGACCGCGCCGGCCCACTTGCGACCGTAGACACCGAGGATGAAGTCGGGCGCAAAGAAGATGATACACAACGAAATGGGAATGGCCAGAAGGGCGACATAACGGGTGGAGGTGAGAAACGCCCGTTTGAACGCCGCTTTGTCCTCCCGAATCGTCGAGAACGTGGGAAACATGACCTGGGCCACAACGCGGCTGACCTCTGTGGCCGGCATGTTCGACAGCTTGTACGCCAACCCGTAGAGACCCAAAGCGGCCGGCCCGGCCAGACGGGCGACGAACGCATCGTCAATGTTCGTAATGAAGAAGACGAGCACCTGGCTGCCCAGGATATGCTTGGCATAGACGAACAACTCCTGGGCCAGACGCCAGTTGAAACGAAAGCGGGGCCGCCACGGCGAGAAGAGCCACACCAAAACGGTCATGGCACTGGCCTCCAAAACGCGGCCATACACGATGCTCCAGGCCCCAAAACCGAGAAAAGCGAGCGTCAGTGAGCAAATCGCACCACCCAACTGGCCCAGGAATTCGGGAATAACTTTGCGCCGAAAGTCCATCTCTTTGGCCAGCAGGGTGTAGTGTACTTTTCCCAAGGCAGAGATGACCAGGGTCAAAGCCAGCACCCGTAGAATGCGGGTCACCTCCTCGGCGCCGGCCGGATTCCGGCTGAAGATGGCCGCAATCAGGGGCGAGGCCAGGAACGCCACGACGTAGAGAATCGTGCTCGTGCCCAGCACCGTCCAGAAGGCCGTGTCCGAAGCCTCTTCCACATCCTCCTTGCGGTAAATGAGCGCTGCGCCGAAGCCCATTTCCTGGAACAGCATCAGGGCGTTGATCGCCAGGTCCGCTGTAGCTACGAGGCCGAAATATTCGGGGATCAGCAGCTTGGCCAGGATCAGGAATTCCACAAAAGACATGGCCTTCGTGGCGATCCGAGCGCTGCCCACCCAAAACATGCCCCGTTTTGCCTTCGATTTTACCGTCATTGCAATACCTTACTGGAGTCTGGCGTTTTATTATTTTTGCCACGGATTACACGGATTTTCACGGAAAAATCAGAAAAGAATAGATGACTCTACTGAAAAAAGCTCTAGCACCCGTCCTCGGGTGCGGAAAATCGGCCCGAGGACGGGCCTCAGAGCACCTTTTTCAGTGGAGCCATAGATGAAAATCTGTGCAATCTGTGGCTGAGAATGCCGCGTTATACGGTCAAAATGATTTTCGCCAGAGTCCAATACCTTATCGAAACGTTATGCGATCAAGCCAAACATCGGTCTGGTCAGCAAAAAAGACGCGGAACTCCAGTGGCTGATCCGTTCTGTTCGCAAACGAAAGCTCGAACACCCGGTAATCGTTCGTCAGAAAATCGCCCCCCCGCAGGTCACGGGAGACGATCACCTGGTCCGCTTGCGGGTCGTACACGTCCAGCGTAGTGATCACCTGGTCGGCGAGCGCTGCTCCTCCGGCCCGCAATCGAAAGTCTGCGTGGCGCGAGCCGGGTTGGGGAAACTGCTGGTACGGTCCCCGGCTCATCAGGCCACGGACATGTTTTCCTCTTTGCGCCAGCAAAGCCCAGCCGTCCGTCGCTTTCGGGTCGGCGACGATCTTTCCGCCCCACCAAGCCCGCCGGTAGAGGAACCCCTCTTGAAATTCGTAAAGCCGGCTGTTCGCTACAGCGTTCCCCTCTGTGGATGCTCCGCTCTGCAACAACAAGAACCCGTCCCGGTCCCAGATTACGCCATACGCGCCGGCCTGTAACAGGGCAGCGACGGTCTGGAGATACTTGTCGTCTGCCGGATAGCGATTGTAGGTGGCCGTATCGAGGGCGACGAACGCGGCACCCTCGGTGTCGGGGAACAATCGTATCTGCGGGCGTTCAGACAGGTGGGCCGCCAAATTCGACTGGGCCGCCAGGGCCACGTCGGGCGGCACATGTTGCAGAAACTCCTGCGCTGCGCGTGCGTGCCGATCCACGGTGAACAACTCGGGCTGCCGCCAACGACCCAGCGGGCTCGCGTAATAGCCCATCGCCACCCCCCCGACGAGCACAAAGCCGGCCCAGAAAAATTGGTGTCGCCGGAGGGCCGGACCGGATCGCCCGGCCAGCCACCGGCGCAAGCCAACAATGGCCGCCAGATAAAGTGGGGGGTATACCAGCAATGTGTAGTGCATGTGCAGGGTAGCCTGGGGTGGGTACTGGCTCAAGAAGTTCACCAGGAGAGCGGGCAGGAAGAGAAGCGCCGCGCTCCCTCCCAGCAAAGGCAGCCCACCGAGGGGCACCAGCAGCAGGCCAAGCGTCTCTGCGCGCGACGCCGTGAGCACCTGGCGGATCGCAACCTGCGGGTGAGTCAACAGCGTGCCCAACATTTCTTGTGGCGTCCGCCCCAAGTAGCCGTAGCGCCACCACAGCACATATCCACCGTGGCCGTCGCTGAAATGTGGGATGAGAATTCCGACGACAACGCCGAGCCAGATCAAGTTGCCGGCGACGATGGCCGCACCCATCCGGCGACGCCGCAATCCGAAAATCGCATAGAGGCCCAGGGCAAATCCGAACAGGGCGACATCTTCTTTGGCCAGCAGAGCCACAAACAAGGTCGTCACGAGTGCCCAATTCTGCCGCCGGCGCAAGAAATAGAAAGCGAGTATCATAAACGGGAGGGCCAACACATCGGGATGGAAGTCGAACAAATTGGCCTCGTGCAGCAAGGGCTGGAGCAGGAACGAGATGGCCACAGCCACGGCCAACACTGTGCTGCGCAGTTCGCTCCGCGCGACGAGGAGGAGAGTCCCTGCGCTCAGGGCGATGAGCGTGCTTTGGGCCAGCACCAACGCCAGCACGCCGCGGCCGCCGGTCAGCCAGTAAATGGGGACGAGGGCGGCGAGGGCCGGAGAAAAATGATCGCCCAAAAAGGAAAACCCTTTGTACGAAGTATAGAATCCCCGCCCGTGCGCCAGGTTCCACAAGACCTGGTCCATCATGCCCATATCCAGGGCATTCGACATGAAGGCGAGGTGTCGCTGCCACGAGGCGAGACCCAACACGAGCGCGTAACCGGCGACGCTGGCCGCAAGAAGCGTCAAAGTCGCCCGTCGGACGAACCGGCTGCCGGCAAGCGTGTCCGCCCACAATTTTGCGTGAAGGCCGGCTACGGTCGCCGCCACGAGCACCGATAGCATTTCCAGAAACATGCTGTGCTCGCGCAGGAGGGGGAGGTAGGCCACTCCCAGCAGGAGGGCCGGATAAAACGCGACCGCGCCCTCGGCCAGCAGGGCCGCCAGGGGCCGCCCGGTGGCCCGTGCGCGAAGTATGCCCAGCACTCCCAGCCAATCCAGCAGGAAGAGGAATACGCACAAAAGGAGCACGCCGAAACGCCAGACGAGCACGTTCGCCGGCACGTCCAGGCCCAGCGCGTTGTGCATCCGCCAGATGAACAGAGCGGTGGTCCCGCCGGCGGCTACAACAGTAACAGCCTGGAGAGGCGGCAGGCTTCGCATGGCCGGGGTTGGGTCTGTTTTCATGAATCACGTGGCATCCTGCTTATACCCCAGCAGTACGAAGTCGCGGGAGAAAAGGGTCGGCCAACGGTGCGCCAATCGAGTATAAAATGGCCGGAAGCGGCGCTTGCGCACCCATGCCGGGTAAAATGTCTTGGCCCAAAGGCTGGCGCTGCCATCTATTTCTGCGATGTGAATGCCCCGCTCCTGACACAACTGTATCGCGTCGGGTATGGCATAAAAGTGCAAGTGCGTGCTATCGGTCGGCGAATGGCGCACGTAGGGGAACCGGCCACGCAACAGCCACCAGCGACAAAGCCAGTGGCCGATGTTGGGCAGGCAAAGGAGGAATTTTCCTCCCGGCCGCAGGACGCGCACACACTCGTCCAGGGTCCGCTCCGGAAATATGCGGTGTTCCATGGCGTTGTTGGAGACAACCGTATCGAATGCGCCGTCACCGAAGGGGAGTCTCTCTTTGTCCAGGTCAACCTGTTGGGTGGGAATGCCCCGCTTTTGGGCCCGTTTCACGGCCACCGGCGAAAGGTCCGTGCCTACGACTGTCGCTCCGCGTGCCTTGAGCTTGGCTGCCAGGACGCCCGGCCCACAATCTACCTCCAGGACGTTCTCTCCCGCATTCACCCGCTGCACGATCAGGCCCAATCGCTCCTCATCGAAGTTGTCTCCTACGGTTTCCCAGTATTTGTCATAGTAGGCTGCAAGGTCCATATCAAATTCTCTTTCTAACTGGAGTCTGGCGAAAATCATTATGACCGCACAACACGGCATTTTCAGCCACAGATTGCACGGATTTCCACAGATTTTCGTCTATTCTTTCTGATTTTTCCGTGAAAATCCGTGGCAAAAACAAGAAACGGCCAGTGTCCAGTTTCTAACTAGAGCGTAGCAGCAAGGGCAGCATCACGTTCCACACAGGGTGCGTTGGTGTGGCCGTCGGGGTGGCCGTGGGTGTTGCGGTTGCTGTGGGTGTTACAGTGGGCGTGGGCGTCGCCGTGGGCATCAGATAATTCACGGTAAGCTCGGGACGCAGTTGCGGGTCAGGGTATTCTGCGGAAGCAACCCGGTATTCCGCGGAGGGAGCCGCCGTCCCCCGAATGATGACGCCGTGGTTGCTTGCCGGATCGGCGACCCAGGCGGCAACGAGCGGTCGCATGTTCAGCGTATACGGCTGGAAGGTGGCTTGCACCGTCGTTGCCGAATGTATCGAACTGTCGTAATCGGTGCCGTCCGCAGAGGCTCCGGGAGTCGTCCAGGGTGTGGCTACGGCCACCTGATTCCAGGTTGTATCGGCTTCGTTCCAATCACGAAGGAGCGGGAAGGCATTGAGTGTCAATGGATTGTCATCGTGGCTGTAGATCGTATAGAGTTTCAAGCGGGCCGCGCGGATCAACGCGCCAGCGGGGATGTCGCTCAAGTCGAACCGGATCAGCGGACGAAAGTCAGCGTTCCATTTGGTAGAGAGGGCGGCACTTGCGCCGTAGCTCGTGTTGGGTGTGTAGCTGTTCAGATAGGTGTCTGTTGCGCCCTCGTAGTTGTTCAGGCCGCGCCGGTAGGTCACTGCCTGCAACGCGCTGCCGGTCGGCGGATAGATCAAGAGCTGGTGCGTGTAATCGCCGGTGACAATCGAAAGCCGGCCGCCGGCCGGCGTGGCTGTGTAGCGCACGTAGTCCCCTGTCGCCTCGACGTAATCCTCGACGGTATAGGGCGACACGGGGTCCAGCCCCATCGCGTTCAGGTCGAAGGTAATCGTCGCGGGGTTGGGGTCATCCACGGTCGCCGTAATGGTCTGCGTACCGACATCAAATTCCGCGTGGACACTGGTCCAATAGCCCAGGCCATTCTGGGTGATTCCCAGCCAGTAATAGCTTTTTGACTCGTCCGTGCGAATGTCCAGGCTGGTGGGCGTATGCACCAGGCGATAAGGGGACAGGAAATCGAGTACCCACTCCCGCCCAAAGGGGAGAGGGGTACTGTGCGTGCCGGTGTACGGATGCAGTTCGACGTGGTCGGCCTGCCACACATTCAAGGCATTGTAGAGCGTGAGGGCATGACTGTAGGGGACCGATTCGTCTTCGGTGCCGTGGGCGATGGAGACAGGGACGTGGCGCAGGTTCTGGGCCATACTCTCTGCCGAGCGGCGTTGGTACTCGAAGGGAGCCGCCGCCGGCTCGTGCCCGATCTCGCGCTTGAGTATCTCGGACCGCCCGGGATTGGTGACCAGCGACTCGTTGTACCAGGCAGCAAGATTGGTCGGCCCTTTCTCCTCGAAGAGGGCCGCGAAATGGTCCGGGTATTTTGCCGCGGTGACGGCAGCCATCATGCCCCCCATAGAGAAGCCGGTGATGTAGATACGTTCGGGGTCTACGCTGTAGTGACTTTGCACGTAAGCCGTCGCATCGATCACGTCGTGTTGAACGGCCAGCGATGGCTGATGGAGGCCGCGCATATCCGGTGCCAGGAGGATCCAGCCCCGTTCGTTCGCCGCCGTAGAGTAGACATCCACCCCTTCATAGCTGGAGCCGTTCCAGCCGTGCAAAACCACGAGCATGGGCGTGGCGACCAGCGGATCGTAGCCGATCGGTAGCTGCACAAAGGCTTGTTGTGTGGAGTTGTCATAGCCACTGGTAAAGAGAAAACTGAATCGTTGGGCCGTGACTAAATCTCCAGATATGATGATCTGCCCGTTCGTGGCTCCCCAGTCATCGGTCGGGTCGGCGTCTGTGGTAATGCTCAAGACATTCATGCCCTTGATCAGGACGTTGGGGTCTAAGTCCCACCAGACGGTGTGGCCGGGGCTGCACGTTTCGTAGGCATTGTACACCTCCGCTGTGCCGATCTTCTGGCCGTTCAGGTAAATGCTGTGCGCTGCGCGTACGTTCGATTCATCCAGCCGCAGACGCGCCGAGGAGATCGTCCCTTGCCATAGCAGGAGCATGTCACTTTGGGCGGCAGCCGTGCCGAACCCGGGTCCGACAGCAAGGCAACCCGTCTGGGTCGAGTAGACCGTGGTCGCCGCTGTGGCCGATGGGGAAGGGGTCAGGCCGGGCGTTGGCGATATCGCCGGCGTAGCCGTAGCGGTGGCGACCGGAGCAAGACCGGTGATGTGAATGGCGGCAATCATCGCGTCGCCCCGCGTGGCGGTAAAATCTATGTTGAGCCGGCCATCGTTCACCGAGACAGGAAACGATTCAACGTGTGCCCAACCATGTGTGGCGACCGCATAGATGTCGAAATTCGACAGGACCGTCACCCCTTCGATACGCACATCGAAAATGCGCCGGCCTTCCCCGTAAAACGCCGTCTCCGCAAAGTGCAAGTCCACTTGATACATCCCGTTCGGAATGTCGAATTGGTAGCCGGTCAGGCGATAGCGTTGGTGCTGATAGAGGGGGTCATCATCGGTTCCCTGGATGTCTTCCGAGGTGGGAGGCATGTTCTCGCCGTCGAGGTAGCCCCATCCCCCGGGCGTGTAAGACTGATCGGCCGACCAGGTGTGCCCGGATGTATCGAGATAGCTTGTCCCCCCGCTGTTGACGCGCAACTCGTACACATCCTGCGCCTGCACCTGGTGAGCACGCTTCACGAGCGGAGGCTGCGTCTCCATACCGGCAGCGCCGGCAACCCACCCACGCGTCAACCAGCCGGCACAAAACAGAATCAGGAGCCAGAGGATCGGTTTGCGCAGAGTCATTTCTGCCTCACCTT
>CAZFFM010000143.1:0-8985 GCA_964517425.1 uncultured Ardenticatenales bacterium | reverse complement strand
CCGATTTTGGATTTGGACGGTGCAGGACAATCCGAAATCCAAAATCCAAAATCCGCAATCCTCCGGTTGGCAGCGAGCGTGGAAAGCGGCTCCGAGCACCCCCTGGGACGGGCGATTGTCAAGCGCGCGGAGGATGAGGGGATGAAGCTGGGCGCTCTCGAGGGGTTCCAGGCCGTTCGGGGCAAAGGTGTGCGTGCGGTCGTCGATGGCCTGCCGGTCCTGGTCGGCAGCCGGCGGCTGATGCGGGAGCACAACATTGACCCTGATCCGCTGGAAACGGAAATGCGCCGGCTGGAGGGGGAGGCAAAAACAGCTATGCTGGTGGCAGCGAATGGCACGCTGGCCGGCGTCGTGGCGGTGGCCGATACCTTGAAGGACGACTCTGTCGAGGCCATTCGCGCCCTCAACGAGATGGGATTGCAGACGGCGATGATCACCGGCGATAACCAGCGGACGGCAGAGGCTATTGCCCGCACGGTCGGGATCACGCACGTGCTGGCCGAGGTGTTGCCCGATGGCAAGGTGGCAGAGGTGCAAAAACTGCAAGAGCAGTTCGGTCTGGTGGCCTTCGTGGGCGACGGAATCAATGACGCGCCGGCCCTGACCCAGGCCAACGTGGGCATCGCTATCGGTACGGGAACAGACATTGCCATCGAGGCTTCGGACGTAACGCTGGTACGCGGCGAGATTTCCGGCGTGATCAGTGCGATCAAGCTGAGCCGCGAGACGTTCCGCAAAATCAAGCAAAACCTGTTCTGGGCCTTTTTCTACAACGTGGTGATGATCCCGCTGGCCATCATCGGCTGGATGCACCCGGTGTTGGCGGAAGTGGCCATGGCCACCAGCTCGACGACGGTGGTCACCAACGCCAACCGCCTGCGCCAGGTGGACATCCGACCAAACTATGTGGTGCATTGACACGTACAACGAAGCACGCAATACGTCAACAGAAAGGAGGTGATAACCATGGCTGTAGACCCCGTTTGCAAGATGGAGGTGGATGAGAAGAACCCTGCCGCCACGACCGAGCACGAAGGGCAGACGTATTACTTCTGTGCTCCCGGCTGCAAGGTTGCCTTCGAGAAGGAGCCGGAGAAGTACTTGCCGGCCCAGGAGGGCGGTGAAGGACACGAGGGCCATCATCACCATCATTAGGCCAGTACCGGTGAAGACTGGCGTGGAGCGTGGAGCGTCGAGCGGTGAACGGAGAGCGTTGAGCGACGCACCACGCAAAACGCATCACGCACCACGTCGTCTATTTTCAAAGCAGTCCCCATGCGCGGCTGCACGCCACCAAGGATGAAAACGGGGGACGGCGGCGGATGGAATGACGGGGCCTGGGTTGGCGTCCCAGGCCCCGTCATTCATGCGGGGCCGTCTGACGACTGACATCTGACGACTGGCTACTGGTAGCTATTTTCATAACAGTGCCCATGCCCGCGCCGCGCGCGCCACCAAGGATGAAAATGTGCGTGGAGCGCGAGGCAACCCGCCCTGGAATGGGGATTCCAGGGCTACGTGATCTGACGACTGACATCTGACGACTGACGACTGGCCGCTATTTTCATAACAGAACATAAGGAGATTTGTACGCAAAGATGACTCATAAATCAAAACGTTCCAAGCGAAGAAATGCACGCAGCCCACGAAGTTCGCGGGGGCCTTTGCTCCTTGTAGTCGCCGGATTGGTGCTCTTGGCCGGTCTGGGGTTGTGGTACACGCTCGGCAACAGGGGCTCAGATTCCAGTGCCTCTTCCTCGGCTTCCGCTGTCTCCTCCACGGCTTCCGCCCAACAGGTGGATTACAATCCGGCCGACGTGGTGAGCGATCAGCCATTGCGTGGCATCCACGAGATGGGCGCCTCGACCAGCCAGCCGCCGTTCCTGCCGAAAGATGGTCCACAGCCGAAGATCGAAATCGCAAACGACTTCCAAGAGCTGGGGGCCGTGCCACCATCGGCCGCACCCGACGTCACCTACGTTGTACGCAACACGGGAGACGCGCCGTTGACGATCAGTCGCATGTACACAAGCTGTGCCTGTACCACGGCGGACCTGACTTCCCGTGTGATTCCCCCCGGCAAGGTGGCCATCCTCACCGCCCACTTTGACGCCGATTTCCACGACGTGCGCGGCGAAACGGTGCGGCGGGGCGTAATCATGGAGAACAACGACCGCAGCCAGCCGCAGGCCGAGGCCTGGTTCCAGGTTACGGTGCAGAAATGAGTGCGGGGAGGCAAAGAAGATGAGTGACGAAACCGACTTGACTGCGGCGGAGAAGGCAGATATGAAGACGCCTGACCCGGTACAGCCGGCCACGGCCGGACAGCCGACCCTGTTCGGCCGGCTGTCCGGCTTGGGTCGTCTGGCGGCCGTAGTTGTGATCCTCGCCTTCCTGGGCCTGATGGCCTGGGGACTGGTGCAAGCTGCCACCGGGCCACGCGAATCGGGCATGGCGCCTGACTTTACGCTGAACACGTTCGACGGCGAGACGATCAAGTTGAGCGAGCTGCGGGGCCAGGTGGTGGTGATCAACATCTGGGCCTCGTGGTGTACGACGTGCCGGGAAGAAGCGGCCTACCTGGAGCAAACGTGGCGCAAATACAAGGACCGGGGCGTCCTGTTCATCGGCGTGGATTACGTGGACACCGAGCCGGACGCACTGGCCTACATCGCCGAGTTTGACATCACCTATCCGAATGGCCCCGACCTGGGCAGCCGCATTGCGCAGACGCTCCACATGCAAGGTGTGCCGGAGACGTACTTCGTGGGCAAGAAAGGCCAGCTACGCGGCAACCACATTGGGGCCATTGTACCGCCCCAACTTGACGTGAAGATCGAAGCGTTGTTGGCCGAATCATCGAATTAGAGGGGACGACCGGAACACCATGAAATCTTTGCACTTTCGCGTGATCATTCTCGCCTTGGCCTGGCTGTTCATCACCCCCCTGAGTACGCAGGCCCAAACGCCGGAGGCCGGGGGGAGGGCCATCACTATCGAGGGACAGGTGACGCACGCTGTCACCGGCGCGCCGGCGCCGGCGGGCCTTTCGCTCATGCTGCACACCTACGAGGGCCGATCCATGGCCGGTATGACCGACGGTGTCACCGACGAGCAGGGCCGCTTCCGGTTCGAAAACGTGGAGACGGCGCCGGGCCGCAGCTTTGAGGTCATGGTGCGCTACCTGGATGTGACCTACTTCAGCGAGCTGGTCAAGCCGCCCGCAACCCAGACCCGACTCGACTTGCCGGTTGCTATCCACGAAACGACCACCGACACCGCGGCGTTACGGGTGGAACAGCTCGTTCTGCTGTTGGGCTTCACGGCGGGGAAGGTGAACGTGTCGCAGGTCTTTGTGCTCTCAAACGATGGCGACCGCACCGTCCTTTCGCGCGAGCATGAAGGTCTCCGTTTTCATCTGCCGGACGGGGCCACAGACATTTCGTTTGAGGATAACCGCGATCCGTCGCGTCTCGTCCAAGAACCCGGCGGGTTCCTGGACAAGGGTCCCGTCGCTCCAGGACAAGGAACCCACTACAGCACGGTGCGGTACTCCATGCCCTACCAGGACCACCTTGTTCTGGACGTGCCGCTGGACTATCCGACGGGTAGCGTAGGCCTTTTGCTCCCTGAGGTGGGAGTCGAACCAGACGGTTCGGACTGGGAGGCTGGCGAAGAGTCGCTGGTGCAGAAACACGTGTACCAGATCTACAGCTACCGGCTGGTACCACGGGCTGCCGGCCAGGTATTGAAGGTAGCCGTCAGCGGGAAACCAGAGGTGGCCGCAGCCACTCCAGAGCCGAAACCGCAGCCGGCAGCGGCGACGCCGGTCGGGGGTGACCGGCAGCAAGTACTCCTCGGCGGGTTGGCGCTGGCCGCTGTTCTGATGATCGCCGGCGGTATTTGGTGGTGGCAAGGGGAACGCGGTGAGACCGATTTGTCGTCCGACCTGCCCCAAAATGGCGAAGATTCAGAATCCGACGGTCTGGGCTCTGTCTTGCCGGAGACCGCCGTGCCGGACGATGCGCAGGAAGCAGGGGACGGCGACGAAGCCGAGAACCGGGAATAGCGCACCCCATTGCGCGACCGGGGGGCCGCGCTGATGTGAAAGCAGGAGATGGATTTGACAGCGTGTTGAGGAGAGGCTATACTTTCGTGAACATGTATCCGTCACCCTTTGAGAGGAGAAAACACACCGTGACCCGATTATTGACCCGCCGGTTGCTTGCCTTGCTTCTGCTGGTGTTTGGGCTGGCCCTTTTGGTGGCCGGCTGCTCGAGTAGCGGCCAGTCGAGCAGCAAGGTGGAACTCAAGCTCGTTCCAGTATCCACGCTTCCTCAGGATATCCAGCGGGGCGACCCAAAGGTTGTTGAGGCGTACCAGTTTGCGATCGCCAACCCCGACTACCTGGCGCAGTTCCCTTGCTACTGTGGATGCGGCGGAATGGGCCACAAGAGCAACAGGGACTGTTACATCAAAGAAGTGAAACCGGACGGCACGATTGCCTTCGACACCCATGCCTTTTTCTGAGGAATCTGCGTAGACATCACGCGTGACGTGATGCGCATGACCCAAGAGGGCAAATCGGCCAAGGAGATTCGGGCATACATCGATGAAACCTACAGCAAGTACGGCGCACCGACAGACACGGCGCCGATGGGGCGATGAGCGTGGAGCGGTGAGCGTGGAGCGTGGAGCGTGAAATGTGAAGACGTGAAACGTAATGCGTAATGCGTAACACGTAAAGACTTCACGACGAACGGCCTTACGCATCACGTATTACGCAACACACGACTCGAAACCTAAAACTAGAAACTTGGAACACACGCTATGACAACACAAGAACGCGCAATAGTGACCGGCCGTACCCGCCAGATCGTCATCTTGCTCGACAGGTTTGTGGCCTGGTTGGGCCGGCACTGGCTGTTGACCATGAATTTGTTTATCGGTCTCTACGTGGGCGGAGCGGCACTGGCCCCCACCCTGATGGCCGCCGGCGTGGAAGGGCCGGGGCGCGCGCTGTATACGCTGTACAGCTTCACCTGCCACCAATTGCCCCAGCGGTCGTATTACCTCTTTGGGCCGCAGGGCTTTCTTTCCAGCTACAACCTGAATCAGGTATTGGCGGCCGGGGCCGACTTCAACAACCTGCGTGCCTTCGTCGGTACGCCGGCGATGGGCTTCAAGCTGGGGAACGCCCACCGGCTGACCGCCATCTACTGGTCGCTCTTCCTGGGGGGCTTGCTCTTCGCCCTCGTGCGGCGGCGAGGCCGGCCAAAGCCACTCCCCGCCTATCTCTACCTGCTGCTGCTTGCGCCGATGTTTTTCGACGGCGTGACGCAGATGATCAACGATGTCACGCCCTGGGGCTGGCGGACGTACAACGCCTGGGCCGTCTGGCTGACCCACGGCGTGCTGCCGCAGAGCTTCTATGTCGGCACGGCCATCGGCAGCCTGAACTGGTTGCTGCGCACTGTCACCGGCGCGCTCTTCGGGCTGGCGACGGTGGGCATGGCCTACCCGTACCTCGACGAGGGCTTCGCCGACATGCGGGCCCAGGCCGAGCGACAACTGCGCCGGGCCGCGGAGCGAGAGGGCGCATGAGCAAATGGGCGGGTCAACTATTCGCTGACTCGCTCATGCGCTGACGAATCCTGGCAAGAAACGTTTGCGGCGGTGATCGTGCTGCTCATTGTGGTGGGGCTGCCGGCGGCGGTGTTTGGCTACCGGTACGTGAGCCGGTCCGGCGGTAACGGCGGCGTGCGCGTCTTCGATGTCACGGCGCAGGTGCCGGAAAAGGGGGGCTTTCAGCCGGAGGGCATTATCGTGCGGCAAGGTGAGCGCGTGCGGCTGCGCATTCACGGCGCGGACGTGGTCCACGGCTTTGCCATCGCCCACGCGGACATCGAGCCGGTGCGAGTGGAGCCGGGCGAGGTCACAACCGTCGAGTTCGTAGCCGGCCGTGCCGGCGAGTTCACTTTCTATTGCGACGTCTGGTGCAGCCCGTTCCACTATTGTATGCGGGGCACCATCAACGTGCTGGCTCCCGACGGGACGATGCCGATTGACCCACCCACGGCCACGGAGCAGCAGGTAAACGCTATCGCTAACCAACTGGACGACCCGCACCCGGCCCGGTTCTATCCGGCAGGCAAGCCGTCTGCCGTCCGGGGACAGCCCCTTGCCGCACGATACGGAGACGTACTCGCTCCCTGGCGTGATGCTGCGGCGTTGCGGAGCCAGAGCCCCAGCGATCTGTACGCTGCCCTCCTCCAGCCGACCGGCGACTGGAGTGCGCAAGAGCGCTGGGACCTGATTGCCTACCTCTGGTCCACGACGACCACGCCGGAGCGTTTGGCGATGGGACAGGGTCTGTACCAGAAGAACTGCGCCGCTTGCCACAACGTGAACGGGGATGGGCGGGGACCGGCCTGGCGCTATCTCGACGACGACCCGCAGAGCTTCGCCGACGCAGCTACCATGGCTGGTGGCACAAGTTGGGTCTACTACGGCAAAATCACGCGCGGCGGCATGGGCACCGGCATGCCCTACTTCGGCAAGCTGTTCACAGAGGAGCAGACCTGGAGTATCGTGGACTATCTGTGGACGTTTCTGTTTTCGTATCGCGAGTGAGAGAGCGTTGATTTGACTATTCCCCCGTCTCGTGGTATTATCGACGTACTTCATGTTAGCCCAAGATGGGCACCACAACGAGAGGCGCGCGGATGATCATGCGTAGATCATCGGACACAAAATTGACACGCTGCACCTGTATTAGGCGGGGACGAACGAACCTCGCCGGAGGGTTGCGGTTGCCCACTTAATACGCGACGTAGCGTAATTACGGCCAGGTGCGCTTAGTTCCCGCAAGTACCACAACTTGCGCCGGGGACGAAGCATGACAGACCTGTACGAGGGTCCAGGGTTCCGTTCCTGGGCCCTCTTTTTGTGGAGAAGCCGCGCGGCAAAGGGATCAACGCACGCCGCTGTGCACACACCGCTTCGTAGCAGATTTGCCTCGCGTCCCTCCGTCCTCATCTTCCACAATGTTTCCAACTCCCGGCGCAACTCCTGCTTTTTCCAGTTCCTTTGGCAATTAGCGTAACAATGGGTTCCGTGCTACGCGTTCCGTCTTACCGGCACGCAGCATGGCCCACACATAACACGAGGAGTACGCCATGAACGCTATTCGCACCAACAACCAGAAGAATTCAATCGCCGCCGAGATCGATCGGTTGGCAGAAGCGATTGTACAACGCCGGCAAAACAATATCCCTGAGGAGGACTTCCGAGCCCTTCGACTGCACCACGGTATCTATGGCATGAGGGGTCTGACCGATGTACAGATGCTGCGCGTCCGCCTCGCCGGTGGTCGCCTTAGCAGTGAGCAACTGGCCATCCTGGCCGGTGTCACCCGTAACTTTGGGCAAGGGGCGGCACATTTCACCACCCGTCAGGACGTACAAATCTATCACGTCCGGCTTCCTCAGGTGCCGCAGGCACTGCGCTTTCTGGCCGGCGTCGGGCTTTCCACCCGCGAGACCAGCGGCAACATTGTGCGCAATGTGACGGTCTGCCCCCTGGCAGGCGTCTGCCCGCACGAGGAATTCGATGTCACACCCTACGCGGACCTGGTGGGAGATTACTTTCTACGCAATCCCCTCTCGCAGCGATTGCCGCGCAAGTTCAAGATGGCCCTCTCCGGCTGTGCCCACGACTGCGCCTACGCTGCCGTGCATGACCTGGGCGCGCTGGCTGCCGCCCACCACAATGGCGCAGAGGCCCGTGGCTTTCGGCTGCTGGTCGGCGGGGGGTTGGGAGCGGCCCCTCGACCGGCTCAGGCATTGGAGCCTTTCACTCCGGCCGATGACTTGCTCCCCACGGCAGTGGCCATCGTCCATCTGTTCAACCGGTTGGGCAACCGGCAAAACAAGAACAAGGCTCGCCTCAAGTTCTTGCTGCAGGATATCGGAATCGAATCGTTCCAGCAACAGGTGATCGAAGAGCGCCGGCTGGTGAAAGCGACCTGGCCCGGAACGCTACCCACCGGCTCCCCAGCAGAGAACCTGCCGGCTTCGGAATTAGAGGGCAGAGCTGGCGATGCACCCTCTGCCACTGGCGGCCCGGCCTTCGAGCGCTGGTGCCGGCTCAACGTGCTGGAGCAAAAGCAGAACGGCTTCTACGCCGTGCGCATTCATCTGCCGGGTGGCGATTTGACACCTGACCAACTGGTTTCGCTCTCTCAACTGACCACCGAGCTGCCGGAGCAACAGATCATCGTCACCCCCAACCAGAACGCGCTCCTGCGCTTCGTGCCGCCCTCCCGCTTGCCCGATCTCTTCACGCGCCTAGAGGAAGCGGAACTGACCTCCACAGACGGAGGCCACATCGCCGACATCGTCAGTTGCCCGGGTGCGGCCACCTGCGCCCAGGCCGTGACTCGTTCCCATGACCTGGCACAGGCGTTGGCCGGTCGCCTGGCGGAGTTGGGTGAAAAAGAGACTGCCGCCCTGCGCGGCGTACAAATCAAAATCGGCGGCTGCCCCAACGCCTGCGGCCACCATTGGCTTGGAGACATAGGCCTTTGCGGGATGGCGCGGAAAGTGGACGGACAAGTCGTTCCTTACTACCACTTGTATGTCGGCGGAGGAACGGGCGACGGACAAGCGCTGCTGGCACAGAGCGTCGTCCGTTTGCCGGCCAGCCGAGTGCCGGAGGCCATACTGCGCCTGCTGACTGCGTTCGATGCACACCGTTTGAATGACGAGACCTTTGGGGAATGGCTGCGGCGTGAACAGGCCGGCAACGGTTTGCTCCGCGACACGCTGTTTGACCTGGTCACGCTACCGACCCGCGAGATGGAGCCAGCAGCCTACCTCGACTGGGGCGCTGAAGAAGCTTTCCGCGTAGAAATCGGGGAAAGCGAGTGCGCATGAGGCGCGAGAAGAGAGATCCCATGACACACGAGATTGTCGAACAACTCAA
>CAZFFM010000142.1:0-8992 GCA_964517425.1 uncultured Ardenticatenales bacterium | reverse complement strand
TGACCGCCAGTAAGGTCAAATTAGACCGCAAAGGTAATTTAACATTGTCAAAGTAATCCACGACCATCAAATCAATCCTAAACGGTTTGCGTACCATGCTTCCTCAAAGAAAGTGAGTAGTCTATGCCCCACCCGTGGAAATCGGTAATAGAAGAGCTGGATGATCCACTGGTCGTCATTGACCGGCAACGTCATGTGCAATGGGCCAACCGCTCCGCACGCCAGCTTGCCGACTGGGGTGATGATGACCTGCCGCCGGACCTGCCATGCTACGTGATGGTGCACGGTGGCCAGCCCTGTACGGAAGAGGACTGCAATTGTCCCGTGCCTGACGTGTTGGAGACCGGACAATCTGTACGCGCCATCCATCACCACCCCTCCAACAACGGTGAGGCCGGGTCATACTTTGAAGTAGTCGCCTCGCCCTTGCATGACGAGCAGAAAAACATCCAGGCAATCGTCGAATTGCGGCGTGACATCACGCACGAGTACATGCTTCGCCAAGAGCTAATGCACCGTAACCGCGAGCTAACTGTTCTCAATCGGGTGATGAATGCTGTAGGGCAATCTCTCGACCTGGAAGCTGTCCTGGCCACTGCTTTGGAAGAAGTCTTGCGCCTGACCGGCCTGGACATGGGTGCCATCTTCGTACTCCGCCGCCAGACCGGACGTTTGGAGCTATTGTCGTGCCGGAACCTATCCATGGAGGCCGGAAAAGCCATAGCCGAGCTGCGTCTGGCCGAAAGCCCCTGCGGAATTGCCGTCTCTGCCGGCCAGCCCCTGGTCATCCCTGATGTAACCAAATATCGGGGCAAGAAATGGTCGCTGCTACAAAGCGAAGACCTGTGCGCCTTCGTCCACGTGCCCCTGCTCAGCAAGGGAGAAGCAATGGGCAGCCTCTGCGTTGGGCGTCGCCAACCCTATATGTTCCCAGAAAGAGAGGTTAGCCTGCTCAGCGCGGTAGCCAGCCAGATCGCCATGGCTGTGGAAAACGCGCGCCTGTATCACGACCTGGAACAAAAAGAGCGCGTGCGCCGGGAGTTGCTCCACCAAGCGATCACCGCCCAAGAGGACGAACGATGCCGTATCGCGCGAGGGCTGCACGACGAAACCAGCCAGACTCTCACCGCTTTGTTGTACTCCCTGGAGGCAGTGACCCAGATGTCGGCCTGCAACGGGGCCCGGGAGAATCTCGTCGAAATGCAAAACCTGGTTCGCAATATGCTCGACGGGACCCACCGACTGATTCACGACTTGCGCCCCACACTGCTGGACCACCTCGGATTGCTGGAATCCATTCGCTGGTTGGCAGAGAAGCGACTGGGCAGTGGTAGCATACACGTCCATACCACCAAACAGGGGGAAGTCCGCCGTGTAGACAGCAACATTGCGACCGTTGTATTCCGTGTCGCCCAAGAAGCTATCAGCAACATCGCCAATCACGCGGCTGCACGAAACGCCTGGTTGACCTTCCAGTTTCAACCGGATCACCTGACCGTCACCCTGACCGACGACGGCATCGGCTTTGATCCTACAGCCGTTCAGTGGCAACCTGGTTCATCGCGCGGGCTGGGGCTGGTTGGCATGGAAGAGCGCATGGACTTGATCGGTGGCCAACTTTCCATTTCATCGGCTCCTTACCAGGGTTGCGAAGTACGAATCGATGTGCCGTTAGAGGAGTAACATCATGCATAAGATTCGCGTGTTGGTAGTAGACGATCATGCTATTTTGCGGGATGGCATCTGCTCATTGCTGGCCCTGCATGACGATATCGAGGTAGTGGGACAAGCCGAAAACGGCAAGCAAGCATTGCAAATGGTTGCTACGACCCACCCTAATGTCGTCTTGATGGATATCGCCATGCCCGAGATGGACGGCCTGCAATCCACGCGACAAATCATAGATAGCTACCCCAACGTCCGCGTGCTCGTCTTGACACAATACGACGATGACTCGTATATCTCCTCGTTGCTGGAAGCTGGTGCCTGTGGATACGTCTTGAAACGCTCCGGAGGAGAGGAGATCATTAACGCCATTCGCAGCATATACCATCAAGGCGCATACCTCTCTGCAGACGTCGCCCGGCAGGTCGTGGCCCAACGACGCAAGGGGACGCGAATCAAGCACCCCAAAGACGCTGGTGGCCTGACGCGCCGCGAACTGGAAGTGCTGGTTCTCATCGTGGAAGGTCTGAGCAGCCGCGAAGTGGCCGAACGACTTTGCATTGCCCACAAGACGGCAATGGTACACCGCAGCAATATCATGCACAAGCTCGATGTCCACAAGAGCACCGAATTGGTCAGCTACGCCATTCGCAAGGGCTTGGTGTAAGGACAAACAGCCTGCCCGGCAAAGGTTGGTTTCGCCAAACGTGCGACATTCAATGAGGAGGAGACAGCAATGACCGCAGGAATAACGACGGTGGCCGTAATTGGCCTGGGACGAATCGGGCTGGTTGTGGGAAAGCGGCTGTTGGCAGCGAACTACAGCGTGCGCGGGAGCGACATCAGCGCAGCGGCGCGAGAGCAAGCACAACGCGAAGGAATTGACGCGCTACCTACGGCACAGGAGGTTGCAGCCGGCGCGAACATGATCTTGTTGGCGTTACCGCCGGCTGCCGTTACCCCTGTGCTGTCCGAAATTAAGGAAAGCCTGCGGGCAGAACAGATTATTATTTCGCTCGTTGGCGCGGTCCCTCTTGACCACATCCAGAAATTGGCCGGCCCAACCGCCCAGGTCGCCCGCATCATGCCAAACACGCCCACCTTGGTCGGACAAGGCATGAACCCGGTCTGTTTTGGCAAGCAAATGTCGGCCTGGGGCCGCGAGCAGGTGCGGGATTTGCTTGTGGTGTGGGGAGAAACTACGAAGATAGCGGATGAGCAGATGAATCTCTGCACGGGCCTGACCGGAGCAGCTCCACGATACATCTTTGCTGTGATCGAAGCCCTCGCCGAAGCTGCCGTCGCTGGCGGACTGAGCCGGGAAGAGGGGATACGCATGGCCACCCAAGTCACCGTCGGATCGGCGCTGGCCGTTTTACAAAGCTGCTTGACCCTGGACGAGTTAAAAGCCCTGACCCCGCTGCAACCGCTCGATGAAGAAGCATCCAAAACCTTGTTCCGTCAAGCGGTGGAGACAGCACAAAAGAAAATGGATGCGGTCTGGGCCGAGATGATCCAGTAAACCCGGAGGGCATCAAAAACCTGCCACGAATTGCACGAATTTTTCGCTTTTTTCGTATCTTCTCAATAACCTGGGGGACGCCCCCCGGCCCCCAATTCTGGGGGAGCACATTCCCCCCAAAGTTGGGGGGTTAGGGGGGCGCGACATTCTGCTCACCCCGAATTATTGAGAAGATACCTTTTTTCGTGTAAATTCGTGGCAGATTCAACCGGTTTCGCCGAACGCACCTACGACTCTTCCTGACGGAATACCAACGTGTCCTCTTCCACATCCAGCAGGACGGTATCGCCGGCCTGGAACTCTTCCGCCAGCATCTTCTTCGCGAGCGGTGTCTCCACGTAGCGTTGAATCGTGCGCCGCAGCGGACGCGCCCCGAATTGCGGATCGTACCCGCGTCTGGCAATCCACTCTCGTGCCGCATCGGTCAGACGAATAGTCAGTTCTTGTTCGGTCAATCGGTCGGCCAGTTCAAGCACCTGCAAGTCTACGATTTTTTCGAGCTGTTCCTCGGTCAACGATTCGAACACGATGACCTCGTCCACCCGGTTCAAGAACTCGGGGCGGAATGTACGCTTGAGCGCGTCTTTTGTCTCGTCGTCCTTGAGCAATTCCTCATCTCCGCGCGCGCCGATGCGGAACCCGAGTGGCCCTCCGCGTGTCAGATAGCGTGTGCCCAGGTTGCTGGTCATGATAACGACGGTGTTGCGAAAGTCCACCGTGTGTCCCTGCCCATCCGTCAGCCGCCCATCGTCCAGAAGCTGGAGCAGCACGTTGAAGATTTCGGGATGGCCCTTCTCAATCTCATCAAAGAGGACCACCTGGAATGGCCGGCGTCGCACCGATTCGGTGAGCTGGCCCCCTTCGCCGTAACCGACGTAGCCGGGCGGCGAGCCGATCAGCCGCGAGACCGTGTGCTGCTCGCGGTATTCGCTCATGTCCACGCGCACCAGCGCATCTTCGTCGTCGAACAGGAATTCGGCCAGCGCCTTACCCAGTTCGGTCTTGCCCACGCCGGTCGGCCCCAGGAAGATGAAGCTGCCGATGGGCCGGCGCGGGTCCTTCAGGCCGGATCGGCCCCGCCGGATCGCATCGGAAATGGCGGACACGGCCTCATCCTGCCCGATGATGCGACGGTGTAGCGCCTCTTCCATGTCCAGCAGTTTATCCGCCTCAGACTTGAGCATACGATTGACCGGAATGCCGGTCCAGTTGGCGACGACTTCGGCGATGTCCTCCGTTTCCACAATGTCGTCCAGCCCCTGCTCCTGCCGCCAGGCATCCACTTTCTCCCGCAATTTCTCTTCAATCTTGAGACGCCGGCTCTTCACTTCGGCGGCGGCTTCGTAATCCCGTTGCTGCCAGGCCGCCTCTTCCTCGGCGACCAACCGGTCTACCGCAGCCTTTTCCCCGCGCAATTCCTCCGGCATGTTGTACGCATCAACGCGCAGTTTGGCGGCTGCCTCGTCAATCAGATCTATCGCTTTATCCGGCAGGAAGCGCTCGGTCACGTAGCGGTGCGAAAGTCGAGCGGCCGCTTCGATTGCCGCATCATCTATGACGACGTGGTGATGGGCTTCGTAGCGATACTTCAGTCCTTTGAGCATTTCCACCGTTTCTTCCACCGACGGCTCGTCCACGAAGATTGGCGCAAACCGGCGCTCCAAAGCGCGATCACTTTCGATGTAATTGCGGTAGTCGTCCAGCGTGGTCGCGCCGACGCATTGCAATTCGCCGCGCGCCAAGGCCGGCTTCATCATGTCGCTGGCGTCAAGTGCACCCTGGGCTGCCCCTGCTCCGACCACCGTGTGTACTTCATCAATGAAGAGCAGTATCTGTCCTTCAGCCGAACGGACCTCTTCCAGTGCCGCTTTGAGCCGTTCCTCGAACTCGCCACGGAAACGAGAGCCGGCCACCATGCCACCCAGGTCCAGCTCGATGAGGCTGCGGTCGATCAGGTGTTCCGGCACATCGCCGGCCACGATGCGTCGCGCCAGGCCTTCCACGATGGCCGTCTTGCCCACCCCCGGCTCCCCGATGAGTACGGGATTGTTTTTCGTGCGCCGGGCCAGCACGCGCATCAAGCGTAGAATCTCGACCTCGCGTCCGATGACCGGATCGAGCTTATCGTCACGGGCCAGTTGGGTCAGGTCGCGCCCGTATTTTTCCAGGATGCGGTACTTCGTTTCGGCATACGGGTCTGTGACTTTGCTGCCGCCACGCACTGTTTCGACTGCTTTGAGTACTTTGTCTTTGGTTACGTTGAATTCCTGGAAAATCTGGACCGACGGCCCCTGCTGGATTTCCAGAATACCGAGCAAGAGGTGCTCGGTGGAGATGTACTGGTCTCCCAGGCGGTCTGCTTCCTGCCCGGCCAGGCCGGCCAGGTGTTGCACACGCGGCGTGACATAGATTTGGGCCATGCCGCCGCCCGTCACGTATGATTTGGGAGCGGCGGAGAGGACATCGTCCAGCCGCCGCTTCATCATGTCCACGTCCACGCCGACCGTGGTCAGCACCTCCACGACGGAACCATCCTGTTGCTCCAGAAGAGCGAGCAAGATGTGTTCGATATCGAGCTGGCTGTGCTGGTAGCGCATCAAAATCTCTTGCGAACGAGCGATGGCATCCTGTGCCCGTTCGGTAAAACGATCAAATCTCATCATCAGTTATTTTTACTCCCTTTAGAAGGCCTATCATTCTTATGCCTAGCTGTTTTCGGATCAATCTTGGGAAAAACCCCTTACAACAAACAGAATGTCAGAGAATGTTTCATACACATTACCCTGCCAGTCGAAGCTCATTTTCATACTTTCGGTGTCACCCGGTTGCATCGCCTCAAGGTGAGCATGAATGGAATCCTTCAACAGCTTCTTGTTACGCTTTAGTTTCCAACTGTCTTCAAGTTTGTCCAGGTCGACAAGAATCAGAAAGAACCGATTTGCAGCATCAAAGCGACGAACACCTTGGTTCTCGTAGAGCCACACCTTGAGACCGGAGGGGTTCTCCATAGTTTGTCGTATGAAACGGATACGAGTTGCCTCAAACGTTTGCATGTACTCACGAGCACTTTGCGTAGGATATTCAGAAACCTTGTCCAAAAGTTCGGGAAATAGGATTCGCTCTGGTTGACTTGCATCAAAGTAAATGTCTTCTTGCCTACAGAAAGCCTTTAGTTCTGTGAATTCCGGTCGTAGTCCTTCATTTTGACGAAGCTGACGCATGTATCCACCAGGAAAGTATGTCACTTTAAGATCAAATGGAAAGTCGTGTATAAAGAAATCTACCTTCTTGACAAGCCCCACTGCGGGTAAGACAGCAGGGTGGTCCCTGAACACATCTTCAATCATGATCGAAGTCCAATGATTGTACTATGAACAACGAACATATCCCTGCATACTCAGATGGATTTCACCATCTATAGCTTTGTTAAGCTCTTTCCACTCTCGTATGCGCTTAACGTAGTTGTTAATGATAGTTCTTTCAAGGCTATTCTGATACAACCCACCCCAATCAAAAACCTTCACCTGGTATAGCTCAGAGATAAGTTGGTCTTCACTCCTACGGCGTATACTTCTTTCTTGTTCGTATACATCCTTGATAAACTCATCTATAGCGCGAGTATTGGGTTTGCAATCATAAACATAAACAAATAATCGGCGGCTTTCAATCTTCTCATGGTCAATCCCCATCCTCTCGCATAGCATTCGCAACAGTTTCGTTCGTGATACGGAACGCAGTTTCAACCAGTAAATCCCATTTGGGTGCTGGACCAACTCGACGAATCTGTTGCTGTTGTATAAATCCGCAATTGTGCGGAAATCTGTTGGCATAGAACTTTCTCCACGGCTACTTACGCAGCAAGTGATTTATGGGCACCAGCGTCCTTCCCTAAAGGTAAATCTTGTTTCCAAGAGGTTCAGAATCTGGGAAACTCTGTATACCTTCCCCATCGAAATACTAGAAACGAATAAGTGGTTTAGAATCTGATATGTTTCTGCTCCGTTCTTACACGGAGTCAAGTAATTTGATATCATGCAAAATAGTTCTGAAACACTGTCATTGAACTCAACCTCATGTTGTTGCCGTGGATCTCGTTTTTGACAAGTAATGACAAAATCTGTTTTCAATGCCTGCTTGCGGGTATCTTGGACGACCGAGTTTGCAGAATAGGCAAGTGGCCGAATCTCCTGTATTACAAAACCTGCGACTAGACAGGCATTTACCAGCGAAAGCCATGTCTCGTCATCCAAGCTATTAAAAACGATAGAAGCATATTTCTCCGGTTTCAACACACGCCATAGCTCACAAATTGAAGTAGCAATCCGTTTTCGATAGTCTTCTATGTCTTTCCGTCTACTTTTGGACTCTGAAATTACGATCTCCTCTTCCCAATCACACTCAAAACCCAACCAAGAATTCCACATCAAGCTGAGTTCCAGGTACGGTATGCGATTGCCATGGGGGGGGTCGATGAGAGCATAATCAATGGTCGAGGTTGGGATGGGTAGGTCTGTAGCAGTGCCTTGCTCAATCCAATAACCTTCTGTCGCTTGATACAAATCATCAAAGCCAAAATAGCGGGTAGCCGATTCCGGAACGATGGCATTGACTTCTTTTTTACCTTTCTTGACGCGCCTAAAACGGTTTTCAAAGCATCTCCAAACGTTAATTTCAAAATGCTCTGGTGGCGTCCAATAGCCAATCACCCAACTACCTACTTCAGCTCTTTCTTTGCTGTTTGAACCGGTTTTTTTACCCCGCCTTCTTATCACAAAAACCATTTTGCTGGCTTGTGGTAAAGTCGCATTAAAGCAAAATTCCAGGACAGACCTAATATCCCCATCTTCGATTTGACGTATTCTTTGCAGCAACCAGGATAAGCCAACAAGTGCACGTGGCGTGAACAAATCTGACACGCGCATGCCTGCTTTTGCGTTAATACGTGAGTTCTCTATCAATCGTTCAGAAGAATACCAGCCCGGCAGTTCAGTTGGTCTATACGCAGCCTGCAGGTCCTCATCTGAACCAGTCTTAACTCCTTTGCGAATCCCACATTGCACGCACGCATACCACACTTCTTTGGGATGTCGTTTTTCCCAAATTGTGTGTGTGACGACCGTGTTTGTATTCCTGCATGTTGGACATTCGGTCCAGTAAAGCGCATCTATAATCGGCTTTGTGTCTTTCCTAAGAACATCAAATTCTTTTTGCAACGATTGGATGTCAACACGTGACAGCCCCATTTTCGTTATGAGTAGTGCAACAGGGTTTATATCTATGCCAATAGAACGCCTCTTGAATCTAACGCTCTCTGTTACTGTTACACCTGAACCACAAAAGGAATCCAAGACTATGTCACCGGGAGATGAGAATCTTTTGATGTAGCTAGCTATGAGGTTGTAGGGTTTCTTGGACCAGTATTTGTGCATAGCATAGAGGCCCCTATACGTTTTGGGAACATTTTCCTGGTCCGGAATATCTGTTATCTTGGCATCTCCCAAAAACGACGTTTGGACAGTTCTTACTATCAATATCCTACTCCCTCAAAAAGTCTCCTATGATGAACGCAGTTCACCTCAAAAATTTAGTGACAACCTGCGTTATCAGCGTCATCTGCGTTCTATTCCAGGGAGAGCTGAACGGATATTACAATTTTACCACGAACGCGGCCAAATGGCGAACAGCCGGCTTACCGGTCAGCCGGCCTCGCCCGCCGGCCTTGCGCGGAACAGGAACGTGCTCCCGTCCCAATCTACGACGACCTGGTCACCCTCGCGGAACTTGCCTTCCAGGATTTGCACGGCC
>CAZFFM010000141.1:0-9076 GCA_964517425.1 uncultured Ardenticatenales bacterium | reverse complement strand
CTTGTATCTGGTTAGAGTACCAGTATGCCAGATAGTCGCTCCCCCTCGCGGGGAGCGTGGATTGAAACATCTGGGTAAGGACTGCTCTCTGACCGGCCCGAGTCGCTCCCCCTCGCGGGGAGCGTGGATTGAAACGTCAACGACCTCCATATCCTCGTCGGCCTCCGCGTCGCTCCCCCTCGCGGGGAGCGTGGATTGAAACTCTGAATGATGTGCCAGTAGTTTTGTCCGTTTGTGTCGCTCCCCCTCGCGGGGAGCGTGGATTGAAACAAAATATATCCCCCTTGGCCAACCAATCCTAGTTGGTCGCTCCCCCTCGCGGGGAGCGTGGATTGAAACGGCTACTTGTGCCTCCAATGTTGCCACCCTCTCTTGTCGCTCCCCCTCGCGGGGAGCGTGGATTGAAACCAATTCGCAAGGCACAAATAAACGAAGGGAGTTTGTCGCTCCCCCTCGCGGGGAGCGTGGATTGAAACATTTGCTCGAGGTCTATCCCTTGAGCCTTAAGAAGTCGCTCCCCCTCGCGGGGAGCGTGGATTGAAACCATCTGTGAGAGCGAATGGTATAACTGCTCCCACGTCGCTCCCCCTCGCGGGGAGCGTGGATTGAAACAACGCGTTGGCGCTGGTAGTCACAGTCGCCGGCGCGTCGCTCCCCCTCGCGGGGAGCGTGGATTGAAACGCAGCACACCCCGCGCAAGCCCTACACCATGAGGTCGCTCCCCCTCGCGGGGAGCGTGGATTGAAACCCGCCGTGATCGACAGCATCGAGACGGCGGTAGAGTCGCTCCCCCTCGCGGGGAGCGTGGATTGAAACATGGCGTCGATCTCGTCTTGTGTATAGCCCGCCTGTCGCTCCCCCTCGCGGGGAGCGTGGATTGAAACTTGTGGTCATGACAGGGTATGGCGAACAGGCTACGTCGCTCCCCCTCGCGGGGAGCGTGGATTGAAACTCCGTAGGTGGTCGCGCCACCGACACTTGGGAGGTCGCTCCCCCTCGCGGGGAGCGTGGATTGAAACCCCCGCAAATGGCGCTACAGCCTAAGCCTCACCACGTCGCTCCCCCTCGCGGGGAGCGTGGATTGAAACTATAACGGGTCGACACGGCTCTAATATACGTTATGTCGCTCCCCCTCGCGGGGAGCGTGGATTGAAACATACACTCTACGGGCATTGCTGATTGATGTGGCGTCGCTCCCCCTCGCGGGGAGCGTGGATTGAAACTCAAGCACAGCCATCTCGTCCCCCTGGACGATAACGTCGCTCCCCCTCGCGGGGAGCGTGGATTGAAACCAAATGGCCCAGCGGACACTCCGCCGCGACCCCCTGGTCGCTCCCCCTCGCGGGGAGCGTGGATTGAAACATATATCCCTTTTGTCGAAGCCGAGGATGCTTCGGTCGCTCCCCCTCGCGGGGAGCGTGGATTGAAACCCCTTGATCCCCGCCGCATTTGCCAGAAACGACGTCGCTCCCCCTCGCGGGGAGCGTGGATTGAAACGTGGGTGCGCGCTGCCCGGTCTGTTTGCCCTCGTGCCGAGGAGAGCAAAAACAGCCTTCTCAAACCGTTCAGTTGTTTGGGGGGGGCGTGCAAGAAAATGCCGGCACCTGCCCCTGATGGCGCACTGGACAATTGTCCGAAGTTCTGCTAGAATCTAGGTAACTGCTCAGCACCTCCCTGAATCTGCCACGGATTGCACGAATTACCACGAAAAAAGAAAAAATTCGTGAACATTCGTGGTATTCGTGGCAAAAAGGAGATTGAAACAGGTGTTTCCAAGGCAATCCCTGAACAGTTACGAATCTTGGACGATGATGTAATTTGGAGACATGAGAGCAATGGCACCACCCCGGAATGGGGATTCCAGGACTGCGTCTGGGTAGCGCCGGAATCCCTGTTCCGGCGTGCCACAGTTTTGCGTTAAACCCGCCGGCGATCTTGCCGGCGAAAATGGTTCCCGGCAAGGAGGCAGAGCATGAATCACAACATGACCACAACGACGTTTTCAATTGAGGGATATCGCGTAGCGAACAATCTCGGGGTGGTACGAGGAGTCACCGTGCGTTCCCGGGGCTTGGTGGGACAGTTGGCTGCCAGTCTGCGGACGATTGTCGGCGGCAAGATCCACGAATACGTTTCGCTGTGCGAGGAGACTCGTGGGGAGGCATTCGATCTGATGATGCAACATGCCCAAGCGTTGGGAGCGAACGCCATCATCGGCATTCGCTACGATGCCACCGAGCTGGCCGAGAACATGACCGAGGTGCTGGCCTACGGGACGGCGGTCGTCGTGGAGCCGGCGTAGTATGCTCAAACTGGCCGTGTTCGATTTGGATGGCACGCTGAAGCCGCTATCCGATCCCTACACGTATTTGCACCGGAGGCTGGGTGTGCAGGAAGAGGCGGAAGCCTTCACGGCCAGGGGCCGGCGGGGCGAGATTACGTACGAAGAGTGGCTGCACCTGGACGTGAATCTGTGGCGTGGCACGCCGCGATCCATCATCGAGCAGACATTGCGTGAGGTTCCCTACCTGCCAGGGGCAAAGGAGACGGTCGCCGCTTTGCGGGCACGCGGCGTGACCGTAGCCATCATCAGCAGCGGACTGCTCTTGCATGCCGAGTTGATCGCCGCCGAGCTGGGTATTGGGCCGGTGATCGGCAATGAGATTCTGTTCGCCGGCGATGGTGATGACGCCGTCGTTAGCGGGTGTGCGGTGCTTGTGCCCTACAATGGCAAGGGGGCAGTCATGGAGCGGCTGCAAACGCAACTGAACGTCACGCCGGCGCAATGCCTGGCCGTGGGCGATGGCAGCGGCGACATCCCTTTGTTCGAGCGGGCGGCCGTCGGGGTTGCGGTGGGGCCGCGAAATCCCGCGGTGATCGAGGCGGCCGACATCGTGCTGCCCGAGCCGGATTTGCACCTGCTGCTAGACCGGCTGCGCGAACATGCGCCTCATCTCTGGCCTTGATCATCCGCATTTGTTTACCGTCTCTGTGGTGCTAAAACGAACCACCAAAACGCGAAGATACCAAGGGGAAACCTCGCACCCGACAATGGACATACGCAAGTGAGGGGAGGATTATTTCGATGAACGTGATTCAGACGATCAATGAGCAAACAGCGAAAAACAAGGCAGCAATGATTGAGTTCTTGCGCGAAATCTGCGCAATCCCCAGCATGAACGGACAATTACAATTGGTGGGCGAGCGGGTGGCTTCCGAGATGGAAGTGCTTGGCTATGATGAAGTGCGCTTCGACCGCATGGGCAATATCCTGGGCCGCATCGGTTCGGGGCCGCGTACCATTCTTTACGACAGTCACCTCGACACGGTCGGCGTTGGAGACCGCGACGCCTGGGAATGGGACCCGTTCCGTGGAAAGGTGGAGGACGGCGTGTTTTTCGCGCGGGGCGCCTGCGACGAGAAAGGCTCGACGCCGGGCATGGTCTATGGGTTGGCGATGGCCCGCGACTTGGGGTTGCTGGAAGGGACGACGGCTTACTATTTTGGGAACATGGAGGAATGGTGCGACGGCCTCGCATCCCATGTCCTGGTCGAGGTGGAAGGAATCCGGCCCGATTTCGTGGTCATCGGGGAGCCGACGCGTATGCAGGTCTATCGTGGACACAAGGGGCGCGTGGAGCTACAGGTGGTCGCCAAAGGCCGCTCGGCACATGCCGCGTCGAATGAGCTGGGGGACAACGCGGTCTACAAAATGCTGCCCGTCATCGAGGGCGTGCGCGACCTGGGGCCGTCGTTGCACCGCGACCCGTTCTTGGGCCAGGGGCGCATCACGGTGACGGAAATCACCTGCGAGACCGCGTCCATCAACGCTGTGCCCGACGCCTGTGCGATTTTCATCGACCGCCGACTGACCTTTGGCGAGTCGAAGGAGGAGGCCATTGCCCAGGTGCAGGCGCTTCTGCCCGCCGAGCAGGCCGCCCAGTTTTCGCTCTCCATGCTTCAGTATGAGGATCCAAGTTATACCGGTTTCGTTTATCCGGTAGGAAAATATTTTCCGGCCTGGGCGCTGCCTGAGAATCACGCTCTGGTGGTCGCCGGCCAGGAGACCAGTCGCCGCTTGTGGGGCGAACCGGCGGCACCAGGCAAGTGGAATTTCAGCACGAACGGCACGTATTGGATGGGCAAAGCGGGCATTCCGAGCATTGGGTTTGGCCCGGGGGATGAGATCCACGCGCACACGGTGTTGGATCAGGTTCGGCTGGACGACGTCGTGCGCAGTGCGTCGTGGTATGCGCTCTTCCCTGCGGTGCTAGCCGGGTAGAGCGGCTGCTTTTTGCGTTTGCTGCGGCTTGGTCAAGCCCATCTCGCCGCGCCACAAATCGGGTACGAGTTGGTCGTGGAGAAGGTGTTGCTCGACAATGCGGGGCACCTCGCTGGGGGTCACGCGGCCGTACCACGTTCCGCCCGGGTAGATGAGCACATTGCCGGCATGTTGGTGGCCGCCGACGTGGCTGGTGCGGCGGACGAACGTGGTGTCTTGCAGGCCTGCGCGCTCCAACTCTTTCTCGAACCTATCGGCTACCCGGGGGCCACATTCCCCGCAGCGCTGGTCGCGCCGTTGGTGGATGCAGACAAAGACGTGGAAGCCGCTCAATGGTTCGTGGTGCAGGTCGTCGGCGATTTCGTTGCCGACGAGATGCGCTTCGACCAGCGCAGGAATGTCCGCGGTAGTTACGTTCCGGTAGTGGATGCCATCGGGGAAGACCAGTAGGTCGAAACCGGGGCCGGCGGAGGGTTCGTCGCAGGCCGTAAACTTCACGGTGAGGGGCATTTCGTCGGCGCGTGCGGCAATTGCTTCGGCAAGGGTCTGGATAAAGCCGCCGGCGATGTCAATCTTGGCCGGCCAGTCTCTTTGTCCGGTACAAATAAAAAGGTGCCGCTGGTAAAATTTCACGGTTCCGGTCAGCGTGTCAGGGTATGTGATTGTCATCATCCTTCCTCCTTGTAGCGCTCGCTTGAGCGCACCCGTCCACAGGGGCGATGAGCAGAAGTTCTTTCCTTTGTGCCTTCGTGCTTCTGTGTCTTTGTGGTGAGATATTCTGTCGCTGAACCCTCAAAGCACATTCGTGTAGATGGTGCCGCGAATGAGTTGTATCATGCGTTGCGGATCGCAGTATTTCAGTGCTTCGGAGGCACGTTTCAGACGACCGCGGCGCATGTTGGCAAGCACTTCTTCTTCGAGCCAGGGCACGCGAACCGGTACATTGTGTACGATGACGGTGTATACGGTAGCTGTTGCCGTGCTCACCCACGTGCCATTTTCTTTGCGCTCGATTTGTCCCATGATTTCCACTTGAACATCATTTATGTTCAGGCGGCCAAGGTAGGACCGGTAGTACGTTCCTTCTCGCCAGGCCACAGGCAGGGTGACGTAGTCCTGGAAAAGTTTTTCGATGAAATAGGCCCCGTCCCTGTTTGTCTCTATGTCAATGTCAAGGGTTTGAATTGGAATGCCATGGAGAGCCAGGGCCACGCCGCCAACGACACAGTAGGGGATGTCGTACGTGTTCAGTTGGCGGGCTACGGTGCAGAGGGGTACGTACCAGGGCTGATTGATCGGTTGCATATTTATTACTCCCCAAAGCCATATTCTTTCCAGCGGTTCGTTACTTGCTCGCGAATGGAATCGCTCATCACGATGTCCGGGGGCCAGGGACGGGTGTGGCCGTCTTCCGGGCCTTTGCGTGTAGCGTCTATGCCCACTTTGCCACCGTAGTTGGGGCGCAGCGAAGCATGGTCCAGGGCGTCTACCGGGCCTTCGGCAAGGATCAGGTCGCGGCTCACGTCAATGTTGTTGGCGACGCGCCAGGCCACTTCCGAAAGATCGTGTACGTTCACGTCCTGGTCTACGACGACGATGTGCTTGGTCAGTGACATCAAGCCCATTCCCCAGAGGCCGTGGATCACTTTGCGGACGTGGCCGGGGTAACGTTTCTTCATGGATACGATGAGCAAGTTGTGGAATACGCCTTCCGCCGGCATGTTCACGTCTACGACTTCCGACATGAAAAGGCGGATCAAGGGCAGGAAGAGACGTTCTGTGGCCTTGCCCAGCCAGTAATCTTCCATCGGGGGCCGGCCGACGATTGTGGTTGGGTAGATGGGGTCGCGCCGGTGGGTGATCGCCGTCAGGTGGAAGACGGGGTACGGTTCGGCCAGGGAGTAGTAGCCGGTGTGATCCCCAAAGGGGCCTTCTGTCCGCCGCTCCGATGGGTTGACATAACCCTCAAGGACGATTTCGCTTTGCGCCGGCACCTCCAGGTCAATGCTGACGCAGCGGACCAGCTCCAGCGGTTTGCCGCGCAGCCAGCCGGCGAGCAGGAATTCGTCCAAATCCGGGGGGAGGGGCGCGGAAGCGGTATACGTCGTGGCCGGGTCGGCGCCGATGGCGATGGCGACTGGTATGCGCTCGATCTGTTGCTCGCGGGCGACCCGTTCGTGTTCGGCGCCCCCTTTGTGGATCTGCCAGTGCATGCCGAGCGTTTGGTCGTCGAACACTTGCAGGCGGTACATGCCCACGTTGCGCCGCCCACTGACCGGGTCGCGGCTGATGACCAGCGGCAGGGTGATGTAGCGGCCGGCGTCCATCGGCCAGCACCTGAGAATGGGAATCCACTTCAGCGATGGGGCGGCGGTTTCGACGATCTCCTGGCAGGGGGCCTGGCCGGTCAATTTGGGGCCAACCCGTGCCACAGAGAGGAGCTCCGCGCCCTTGCGCAGCTTGTCCCCGAAGCTGGCCGGCATTTCGGGAGAGAGGAGCTTGCCCAATTGTGTGCCCAGCTCATCGAGCCTGTCTACACCCAAGGCCCAGGCCATACGCTGCCCCGAACCGAAGGCGTTGATGAGTACGGGGACATCATAGCCGGTCACATTTTCGAACAGGAGGGCAACATTACGTTCGGGGTCCCCCTTGCTGACCCGATCGGTGATCTCGGTGATCTCCAGGTCTGCGCTGACCGGTACGTGAATACGTTTCAGTTGGCCTCGTTTTTCAAGGTGGCGGACAAATTGTCGAAAGCTCTGAAAAGCCACGGTGGTTACATATCCCCCTACAGGAGCTGGCATTAGAAATCCGGCGCTCCAAGCTCATGAATTCAATTCTCCCAGGCACCCTTCTCTTGCCAATGCGGGGATGTTGGCAAGGGAGAGGTAGAGGAGGGGAAGAGGAATTCCAGCCGGGACACAGACACAGCAAACCGCTGGTCGAAAGGCAGCAGCCGGCCCGTATTCATCGCCTCGGAGTATAGCACAACAGCCTGCTCGCGTCAAATTCTGGTGTTGCCGGGTGTGGCCGTCATATTCTTGCGCGGCAATTCTCTCAAATAAACCACGAAGACACGGAGGTACAAAGAACAACCAGGTTGAATGGTTCGGCGTTGGGACTGGAGTCTGGCGAAGATCATTTTGGCCGTATGACACGGGATCTTCAGCCACAGATTGCACGGATTTCCACAGATTTTTATCTATGCATTTCCTTCCATACCCGCTCCGGGGTAAGGGGAATCTCGGTCATGGGGATGCCGGTCGCGTCGTAGACGGCATTGGCCACCGCCGGCGCAACACCGTCCACGGGAATCTCGGCCACCGCCTTCGCGCCAAACGGCCCGGTCGGCTCGTGCGTCTCCACGAAAATCACCTCCATGTCCGGCACTTCGTCCGCCAGGAAGATGTGATAATCGTGCAGGTCTGTGGTCAAGGGCTGGCCGCTTTCGTCGTACAGTACCTCCTCGCACAGCGTGTGGCCCAGCGCCTGGATCATGCCCCCTTCCACCTGGCCCGACGCCGTCGCCGGATTGATGATCGTGCCGCAGTCCAGGGCCATGACCAGCCGGGCCACGCGCACTTCGCCCGTCTCCGTGTCCACCGTCACCTCGGCGAACTGGGCGGCGAAGGGGGGCGGGGCCTGCTCGCTCACATAGGAGCCGGTGCCCATGATCTGGTGCTGGTCGGCATGGTGCAGCGAGTGCAGCGCCACTTCGGCCAGCGAGACGGAGCGACCATCGGGGTCGAACGCGCGCCGGTCGCGCAGCACGATGTCGCCGGGCGTGACCGGCTCCACGGTCGTACCGGCCTGCTCGTTGAGCATGTTCGCCGCCACGCGCCGGATTTGCGCGGCTGCCTGCTCCGCCGCACGCACGACAGCAGAGCCGCTCACGTAGGTCGTGCTGGAGGCGTAGGCCCCTTTGTCGAACGGCGTGAAGTCGGTGTCGGACGAGTAGACCAGGATGTCATCCAGCGGGCAGCCGAGCACTTCGGCGGCCATCTGGGCCAGCACGGTGTCCGAGCCGGTGCCCAGGTCGGTCGCGCCGACGAGCAGATTAAACGAACCGTCGTCGTTCATCTTGATGCTGGCCGCGCCCATGTCCAGGTAGGCGATGGCCGTCCCCTGCATGACGCAGGCTACGCCGATCCCACGGCGCAGGTGTGGTTTACCCGGCACGCTGCGCCACGCTTCGTTGCCGAACTTGTCGTGCCAGCCGATGGCCGCAGCGCCCTGCTCGACGCATTGCGGCAGCGCGCAAGTGCGGATCACTTCTGGCCGGGCCTCCCGCCCTTCCGTCCAAATCTTGGAAATCGGGTGCTCATCCCCCTCGCGCACTGCGTTCTGCAGCCGGAAGGCCAGCGGGTCCAGCCCCAACCGGCGGGCGATACGCTCGATGTGCACCTCCAGCGGGAAGAACCCCTGCGGCACGCCGTAGCCGCGCATCGCGCCCGACGGAATCGTGTTCGTGTAGACGACATCGGCGTGAAAGTGCAGGTTCGGCGTATGGTAGAGGGCCATCGTTTTGTGCGCCGTATTGCCTGCGACGGTCATGGCGTGGTTGCCATACGCGCCGGTATCGGAGAGGACACGCATGTCTTGCGCGACGATCGTGCCGTCGGACTTGACGCCGGTGCGCAGGGTGACGATCATCGGGTGGCGGACGGTGGCAGCGACGAACTCCTCGGTCCGCGAGTATTCCAGTCGCACCGGCCGGCCGGTCGCCATTGTCAGGTGGGCGCAGATGTCCTCGATGAGCACTTCCTGCTTGCCGCCGAACCCGCCGCCGATGCG